>JBPCTR010000073.1:0-31260 GCA_051011575.1 Acidimicrobiales bacterium | reverse complement strand
TCGTGATCGGTCGCGAAGGTCGCAACATCGACGCCGCCCAGGCGCTCGACCATGTTGCGGGCTATTCCATCCTCAACGACACCTCAATGCGCGACTTCCAGCGCCGCACCAAACAGTTCCTCGCCGGGAAGACGTTCGAGCACAGCACACCGGTCGGGCCGGTCATGACCACCACCGACACCCTCGGCGACGGAAGTGGCCTGCGGGTTCACACCACGGTCGACGGCGTCACCAAGCAGGATTCGAACACCGACGAGCTGCTTTTCACCGTGCCCGAGCTCGTCGCCGATCTCTCGACGATCATCACGCTCGAGCCAGGCGACCTGATCGCCACCGGCACTCCGAGCGGAGTCGGTAACGCCCGAACTCCCCAGGAGTTCCTCGCTCCCGGCTCGGAGGTGGTCATGACGATCGATGGCATCGGAGAACTCCGCAACCGATGCGAACCGGGGTGAACGGCAACCTCTACGAATTGCTCCGCGCCCAGTTCGGTGGCGCGCTCGACCAGCCGTTTCTTGTTCCGACCACGGGCGAGGCCGTCAGTTATCGCGACATCGACGACCGCTCTGCTCGGTTCTCCGGCGTCCTTCGAAATCGCGAAGTCACACCCGGCGACCGCGTCGTCGTACAGAACCGGAAGTCGATCGATGCGGTCGCGCTGTATCTGGCCTGTCTACGCGCGGGTGCCGTGTTCGTGCCTCTCAATACCAATTACGTCGCCGCCGAGGTCGAGTTCTTCCTCGATGACTCCGGCCCCGCACTCTTCGTACACGAGCCCGAGCAGCCTTCCTACGGTTCCGATGTTCCAGCGACGACCATGAACGAGCTGTCCGCGGAGGCCGACAACACGCCACCTTCGGCGGCGGTCGAGACGAGGTTGGCCGACGACCTGGCCGCCATCCTCTACACGTCGGGCACGACCGGACGATCCAAGGGAGCGATGCTCACCCACGCCAATCTCGCGTCGAACGCGCTGACCCTGCATCGGATCTGGCGTTTCGTGCCCGGCGACATTCTGTTGCACATACTGCCGATCTTCCACGTGCACGGACTGTTCGTCGCGCTCCACACCGCCATGTTGAACGCGAGCACAGTGCACTTCCTCGATCGCTTCGATGTCGATGCCGCCCTCGACCGACTACCCGAGTCGACGGTCATGATGGGTGTGCCCACCCACTACAGCCGCCTCCTCGCCGACCCACGCTTCACCTCGGAGTTGGCCGCCTCCATGCGCCTCTTCACCTCCGGGTCGGCACCCATGACCGCTCAGCTGCACCGAGACTTCACAGATCGAACCGGTCATGCGATCGTCGAGCGATACGGCATGACCGAAACCGGCATGATCACCTCGAATCCATATGACGGCGACCGGGTTCCGGGGACGGTTGGCTTCCCACTCCCGGCGGTCGACGTGAGAATCGTCGACGATCATGGCGGCGTGTGCGAGCCAGGCGAGTCGGGCGTGGTCGAGGTTCGAGGACCCAATGTGTTCGCCGGCTACTGGCGGCTCCCCGAGAAGACCGAGGCCGAGACCCACGACGGCTGGTTCATCACCGGCGACGTCGGTACACGCGATGCCGAGGGTCGTCTCACCCTCGAAGGCCGCTCGAGCGACATGGTGATATCTGGCGGGCTCAATGTGTACCCCCGTGAGATCGAGGCGTTGCTCGACGAGGTCGAGGGCGTGATCGAGAGCGCCGTCGTCGGCGTGCCAGATGACGATCTCGGAGAAGCCGTGATCGCAGTGATCGCCACCGACTCGATGACCGACGAAGCCCCGCTTCGCCATGCCATCGATACCGAGCTCGCCCGATTCAAACATCCGCGGCGGTACGAGTTTGTCGAGGAACTGCCCCGAAATACGATGGGGAAGGTGCAGAAAGCAGTCCTTCGGACCCGGTTCGCCTGACCTGTTTTGCTCAACTACTGGCCAGACGATCCGATTCTGCAGGTGTGGACCGCAGAATTGCCCGCCGTTTCGTCGCCGACTGCGAGATCGGCGTCTGGATTCCCAAGCAGGGAATGCTCGGACGCGCGAAGAACGCAGAGTTTCCCGCCGCCGATCTGTCGCAGTTCGGGGCTTCGGTCATCGCGTCGAAGTCCGAAGGCCTCAAGCGCGGTCAGGTTCTGAAGGTGAAAATCAACGACTCCGAGACTGCCGCGATCGTCCGCAACGAGTTCTCGATTCCGGAGAACAAGAGAAAGTTCCGGTACGGCCTCGAGTTCGTTCAGCCAAGCCAAACATTCCTGGCAGCGGTCAGCGACATCACCAATGAAGCTCGCCGCCTCAGTGGTGAGAACGTGATCGACACCGACCTCTGGTTGCGTAGCGGCTAAACGACCCGGGTGTTCCTGCTGGGAGCATCCCGCCGATCGACGATACGGTCACAGGTGATGTGGCTCCCCTGGGAATACGGCCTCGTGCTCGCCGTGTGCTTCGGCGTCGCCTCGTGGCGCGCTCGCCCAGAACGATCAACGCTCGCCGCGTTCACTGGCGAGGCCGCGATCGTCTCCGTTCTGTATTCGCTCTGGCAACTCGCCGGACGTATCTCACTCCTCGGCATCGATGAGGCCATCGACCGCGGCGCCCAGCTCTGGCAGCTCGAACGGGCGCTCCGGTTACCGAACGAGCTCGATTGGCAGAACGCCCTTCTCCCCCATTCGTTCTGGACCCAGGTCGCGAACATCTATTACGCCGGCGCCCACGTGCCGGCGATGGGAATCTTTCTCGTCTGGTTGTTCGCCCGGCACCGTCCCGGCTACTCGAAATGGCGCAACACCCTCGCGCTGATCACGGCGGCCTGTTTGCTCATCCAGCTGCTCCCCGTCGCCCCGCCCCGCCTGACCGCCGAAACCGGCATGATCGACTCGGGACTGGCGTATGGACAGTCGGTCTACGGAGCGTTGGGCCGGGGAATCGCGGGCCAGCTGCAGGCGATGCCATCAATCCACGTCGCGTGGGCCGCGCTGATCGGCTGGGCGACCGTGGCGGAATCGACCAGTCGTTGGCGTTGGCTCGGACCGATCCATTTTTTGATCACGTTCGTGGTCGTAGCCGTGACGGGCAACCACTACTGGCTCGACGGTCTGGCCGCGATGGTCCTTCTGGTACCCGCGCGTCGGGCTGGTCAGTGGATCGCCGATGGTGCATCGGAGCTGCGAATCGATCACGACGTCGTCGACGCCAAGGAACAGGTCACCGCATCAGCGTGAAATCCAGGTGGGGATCGATCGTCGGGTGCGCGGCACTCGTCGCATCGGCGTGCGCCGGATCGAACGAAGCCGACTCCGTTGCCAGCCTTTCCTCGACAAGCCGACCGGCCGCTTCGACAACCGCCCTCGACCCGACGACCTCGACCACTGCACCGCGTGCAACGGTGCGCGTCGGCGCCGCCGTCGCGGCCGACACCGACTTCGTGTCGTGGTCGGGCGCTCGCGTCGGGCTGATCTCACATCGAAGCTCGATGGTCGGTGATCGACACGTCGCCGACCTGCTGGCGGCGTCAGAAAACGTCGAGCTCGTCGCGCTGTTCGGACCCGAACATGGCGTACGCGGCACCGCCGACGCGGGCGAAGACGTGCCGGACAGCGTCGACGTGGCCACCGGCGTACCCGTGCACAGTCTGTATGGCGACACCCGACAACCCACCGCCGCGATGCTCGAGAATCTCGATGTCCTCTTCTACGACCTCCAGGATGTCGGAGCTCGGTACTACACCTACATCTCGACGATGGGCCTGGCGATGCAGGCGGCTGCCGAACTCGACGTCACCTTCGTGGTGTTCGACCGACCGAATCCCCTCGGTGATGTGGTCGGTGGGGACATGAGGGGAGAAGAGTTCGAGTCGTTCGTTGGTATGTATCCCATCGCCGAGCGGTATGGGCTCACACCAGCCGAGCTCGCCCACGCAATCAAGGGCGAACAGTGGTTGCCGGGACTCGGAGACCTCGATCTTCAGGTTGTGCTGATCGACGGGTGGTCGGGCGAACCTGGCTGGCCAACCGATCAACCCTGGATCGAGCCCAGCCCTGCGATCACACGGTCCGAGACGGCTCTGCTGTATCCGGCCACCGTGCTGCTCGAGGCGACCACGATCAGCCTCGGCCGAGGCACACCGACGCCCTTCGAGCTCGTGGGTGCTCCCCGTGTCGACGCCGAGGCGCTTCTCGATGATCTACTCAGACTCGAACTCCCGGGTGTGGCGATCGAGCCGCTCACGTTCACACCCCGACTGAGCGAGGTGATCTCCGTCGAGCCGCTGCACCTCGACAAGGAGATCGACGGGCTTCGACTCGTCGTGACCGATGCCGCGACGATTCGACCGACCGAGCTTGGTCTCCACCTCCTCGACGCGTTGCTCCAACAGGTCGCCGCAGAAGAACTGATCGACCGGCCCGAATGGCTCGATCGTCTCACCGGCTCGTCCGACGTACGCGAGACGATCGAGAGGGGTGGCGCGCTCGCCGATCTCATCCCGGCCCGACGGATAGCCGCTGCAGAATTCGCAACGGTGGTCGACCCGTATCGCCTCTACTGAGCGCATACGGTCGGGGTATGCACGTCGTCTCAGTCCAGACCGCCACCCCCACGACCATTTCGATCGGTGATCGGGTCGCATCGACCGGGATCCGAAAGACGTCGGTGGAACGCGTCGACCTCACGGCGCTCGGGCTGGTTGGCGACACGATCGTCGACACGGCCAACCACGGTGGGATCGATCAAGCCGTGTATGCGTATTCCGCCGAGGACACGGCGTGGTGGGAATCGGAGCTCGGCCGCGAGCTGGCTCCGGGTGCCTTCGGCGAGAACCTTGTGCTCTCGAGCTTTGGACCCGACCCTGTTCGTGTGGGAGATCGCTACATCATCGGTGCGGTCGTGCTCGAGGTCACCAGCCCCCGGATCCCGTGCAACAAGTTCAGTGCGGTCATGAACGAACGCGACTGGATTCGTCGATTTCGAGATGCTCGCCGACCCGGCTGGTATGCGAGAGTGATCACCGAGGGCAGGATCCACCCGGGAGATCCGGTCGAGCGCACGCCCGCCCCGGAATCGAACGCCGAGGTTCTCGAACTGCAGGATCTTTACTACGCGGGCAGCTCCGCTGATCGCCGTCGACTCGACACGGCGCTCCGGAGTCCGGTTGCGATTCGCTTTCGCGGCGCCTTCACCCCGGCCTGATCACGCCTTGTCACTCGACACCTGTCGTCGGGCTCGGTGGTCGGCGGTGTGCGTTCGGCTCGCACATCGGGGGTCGCTGCAGAAACGGCGGGAGTTGTTGCGGGTGTTGTCGTAGAACAGGTGTGAGCAGTCTGTGGCCCCACATTGGCCGAACCGGTCGGTGCTGTTGTCGCAGAGTTCCTGGGCAAGCGCCATGAGCACATCAGACATGACCTGATCATCGAATCGGGCGGTGGCCGGGGTCCAGTGGATGTGGGGGCCGGTTCCGTTGTGCTCGGCAATCGACGGCGAGATCGGAAGCTCGGTGAGCCCCTCGTTGACTTCTGCCATCGCCTCGGCCGGATCGAGATCGGGATTCGGGAGTCGGTTCAACAGGGGAACCAGCAACCGCATCCGAGCGGCGAGCCGATCGACCGAAGCGGCTGATGCCTGTGTCGCCCGACTGAATCCAGCGTCGCTCAGCAGTGCTCGGAGGTCCGGATCGCCGTCGCTCAGCTCGTTCGCCACCTCCATGACCACCTCCAGGGTGGCTCGGATCTCCGACTGTGTCACCGACGTCAGATACATGACTCAAGGATAACAGCAAAAAAGGTTGTGCAAGGTGTTAATGCACGATAGAACCTTACATCTCAGCAGGAGCGTAATGGGTATAGCTCCTTACCAAGATCGATGGAGGCGTGATGGAACTGCTATTGGTACCACTACTGATCGTTGCCAATCTGCTCGGTATTGGAATGATCGTGCCGCAGATCACGCGGCTGCACCGGACGAGGGTCACCGATGGTGTGTCCGCACCCTGGGTCGGGGTCAGCTTCGCTATGAACGTGGGATGGCTCAGCTACGCGCTCAATGGCCGACTATGGGGCCTCGTGCCGGTCTCGGTGGGTGGAATGCTCGTGTATCTCGTGGTGGCACTACAGCTACGCGCGCTGGTCGGCTCCCGAATCTTGCGCCCCCTCGTCGCCAGCGCCGCGGCCACGTCGATAGCGCTACTGACAGTCCTTGCAACAGCGGATTGGCCCGCGGTCGGGCTGGCCCTGGGCCTCGCCTATGGTCCGCAGTTCGGCCCAGCGGCGCTGAGCGTCATTCGGTCGCACACGGCGGTCGGAGTCTCCTCGGCCACATGGAACATGGCGGTGAGCGAAGCGGCCATCTGGGTTGTGTACGGGTTGGCGGTCGCCGATCGGGCACTGATCATCGGAGGCGTCGGCGGAACCGTGGTGGCGTCCGTCATTCTGGCTCGACTGGCTTCGCGCGATGTGCGGCGCGACTTCGTTGGCGAGCCGTCAACACAAGCCCGCCCCGCACCGCTGGCCAATACCTAGGGAGCGAACAGTTGCGCCTCTGATGTCGCGCTGAAGACATTGTCGAGTGACACGACCAGGTCGCCAAGCTCGGTGACCGGAACGGTCACACACGAGGTCTCGCGGTAGGTGTGGCCGGCCGGAACCTCGAACTCGAGGCTCACCCCGTACGCCTCGTTCGCGACCACGGTGTCGACAAAACACAACGAGTTGATCGTCGTGTACACACCGCTGCCAAACGCCTCTGCGAGGAATGGGTCGAGCGTGTCCGCATCCGAGCCGGAATACGTGGCCTCGTAGATGACCACAGCGTGAGTCGAACCCGCCGGCGGAGGTCCGGCGAACTCGCTGATCAATCCCTCCGCCACGCCGTCGACCACCGTGACCACGGTCGCGGTCCACTGGTCATCGAACTCGTGAACTTCGCCGAATGGGATCGCACCGGCCGTGATGTCGAGATCGGGGACCTCCGCTGGTTCGAGCGGATCGATCTCGGCACCGCCGACGACGTACCGAACGTCGGAGTCGATGGAGAACGCGTTCGACAGTACGTAGGTGATTCCCTCGACCTCGTCCTCGGGAATCTCGAGACACACCGAGGCGAGAACGATCTCGCCGGGAATGGCTTTCGCGATCGTTTGTATTCCGCGGTCCGCGAGGACGGTGGGATCAAGAAAACAGTCGTTGTCGAAGCTGTTGTATTCGGCATTTCCGTCGGCGTAGACGATGAAGGGCTCCGTGGCGCCGAGTTCGGTACCAAGGTGTTGCGCCTCATACACGACTGCCACCCACGTCGAACCGGCCGGCGGGCTGTCTGAGTCCGCGATCCAGCCTGCCTCGACCGCGTCCTCGACCTGGATGATCCCGCCTCGCCATCCGTCGAAAGCAAACACTCCGCCGATCCCCGCCGGGTTGTCGCTGGAGCCCACATCGCGGCTCACGACGGGACCACCGGTGCCGCGCGCAGCCACGCCGGCGAGTTCGCTGCAATCCGCGCGGACCCATGCTCCATCTTCGACGATCCAGAGAACGGGGCTCTGTTCGTCGGGTTCATCGCCGGGAAAGTTGATGGTTGAGATCGTGTCGGCCGACTCACCGTCGACGAAGTCCTCGACCCGGACGTCGACTTCGATCGCGTCGACGTCGACGCCGGCCTCTTCGAGGAAGATGAGTCCCTGGCCGAAGGTCGCGTCGTAGTCCGCTGCAGTGATCTGGGACCGACATTCGAGCGTGAACAACGGTGTGAGGCGATCGAACGCACCGTCCCAGATGAAACCCCAACCGGCCGCTACCCGCTCCACGAGATCAGCTTCGGTCAAGCCGGTCGGGCCGCCGGGCGATGACGGCTCAGCTGTGTCAGCGGTGTCCACGAGCCCGGACGTGGTGGTCTCTGACCGAGTCGTCGGAACGGCGGTCGTGGTGTCTGCGTCGCCGTCGCTTGATCCACACGCTGCTGCCAGCAGGCTGATCGCCACGATCGCTGCTCGCACTCTGAGACTCTTCATCGAGAACCACCTTGGGTAGTTGCACCGGTACGTCTCGGCAGCGTAGGGAGTCTGGAAGAATCGAACCGGCCATGCGGCGTCATTTCGGTCGATGCGATCAATGCGTCGCGCCGTAGCGGTCGCAATTACCATCGACCGCCATGGACGAACCCAACCTCGTGCTCGACGAGCTCGAAGAGCGCTTCAATGCATTCCAACTCGTGCGAAAGAGCGACGCCGGAGCCAAGTCCGACGTGCTCGCCGAGCTCGGCGCAACCGGTGAGGTCGACGCCGACATCATCCTCGAGCTGTCATCGGTCTGGCCGCTGGGTCATCCGGAGCGCTTCGACGCCGCCCATCAACTCGTGATCCGTAGTCTCGAAGTCCTCGACCGCAACGGCGCCCGAGGGGTGAAAACCCACGCTCCGATCGGTCCGCTCAACCACGTCGCCGGCTTTCTCGTGCAGTTGGTGACACGGTTCATCGTTCGCCAGCATCTCAAACGGCTGATCAAGAACATCCATTGGCTCTATGCCCGCAGGGAGGCCAACACCTCCCTTTCGAATCCGTTCCGCTCGAAGCTTCGACGGGCCCGAATCGAGGCTGCGCGCCTCGAACCGACCTTCAACACGAACCCGCTCGGTGTCCCGACCTTCATCTTTGGTGGAGCGGTGCTCAGCTGGATGCTCGGGAGCCTGCAGATCCTGATCGCCGGGCTCAACCAGTGGTTCCTGCAGGTCACCGCCGCGGTCGTCGTGTCGGTAATCGCGGCCACGGCTTCGTGGGTGGTGGTGCGGGGAGCGGCGACGGCGCGGCATCGCGTGCGCCTCACAACCGACAAGCCGGTTCGTGCGCTCTACGAAACGATCGGCCGATGCGGCGATCCGCCGACCGATGACTCGAAAGTCTTCATCGTCGTGGCACTGATCCTGGGAATCCTCGCGGCGGTGGCGCTACCGATCGGTCTCGCGATCGCAGGAATCGCCAACCTCTAGTTCAGTCCGATCCGGCCGCGACCGACTCGTCGGCAGTGAGGTAGGCGGCGAGCTTCTCAGAGCCGCGATCGCCGAACAGAATCTCGGCGACCTCGGCGAGCCCTTCTCCGTCGCGGATTCGGTGATCGCGTACGACCAGATCGATCTTCGATCGGCGGAGCATGAAGTCTTCGAGTTGGGTGACCATCTCGTGTCTGGCGGCATGGTGGAGCTCTGCTCGCAGATAGTCGGCCGACCGGAGAATGTCCTCGCCCATCCGCGGGTCTTCGCGAATGAGATCGAGCATGGCGAACGCCCGCCGGCCATAGCGTCGCCAGAGTCGATCGCTGAGCGGCTCGACGCCCTTTTTGTGCCTGAGATCGTCGAGTTTCATCCGCTTGGCCTGCCCCATGAAGTCGTTCCTGACTTCCTCGGCCGGCTCCCCATACCAGTCGCCCAGATCGGCCTCGAGCTCGAACCCGAGCGAGCCGATCGCCTCGGCGACCTCCTCGCCCACATTCAGACAATCCGTGATCTTGCCGCCGAAGACCGTCACGATGCGCCGCTCGCCATCCGTGTCGATCTCGTGTTTTCGGGACAGCGTTGTCCAATCGATGTCGCGTCGATCGTTGCCATCGTTGGTGACGACCAGCGGCCGGACGCCACACCGCTCGGCGATGATGTCGTTCGTGCTGAGAGGGGTGTCGAGGTCCAGCCTCGAGTTGATCTGGGTGAGCAGGAACTCGCGATCCTCGTCGGTTACTTCGGTGAACGGCGAATCGACGCGCGTGTCGGTGGTGCCGATGACGGACCTGCGACCCATCGGGATCACATAAAACAGGCGTTGGGTGTCGTCGAAGAAAGCCAGCACTCGCTCATTCGGCGTGAGCTGGGGAACGACCAGATGGATGCCCTTCGAGTACACGATTCGATGATCGGTGTGATTGTTCCACCCGTGGTTGAGCTCGTCGACGAACGGGCCCGCCGCGTTCACGATCGCGCCCGCTGTGAGATTGAACTCATTGTCGAATTCCACGTCGCGAAGCGCGACCTCCCACCCCGACTCGGTGCGGGTGGCACCGGTGAGTTCCACGTAGTTCGCCGCCACTGCGCCAGCCTCGATCGCCTGTCGTATGAAGTTGAACACAAACCGGCTGTCGTTGTCGCGGAGGTAGGCGTCGTAGTACTCGACGCCGCCGCGAACGTTGGTCGTATCGATGACCGCTTCTTCGCTCTTGATCTCCTCCGGGCCCAGAATCTGCGGTCGGTGGGTCTGAAAATTTCCGATCGCCCAGTAGGCCGAGCTACCGAGGGCAGCAAGCCAGGGCGGGAAGGGCGAACTGTGATCGAGCGCAGCGAGAAAGCCGACCTGGGTGATGTTCGACGGATACGCCCTCAGCAGACGATTGCGGGACATCGACAGCTTGCGCACGAGGTTGAGCTCGTAATTCTCGAGGTATTTGAAGCCGCCCCAGGCGAGATTCGATGACGCCGAGCTCGTGAATCCGGCCCAGTCTCCTCGATCGATGATCGCGACGTTGAGTCCGCGACCGGCGAGTGCCGCCGCAGAAACGGCTCCATTGATTCCGCCACCGACTACGAGCACATCGAAGGAGCCACCGCTCAAGCGCGCGACGTTGTTTGCGCGAAGTTCCATGGACACCAGCTTACCGAGGGGGGCGAACCGCCCGAGATGTCAGCCGGGTGGCGAGGTTTCGACCGGGCGGTCGGGGTCCGCCGCCCATTCCGACCAGGAGCCGGCGTAGAGCCGGCCGCCGTCGATGCCGGCGACCCGGGCAGCCAGCAGCACATGACAGCCCGTTACGCCGGAACCGCAGCTGGCGATGAGATTCGATCCATCGACGACTCCCAGCTCGGCAAATCTGGATCGCAACGTTTCCGATGTCATGAATCGGGCGTCAGCGTCGAGGTTCGATTCCCATGGCCACGACGTCGCGCCGGGAACGTGTCCGAGGCGGGGGTCGATGTCGTTCGGTTCACCGCGAAATCGCTCGGCGTTCCGTGCGTCGAGGGCAACTGCCCCGTCGGCGATCGCCGGGACCATGTCGTCGGCGTCGATGAACCGATCGGCCGGCCATGGAATCGGGCCAGCCGGGACGTGGACTGGACTGACGGAGCCGGAGTCGAGCGGTTCACCCCAGGCCTCGAGGCCACCCTCGAGTACTGCGCACGGCACGCCGATCGAGTCCAGCATCCACCACAGCCGCGCGGCGACGGCTCCGCCCCGCCCGTCGTACGCGACCACGGGTCTCGTGAGACCGAGCCGGCTACGAACCACGGCAAAGTCTTGGGGAGTGGGCAGTGGATGGCGACCCCGTGGTCCTGCGGGTGCCGACAGATCGGTGTCGAGGTCGGCGAACACCGCTCCCGGAATGTGTCCCTCCTCGTACCGATCCCGCATCGGTCCGGTTGGGATCGACCACCGAACATCGACCACACCAACGGTGTCGAGGTTGTCTCGGAGCCAATCGGCCGAGACGAGCGGGCCGGGCAGAGGGTCGTAACTCGTGGTCATCGAAATGTCCTCACGGCTCTAACGTAGGGGCGTGGCCGAGCAGACGGTATACGAGGCGGTTGGAGGAATGCCCTTCTTCTTGGGGCTCATCGACCGGTTCTATGACCGCGTCGCGACCGATCTCCTGTTACGGCCGCTCTACCCCGACGATCTCTCCGAGTCCCGGGACCACATGGTGAAGTTTCTGGCCCAGTACTGGGGCGGGCCGACAACGTACTCCGAAGAGCGCGGGCACCCTCGGCTGCGCATGCGACACGCGCCGTTCGTGATCACCTCCGCTGAACGCGACGCCTGGCTCAGACACATGATCGCTGCCATCGAAGCCGGAGAGCTGACCGCTGAACTCGAACAGCAGATGATCGACTATTTCTCGATGGCCGCCACCCACATGATCAACACCTGAGGTTCAGCTCAGACGAAGATCTCGCAGCGCGCCATCGAACCCGCTCCAGCCTGGACACACCGATCGGTGCTTCCGCCACCGTTCAGCTGGTCGTCGCCGGGTCCACCGGTCAGATCGTCGTCGCCACCGCCGGCGCGAAGCTGATCGTCGCCTCCATTGCCGAGCAGTCGATCGCGTCCGTTTCCGCCGTAGATCTCATCGTGACCCGAGCCTCCGAGAACACGGTCGTTGCCGGTTCCACCATGCAACACGTCGATTCCGGAGCCGCCGATGACCGCGTCGCGTCCTGTTCCGCCGTCGATCTCATCGTGACCCATCTCGCCGCGGAGGCGATCGTGCCCTCCCTCGCCGTAGACCAGGTCGTTGCCGGCGCCGGCCCACACCCGATCGTTCCCTTCGCCGCCGCAGATGATGTCGTCGCCACCGAGACTCACGATCACGTCGTTTCCGCCGAGGGCGACGATCACATCGTCGCCCGAGGTTCCAGTGAGCGTGTCGTCGCCGTCGGTACCGACAATCGTTGCCAGCTGTCCGTGGCACCAGACCGGGTCGGGATCAGGCTCCGGGTCCGGGTCCGGGTCGGGATCAGGATCAGGGTCCGGGTCGGGATCAGGATCAGGCTCCGGGTCGGGATCAGGGTCGGGGTCGGGATCAGGGTCGGGATCAGGGTCGGGATCAGGATCAGGGTCGGGATCGACGGGAAGAAGCGCGAAGGCGCCGGTGCGAGTGTCGTTCACCTCGGCCCCGTCGAAGCCGACGAGCAGGCCGTGCTCAGTCGCCTGGAGAAAACTCGGCCCCCGGATTGCGTCGACGCCGGGATCCCAGTCGAGAGGGGTGCCATCGGTCGGTGCAAGCGCCGCGATCTGCCAGCGCCAGGCGCCGTCGTCGTAGTTCCCGTTCGAACCCGTACACGAGATCGCGTCGCGGCCTTCGGTGACCGTGACGGAGGGCCCTTCATCGATGCGACAGAAGTGGCCGCCCGCATAAACCGCTGCGTCCGAAATGGCGACCGAGAACACAGAGTCGCGCATGAGGTGGGACCAGCGCGCCGGGGCGTCTGCACCCCCACCGATCGGAAACGCAATGACCGAATCGTGGCATTCAGGCAGATCGAACACGGTCGTCCCCATGACCAGGTATTCGCCATCAGGAGACACGGCACCCGACGTCGGTAGCGCTCCACCGGCGCAGTTGGGCCATTCGAAGAACGTGTTGCTGTGGTCCGCGGTGAGGCTCGGCGCATTCGGATCTTCGATGTCGAATATTGCGTATCCCGAGCGGACAGCACCATCGATGGTTGCTGCGCGATGGACGACCACCAGCCTCGAGCCGTCGGGCGTCGCCTCGACATGCTTGACATCGCCCTGCGAGAAGGTCGTGAAGGTCCCGCGTGCAGCTATGCCGTCGAAGGAGAAATCGAATTCCGGGACGACCGTTCCGGTGACGGGATCGAGCTGGGCGACATCGGCCACCGAGGCGCCCCCGATCGATTCGAACGGCCCGCCCACGAACAATCGGCCATCGGACGTCATGTCGATCGCTACGATCGTCGCCGACGGCACGGGTGCGAAGAGGGTGTCGATCATGCCCGTCGATGCATGAATTCGCATGAGCTTGCGGTGCGACACGCCGTCGACGTTGGTGAAGCGGCCGCCAACGTACACATGGACACCATCTGGATCGGCGTGGAGCGCTGTCACCTCACCATCGACCACCGGCGAGAAGCCAGGCAGCAACGCACCTGTGTGTCGGTCGAAGGCGACGAGATAGCGCTGCTCGACGACGGTGCCGTCCACGCCTTCGATCTCGTGGAAGTTGCCTCCGAGCACGATGACATCGCCGACCTCGGCCACCGCGAAGACCTCGCGCTCCAGCTCGACACCGAGGTTGAAAGGATCGCTGCCGTTCACGTACGTGGGTGTGCCGAGCACCACCGGCCAGCCCGTTTGCGGTTGCTCCAACACGACCCCGGCGTGTGCCTCTTCGAGACCAGCGTTGGCCGATGCCGGCGGCGATGTACGAAGGGCGCCGACCAGCACGAAGGCTGTACCGAGGAAGAGCAGTCCGACACCCACCACGAGCGGAGTGCGGTGACGACGAAGAAGGATCCGCATATCGAGACGGTACGAACCATCCGGCCCAGCGTCATGAGGCAAATCGCCCGAAAAATGAACGAACCAGCACCCGGGGGTGCTGGTTCGTCGTGGTGGTCGGGCCCGGCGTCGATCCGGGGACCTACCGCTTTTCAGGCGGCCGCTCTGCCAACTGAGCTACCCGACCGGAATGGATTTGGCGGTCCCGACGAGATTTGAACTCGCGACCTCCGCCTTGACAGGGCGGCGTGAACTCCTGACTTCACCACGGGACCATGTCCTGTTTCCAGAACCGCGCCCTTTTGACTGGGCAGCGACAGATTACGTTACCGCTCGACCACCCACAATCCACGCGCTGTCACACGTCAGGACTCCCGCCCGACATCCCCCGACACCGAGATGGACGCGCCGCGACGGATCTTCTCTTGCGGCGAATCAGAGCCTCACGACGCCGGTGCCGGCAACGATCTCGCCTATGACCACAGCGGGGTGCCCGAACTCGAGCGCGAGGTCGAGAACGGCATCCGCGTGCTCGGCAGGCACCACAAGAGTCATCCCGATACCCATGTTGAACACCCGGAACATCTCGTCGGTATCGACGGCGCCGAGATTCGCCAGCTCGGAGAAGATTGGCGGTGCATCCCAGCTGGTCGTGTCGACCCGCGCGTCGGCGTGTTTCGGAAGAACCCGGTTGAGATTGCCCGGCAGACCTCCGCCGGTGATGTGTGCGACCGCCTTCACGTCGAACGAACCCGCGGCGGCCAGAATCGCAGGCGTGTAGATGACCGACGGGTCCAACAGTGCATCGGCAACCGTCTCCGTCGAACCGGCCCAGGCGGGGTCGTCAAGGGAACGGCCGCCGATCTCGAACATGATCCGCCGCGCAAGGGAGAAGCCGTTCGATCGCAGATTCGGCGAGGCGAGTCCGACGATTGCATCACCGACCTCGACCCTCTCACCCGTGATCACCGCATCGCGCTCGACCGCACCGACCGAGAAGCCGACGAGTTCGAATTCGCCGGCGGCCATCACACCCGGGTGTTCCGCCATCTCGCCGCCGACGAGCGCACACCCGGCCTGCCGGCAGCCTTCGGCGATTCCACTGACGAGCGCCTCGATCTGATCGGGATCGAGCGAGCCGACCGAGACGTAGTCGAGAAAGAAGAGCGGCTCGGCCCCCTGGCACACCAGGTCGTCGACACACATCGCCACGAGGTCGATGCCGATCGTGTCGTATCGACCGGTGGAGGTGGCGACGAGGGCCTTGGTGCCAACACCATCGGTGGACGACACGAGCAGCGGGTTGTCGTAGCCGGCCGCTCGGACGTCGAAGAGTCCGCCGAACCCGCCGATGCCCCCGACGACGCCGGCACGATGAGTCGAGGAAACGAGAGGCTTGATGCGCTCGACCGCGGCTTCGCCGGCGTCGATGTCGACACCGGACTCGCGGTAGGTCGCACCACTCATGGGGCCGCCTCGGTGCGCTGCGTCAGCTCGACCTGATCGAGGAGGTTGGCAGCAAGCTCGCTCGGCGCATCGCCACACGAGCCGGCCGAGCCGTCGCCTTCGAGCACATGTTTCGCGAGATCGACTGGGATCTCGACGGGATAGTCCCCGGTGAGGCAGGCGTCGCAGAAGCCGGCCGTCACCGCGCCGGTTGCCTCGACGAGCGTGTCCAGCTGGAGGTAACTCAACGAATCGGCACCGGTGTATTCGCGCACCTCTTCCACCGTGAGATGGGCGGCCAACAGTTCGCTGCGGGTTCCGGTGTCCATCCCGTAGAAGCACGGCCAGCGATACGGGGGCGAGGAAATTCGCAAGTGAACCTCGGCCGCTCCAGCCTCGCGAAGCATCGCCACCATCGACTTCGTGGTCGTTCCTCGAACGATCGAGTCGTCGACCACCACGAGGCGTTTGCCCGCGACGTTCTCGCGCAACGGGTTCAGCTTCATCCGCACGCCCAAGGCGCGGAGCGCCTGGTTCGGAGCGATGAAGGTACGTCCGATGTAACGGTTCTTGACGAGCCCGTGGCCGAACGTGATCCCGCTCTCCTTCGCATACCCCTCGGCGGCCGGAATTCCCGACTCCGGCACACCCATGACCAGATCGGCGTCGACCGGCGCCTGTTGGGCCAGGTGCTCCCCCATTCGAACGCGTGCCTGATGCACGTTCTGACCGTAGAGCTTCGTGTCGGGGCGGGCGAAGTACACGAACTCGAAGAGGCACAGCTTGGGATCGACTCGGGCCTCGTCGAACGGACGTGACGATTCGATGCCACCGTCGCTGATGACGACCATCTCGCCGGGATCGAGCTCGCGAACAAATGCGGCGCCCACAACATCGAGGGCGGGATTCTCCGACGCGAGCACCCAGCCGCCGTCGTCGAGGCGACCGATACAGAGCGGTCGGAACCCGTTGGGATCGCGCACGCCGATTATTCGATCGCGATCCATCACGGCAAAACAGAAAGCGCCTTGGAGGCGTGGCAGCACGGCACGACACGCGGTGATCAGGGCATCGGGCGTTTCGTCGGGGAGCGATCGAAGCTCGGTGGCGAGCAGTTCGCCCACGAGGTCGGAGTCGCTGGCAACCGTGCCGGGCAACATGCCAGCCTCTTCGGCGAGGGCGGCGGTGTTCACGAGATTGCCGTTGTGGCCGAGCGCGAACTCGAAGTCGCCGACTCCGCGGTAGATCGGCTGAGCGTTTCGCCACGACGACGAGCCGGTGGTGGAGTAACGAGTCTGGCCGATCGCGAAGTCACCGGGCAACGAGGTGAGCGTGCGGTCGTCGAAGACATTTGAGACGAGACCCATCTCCTTGACGACCGTCACACCTTCGCGATCGCTCACCGCCATCCCTGCGGATTCCTGACCGCGATGCTGCAGGGCGTACAGGCCGAGGTATGTGAGATGCGCGACCAGTCGACCCGGCGCGAACACGCCAAAGATGCCGCATGCTTCGCGCTTGTCGTCAGCCATGTGCACCCATGGCAGCGGGAAGACGATCGCTCCAGGCCTCGGTGGCCTCGTCGAGGGTGACCTCCATGAGGCCCTTGAACGAGATCGAGTTACCGGTGGCAAGACCGAGACGGGTCACCGGCACTCCGAGAGATTGTGCGGCGTTCTCGACGATCTGCATGTTGTCGGGAGCGACGCCGACGACCACTCGTGAGGGCGCCTCGCTGAACAGCGCGTCGTGATCGGGCACCCGTGCGGCGACTGCGCCAACGCCTCCGGCGATGGCCATCTCGGCGATTGCGAGTCCGAGGCCTCCGGCGGCCACATCGTGCACCGCGGAGACCACCCCGCCGCTCACGAGTTTGCGGGTCACCTCGGCCACTCGAAGATGCATGTCGGTGTCGAGATCGGGAAGACCTCCGCCAAGCGCATCCTTGGCCCGGGCCCACAGCGACCCGCCGAGTCCTCGACCCTCGGGGCCGAGGACGATCAGGCGATGCCCCTCGGTGAGACCCATTCCGGGCGGCGCGTGGGTGATCGTCTCGGTCATTCCCAGCATGCCGACGACAGGCGTCGGGTCGATATTCCGCCCATTCGATTCGTTGTACAGGCTCACGTTTCCGCCAACGACCGGAACGTCGAACGCCGCACACGCTTCGGCCATGCCGTCGACGGCCTGGCTCAACTGCCACATGGTGATGGGGTGTTCGGGATTGCCGAAGTTCAAATTGTTCACGAGGGCCAGCGGCTTGGCACCCACACATGCGAGGTTCAGCATCGACTCCGCCACGGTCATCGCAGCACCCCGATGCGGATCGACGATGCACCACTGATGATTTCCGTCGGTCGTCATACCGAGCCCGCGGCCGGTGTCGGCGTTCGTGACCGGGTGTTTGAGCCGGAGCAGTGAGGCGTCGTGGCCAGGACCGATCACGGTGTTGAGGAATAGTTGCGAGTCGTACTGCGAATGGACCCACGAGGTGTCCATGAGCATTGGCGACAGGTCGACCCACGGGTCGGCCGGCGCGTCGATCTCGGACGGGTCGATCTCGTCGGAACGGTCGGGCGCGGCCATCGGCCGGTCGTAAAGTGGCGCCGCGTCATGCAGCGACGAGGCCGGAATGTCCGCCAACACATCGCCGTCCGGGCCGTCGAGGATGCGAAGCTGCCCGCCCTCGACCACCGTGCCGATTGCCGAGGCGGCGACCTCCCACTTCGCACACAATTCGAGAACACGGTCGACGCCGGCAGGCTCGACGATGGCGAGCATGCGCTCCTGGCTCTCGCTGGTCATGACCTCGAACGGTTCCATGCCAACCTGGCGGCGATGTACGGCGCTGACGTCTACATCCATTCCCATCCCACCACGGGATGCCGTCTCCGACGTCGCACAACACAGACCAGCCCCACCCAGATCCTGGATGCCGACCACCAGACCCTCGTCGAGCAGTTCCAGACACGCCTCGATCAGCCGCTTCTCTTCGAACGGATCACCCACCTGCACGCTCGGCCGCTTGGCGCTGTCGTCTTCGCGCTCATCGAAACCGGCCGACGCCAGCACGCTCACGCCACCGATGCCGTCACGACCCGTCGAGCTCCCGAACAGAATCGCCACGTTGCCGACGCCGGTGGCTTCACCCAGGACGAGTCGTTCGGTGGGCATGGTTCCGAGACAGAACACGTTCACGAGGGGGTTGCCGGTGTAGGTGGCATCGAAGATGGTCTCGCCACCAACGGTCGGCACGCCGACCGAGTTCCCGTATCCGGATACTCCGCTGACGACACCCTCAGCGATCCATCGGCTGCGATCGTCGTCAAGTGGGCCGAAGCGCAACGGATCCATGAGTGCGATGGGTCGGGCACCCATCGTGAATATGTCGCGCAGGATGCCTCCCACGCCGGTCGCGGCACCCTGATACGGCTCGATCGCCGATGGGTGATTGTGACTCTCGATGCGGAATGCAGCAGCGATTCCATCGCCCACGTCGACCACCCCCGCATTCTCGCCGGGACCCACCAGAACCCAGGGAGCCTCGGTCGGAAGGCGCTTCAGATGAATCCGACTCGACTTGTACGAGCAGTGCTCGGACCACATCACCGAGTACATGGAGAGTTAGAGCGGATTCTCCGGCCGTCCGAGGATTTGGTCGATCGACTCCGCTTCGTCGTCGGTCAGGCCAAGCGCACGGTGCAACGGTTCGGGCATGCGCTCGCAAACCTATCGTTCACCGCTCGCGGGTGGTCACGTTTGCCTTGTGACAATCGACGGGCCGCGTCGCCCCGCCTGAGCGGTCTGGTCGTGAATACTGTTCGAATGCGCCGATCGGCTCAGATCACTCTCGTCGGTATCACACTCATCATCGGTGCATGCAGTTCGGACCCGCCCGTCGAGTCGACGGAGACGACGACCACCACGACGACGGCGGCGCCAACCACCTCGGTCACCACGGCACTCGTGACCACGACCGACACGGAGCCACCGGCGACCGGCAGTCTTGAACCGGTCGAGACCACGACGTCGGTGGCGGCTCCCACCTGCGAGGCGCCGGTCGATCAGTTGCACTTCGTCGACGTGGATATCGATGATCCGGACGGCGGCCTGAACATGCGAAGCGCTGCGGGCGTCGAGAACGACATCGTGGGGGTCTTCCCTCGAAGCAGCGAGCTGACCGCACTCGGCCCGTGTGAGCTGATCTCGACCTTCAGCTGGTGGGAGGTGCGCAATCCCGATGATGGTCTCACCGGCTGGGTATCGAGCCGATTCCTCTCGGATCTTCCGGTGTTCGATCCGGGGCCCGGCGCTCCGTTCAACGACGACGACATCGTCGGTCTCGAAGCCCCCACGCTCGACGCACTCGCACTGGCGATCGCAACGAGCTATGGCTTCGACGAAGACGCAACGATCTCGCCGCTCGGCGATCCCGTTGGAATCGACGCGCAGGGCGGCGAGGTCTCCTATCGGGCAGTGGGGCTGAAGGACGACGCGATCGAGGGATACCAGTTCGACATCGGCTTCCTGCTCATTCGCGACAACGAGGATGAACTGATTGCCCACCGCGTCGCGTCGCTGTTGGTTACGCCGCTCTGTCGCCGCAGCGTGACCGACGCCGGGCTGTGTGCCTGACCCCGAGCGGTCAGGCGTTCACGCCCACCGATTCGAGCAGGCTCTGAAACATCACGTTGCCGTCGGTACTCCCGAGGAGCTCATGGCTCGCGCGCTCGGGGTGCGGCATCAGTCCCACAACGTTTCGGCGCGCATTGCACACGCCTGCGATGTCGGCGACCGAGCCGTTCGGATTGCCCAGGTAGGTGACGACGATCTGGTCATTGGAACGAAGTTCGGCAAGGGTCTCGGGACTACACGTGTAATTGCCTTCGAAGTGATTGATCGGAATTGAGAGCTCGTCACCCACCGATGCTGCACTTGTGAGTATCGAGTTCGTGGTCTCCACTCGAAGGAGCTGTGATGCGTTTCGAAACTTGAGGCCCGAGTTCTTCTGGAGAGCGCCGGGAAGAAGGCCGGCCTCAGTGAGCACCTGGAAGCCATTGCAGATGCCGACGATCGGCATGCCATCGGCGGCGGCGTCGATCACCGAGTCCATGATCGGCGAGAAGCGAGCGATGGCGCCTGGCCGGAGGTAGTCGCCGTGTGCGAAGCCTCCGGGCACCACGACGGCGTCGACGTTCCCGAGGCTGGTGTCGCCATGCCAAAGGATCTCGCCGATTCCACCCAGCGCCTCGACGGCCTCGACGGTGTCGAATTCGCAATTGGTTCCGGGGAATCGAATCACCCCGACGATCGGTGCCATCACCCGGCCTCGACCAGCGACATGGTGGCGCCTTCGATCACGGGATTGGTGAGAAACCTTTCACACACCTCGGCGAGCTGGGCCTCGGCCGCCGCGACGTCGACGGCGTCGATGTCCAGGTGAATGCTCTTTCCGGAGCGCACCTTGGAGATTCCGTCGAAGCCAAGCGTCGGTAGAGCCCGCTCGATCGTGGAACCCTGCGGGTCGGCGATGCCGTCGTGCAACTGGATGTCGAGCACTGCGTGGAACTTCATGAGGGGTCCTCGGGGGTGGTGATCAGGTGACGCCCGGCCAGTCGGCGAAGACGCGGCCGGTGATGCGTTCGTAGCCTTCGATGTAGCGCGATCGCGTGGCCGACACGACATCGTCGGGGAGCGACGGTGGCGGCGGAGTCTTGGCCCAATCGAGCGCGTCGAGGAAATCTCGCACCGGCTGTTTGTCGAAGCTCGGAGGGGTTGTCCCCGGCTGCCACTGATCGGCCGGCCAGAAACGCGAAGAGTCGGGCGTGAGCATCTCGTCGGCGACCACCAGTTCGCCATCGACCACGCCCAACTCGAACTTCGTGTCCGCGATGATGATGCCGCGCTCGGCCGCCCACTCGGCACCGGCTGAGTAGAGCCGCAGGGAGATGTCGCGGGCTCGCTCGGCGACGTCGGTCCCGACGAGTTCGACCGCCTGTTCGAAGCTGATGTTCTCGTCGTGTAATCCGTCCTCAGCCTTGGTCGACGGAGTGAAGACCGGCGTAGGCAACTTCTGACTTTCGAGAAGATCTTCGGGAAGCGCCGCACCGTGCATCGTTCCCTCGCGCGCGTACTCCTTCCACGCAGAGCCCGTGATGTAACCGCGCACGATGCACTCGATGGGCAGCATCTCGGCCTTCTTCACCAGCATCGAACGGCCCGCGAGCTCGGGGTCGCGAGCGCCCTCAGGAAAGTCGTTGAGGTCGGTCGAGATCAGATGATGCGGGGTGATATCGGCGAGGTGATCGAACCAGAACGACGAGATCGCCGTCAGCACTCTGCCCTTGTCGCCTACCGGTTCGTTCATGACCACATCGAAGGCGGAGATGCGGTCGCTCGTGACGATGAGCAGCCGGCCCTCGCCGGCGTCGTACATGTCACGGACCTTGCCGCGGTACAAGTGGGGAAGATCGACGTTCACCCTCGTGGAACCTATTCGGCGGGCGCTCTGCATGCCGCCACCGGTGCTGTGAATCCCGTCGCTCCCGACGCAGAGGCGGTCAGAGAATTTCGCCGGGACGGTAGCCCGGTGCATCGGGATCGGACGCGACGAGTGCGGCAACACGTTGCTCGATGGCGGCAACCTGGCTCCTCGCTCGGCCCGAAAGCGAGAGCGGGTCGGCCATCGCGTCCGCCAGGGTGGCCGCATCGACCGCAACCCGCTGGTCGGCGGCCAAGCGGTCGATCAGATCGTTGTGCGCACGACCTTGGCGCATCTCCAGCGCCACCGCAACGGCGTGCTCCTTGATGGCCTCGTGCGCCTCTTCCCGGCCCGCACCCGCCTTCACCGATGCCATCAGGAGTTTGGTGGTCGACAGGAACGGGAGGTAGCGCTCGAGCTCACGATCGATCACCTCGGGAAACGCACCGAACTCGTCGAGGATCGTGAGGAAGGTTTCGAACAGTCCATCGATGGCAAAGAACGCGTCGGGCAACGCAACCCGGCGGACCACCGAGCAGCTCACGTCGCCCTCGTTCCACTGGTCGCCCGCGAGCGAACCGACCATCGTGAGGTGTCCCCGGAGAATCGCCTGGAACCCTGTGACCCGTTCGGATGACCGGGCATTCATCTTGTGCGGCATGGCCGACGACCCCACCTGCCCCTCCTTGAAGCCCTCGGTCACCAGTTCCTGGCCGGCCATGAGCCGAACCGTGTTGGAAAAACTTGACGGTCCGGCGGCAACCTGCACGAGCGCCGACACCACATCGAGATCGAGCGACCGCGGGTACACCTGACCGACGCTGTCGAGCGTCGCTCCGAATCCGAGATGCGCAGACACCCGCTTCTCGAGCAGCTCGGCAGCTGCGTCGTCTTCGACCAGGTCGAGGAGGTCCTGTTGGGTACCCATTGGACCCTTCACCCCTCGGAGCGGATAGCGAGCGATGAGTTCGTCGACCCGGCGATGCGCCTGGAGAAGCTCTTCGGCCGCCGAGGCGAACCGTTTTCCGAGCGTGGTGACCTGCGCCGCGACGTTGTGGCTCCGGCCCGCCATCGCCACATCGGAATACTCGACGGCGCGCTCGGTGAGTCGGACGAGTGTGGTCACGATTCGCGAACGGACCAGTTCGAGCGATCGACGGACCTGCAGCTGCTCGACATTCTCCGTGAGATCGCGGGACGTCATCCCTTTGTGGATGTGTTCGTGCCCTGCGAGAGCGTTGAACTCCTCGATGCGCGCCTTCACGTCGTGACGCGTCCGACGCTCACGTTCCACGATCGACTCGAGATCAACCGTGGGAACGACGGCCTCGTACGCCTCTATGACTCCACCGGATACGTCGACGCCGAGATCGGCCTGCGCTCGCAGCACCGCGATCCAGAGCTTGCGCTCCAGAACAATCTTGGCTTCAGGCGACCAGATCCCGACCATGCCCGCGCTTGCATATCGCGCGGCGAGAACGTTCGGGATCGAAGGGTCGGTCATCAGCGATTGGCCATCTCGGCCCGATGATCGGCGAGCTTCTGCTGGAGGTCGGCGTCGGAGATCGCAAGCATCTGCACCACGAGTAGAGCGGCATTCATCGAACCGTTGATCGCGACCGTGGCGACCGGTATGCCTTTGGGCATCTGAACCGTTGCATACAGCGCGTCGACGCCATCGAGACCGCCCCCGGAGAGTGGGACTCCGACAACCGGGAGGGTCGTGTGGGCAGCGGCCGCGCCTGCGAGGTGTGCAGCCATGCCTGCGCCGCAGATGATTGCGGCGTAGCCATTCTCTCGAGCGGAACCGATGAACTCGGCCACCTTCGCAGGAGTCCGGTGCGCCGACATCACACGTACGTCGGCTTCGATCCCGAATTGTTCGAGGGTCTCCCCCGCCGCCGCCATCTTGTCGGCGTCGTTGGGCGATCCCATCAATACGGCAACCTTCATAAGGCAATGTCCTTCCGGTAGTGCATGCCTGGCCAGGAAATCTTGTCGACACCGGCGTACGCCCGGGCGCGTGCCGTGGCGTGGTCGCGGCCGCGGCCCACGACGTTGAGAACTCTGCCGCCAGCGGTGATCAGTTCTCCGGACTCGTTGGAGGCAACGCCCGCGCAGTACACCGAAACGCCCTCGAGCGAACGGGCGTCGTCGATCCCCAGGATCACGTCGCCGGTGCGCGGCGCTGCCGGATATCCCTCCGAAGAGCACACCACCGTGACCACCGCATCCCTGGAAAAGACGGGGTCGCCACCGAGCGAACCCGCGGCCGCCCCCGCGAGGAGCTCGACGAGGTCAGACTCCATTCGAGGCAGGACCACCTGCGTTTCGGGATCACCGAACCGCACGTTGTACTCGAGCACCTTCATCCCGGTGGGTGTAAGCATGAGGCCCGCGTACAGCACGCCGCGGTAGTCGATCCCGCGGCGTCGAAGTTCGGCGAGTGTGGGGCCCACGGCGAGCTCCATGACCTGGTCGACCACGTCGGCTCCGGCGAACGAAAGGGGGGTGTAGGCCCCCATTCCACCGGTGTTCGGACCGTTGTCGTCGTCGAGCGCACGTTTGAAATCCTGCGCAGGAGCAAGTGCGACCGCACGCGTACCATCACAGATCGCGAGCACAGAGACCTCAGGACCTGTGAGTCCCTCCTCGATGACGATTGTCGAACCGGCGGCGCCGAAGGCGGCTCCCGACAAATAGTCCTTCACCGCTGCCTCCGCCTCGGCGCGGTCCTCGGTTACGAGAACCCCCTTGCCGGCAGCGAGGCCATCGGTCTTGATCACAAAGAGATCGTGCATCGTGTCGAGAAATGCGAGCGCCTCGTCCGCGTCTGTGAAGCAACCGTGGGCGGCGGTGGGAACGTCGGCGGCAACCAGAAGTTCCTTCATCCAGGCCTTGCTGCCCTCGAGTTGAGCGCCGTCGGAGCCGGGCCCGAACACGAGCTTGCCCATGGCGCGCAACTCGTCGGCAAGACCATCGACCAGCGGTGCTTCTGGGCCGATCACGTACAGGTCGGCGTCGATCTCAGTGGGCGGCGTATCGACCGATCCGGGGATTCCCGGATTACCCGGTACAACCATGACCGCCTCGGCCGTACGTGAGAGCACAGCGGCCAGCGCGTGTTCGCGTCCTCCGGAACCGACGACGACGATGCGCTTCACCATGGCTCCGTTCGTAGCACGCCAGGTCGGGTCATGCGGCGAAGTCGAGCACCTGTTCGCGACCCGGGCCAACACCGACGAGCCGCACGGGGAGACCGCACTGCTCCTCGAGGAACGCGAGGTAGTCAGACGCTGCCGTCGGCAGATCGGCACGGTGCGTGACCTCGGTGAGGTCGGTCTTCCAGCCGGGCAGTTCCTCGTAGACCGGCGTGGCGCTGTGCAACACACTTTGGTGGTACGGGAAGTCGGTGAGGCGTTCGCCTTCATGCTCGTAGGCCACACAGACCTTGATCGTGTCGAGCTGATCGAGCACGTCGAGTTTCGTGATGCCGAGCTCCGACAGCGAGTTCACGCGGCGGGCATAACGCATCATCACGCAGTCGAACCACCCCGGTCGACGCCGGCGGCCCGTGTTCGTGCCGTACTCGTGGCCGACATCGACCAGATGATCCCCGACCTCGTCGAAGAGTTCGGTGGGGAACGGACCGGCGCCGACGCGGGTGACATACGCCTTGGCCACACCGACCACCCGGTCGATGTAACGGGGACCTACGCCCGAGCCAACGCACGCGCCGCCGGCGGTGGGGTTCGATGACGTCACGTACGGGTACGTGCCGTGATCGAGGTCGAGGAATGTTGCCTGAGCGCCCTCGAGCAGGATCTCGTCGCCGGCTTCGAGCCGCTCGTGGATGAGCGAGATCGTGTCGGTGACCATGGGCTCGATCTTCGGTCGATACTCGTCGAGGAACACGCTGGTGATCTCGTCGATGTCGAAACCGAGCTTGTTGTATACGCGAGCCATCACCGGGTTGAGCTGATGCAGCACGACCTCCAGCTTCTGCCGGAAGATCTTCTCGTCGAGGAGATCCTGGATACGGAGGCCTGTTCGCATCGCCTTGTCGGCATACGAAGGACCGATGCCGCGCTTGGTGGTGCCGAGTTTGTTCCTGCCGAGGTGACGCTCGTGGAGAGCGTCGAGACTCTGGTGGTAGGGGAAGATCATGTGGGCGTTGCCACTGACGCGCATCTTCGATGTGTCGACACCCTTGTCCTCGAGCATCGAGAGCTCGGCGAGGAGTACCCCCGGGTCGACCACGACGCCGTTGCCGATCACCGGCGTGATGTGGGGGTAGAGAACGCCGGATGGCACCAGCTGCAGCGCAAAGGTGTCACCCTCGACAACGATGGTGTGGCCGGCGTTGTGTCCCCCCTGGAATCGAACGACGGTCGTCATGTCGCGGGCGAGGAGGTCGGTGAACTTCCCCTTCCCTTCGTCGCCCCATTGGGTTCCGACGATCACGGTGGCGCCCATCGCAGTTGGTCCTCTCAGCCGAAATTCCGACCGGAGAACTCTACCGGGCCCGATCGGGACTACCCCGTGAAGGATGGAGTTCCGGGTTGAGGTTGGGCGGCGCCCGCCTGGGTTTCGACCTGGCCGGCGACCTCGGTGGTCACTTCTTCGGTCGTCGATGACGCGTCGGAGTTCGTTGCGTCGTTCGACGACCCATCGGTCGTGACATCGGTTGACGAGCTGTCGGTCGTGCCATCCGTCGACTCGTCGGTCGACGAGCTGTCGGTCGATCCATCAGAGTCCGTCGTGCAGACGATTCGAACGATCACATCGACTCCACCTTCCGGCGGAATCGCGACCATGAGGCCATCGTCGTCGAGCACACTGTCGAGACCGGTCGGAGTGATCGTCACCGTGCACTCATCGCGCTGCGGATAGGTGACAGTGCACGACGTTCCGCCCGGAATCTCGGTCACCGCGATCTGCACGATCCGGCCCGTCTGGGACTCTTGGCCATTCACACACACCAGACCGATCGTCGACGCCTGGTCGGCTTCATCCTCGAAGTTGACGGTTACCGAACTCGGGATTTCTTCGACCACCGCGGTGGCGCCCACACACGTGGCACGGACCGAGTTGGGCGAGGCCGCGCCCGGCGCCGCATGGGACACACGAATGCTCGTGGCGGGCTGATCGATCGTGACCTCGCCGATCGACCCGGACCACGTGGCCTCGGTTACACCATCGGTCAAATCGCCCGTTGTGCCGGTCATGGCGAGCTCGGTGCCGTCGGCCGCGAGGAGATGTGCGAACCACCGCTCCTCGGGCTGCGCGGTCGTCTGATCACGTCCGTCGTAGCCGTCGTAGGAGACCGCGTTGATCGCATATGTGCCGGCGGGGAGCGGCGCCGAGAGTGCGAATGTACGGGTGGTGGGCGACGTGGAGAGCAACCGATTCCCACCGTCGGCGCTACCAAAGAAGTCGGTTCCGAAATCGGTGGTCGTTCCGCTGCACGAGCCGGACGGACCACCCTGTGCCGAAACGCTCGATCCCGAGGCCATGAGTGCCACGATCACGGCGATCACACCGGCGATCGCAAACGTCCGTCGTCTCGACTGCGCCGCCCGCAGCTTCTCGAACATGATGCTCCTCAGAGACAGGAACAGGCCGATTCGCCTGTCGAAACAAAAAGCGTAGGGTGTACCGCTCGAAACGCACAAAACGTCAGTCCGTGGCCACCCACCGCGCGTCGGGAGACTAGGCGAACGTGAGCTCGTCTTCGGCGACCTCCACAAGGATCGTCGAGTCATCGCCATACGTACCGTCGAGCAGCTTCACGGCGAGGGTGTCGGCGAGTTCGCGTTGCACCACCCGCTTCAGTGGCCGGGCACCAAACGCCGGGTCATAACCCTTGTGGGCCAGCCACAGTCGAGCTTCGGTTGTCACGTCGAGCCCGATTCGGCGACCGGCAAGCCGCTTCTCGAACAGTCCAAGCTGGATGTCGACGATCTTCAACAGGTCCTGCTCCGACAACTCACGGAAGCGGACCATGTCGTCGATGCGGTTCACGAACTCGGGCCGGAAAAAATCGATCGGATCGCCGGGAAGATTCGACGTCATGATCAACACGACGTTCGAGAAATCGACAGTTCGACCCTGACCGTCGGTGAGACGTCCATCGTCGAGCAGCTGAAGCAGCACGTTGAAAACGTCGGTATGGGCCTTCTCGACTTCGTCGAGCAGCACGACCGCGTATGGACGGCGACGGATCGCCTCGGTCAGCTGACCACCCGCGTCGTACCCGACGTAGCCTGGAGGTGCGCCGATGAGCCGAGCCACGGAGTGCTTCTCCATGTACTCGCTCATGTCGATGCGGATCATCGCCCGCTCGTCATCGAACAGGAAGTGGGCGAGCGATCGCGCCAGCTCGGTCTTGCCGACACCGGTCGGACCGAGGAACAGGAAACTGCCGATCGGGCGATTGGGGTCAGAAAGACCAGCGCGGCTTCGGCGGATGGCGTTCGCCACGACCGAAACGGCGTGGTCCTGGCCGATGACCCTCTCGTGCAGAACCTCCTCGAGACGGATGAGTTTTTCCACCTCACCCTCCATGAGCCGCGAGACCGGGACTCCGGTCCAGGCGCTCACGACCTCGGCGACATCCTCGGAGTCGACCTCCTCCTTGAGCATCACCTTGTCTGCCTGCAGTGCATCCAGGCGTTCGGTCGCCAAATCGATCTGCTGGTCGAGCGCGGGGATCTCGCCGTACCGAATCTCGGCTGCTTTGGTGAGATCGGGTTCGCGTTCGACGTCGAGCCGCTTCTGCTCGAGCTGCTCCTTCAGCACACGAATCTCGTCGATCGCTTCTTTCTCGCTCTGCCAGTGGACCTTCATCGCACTGAGTTGCTCGCTCAGGTCGGCGTGTTCGACCTCGAGATCGGAGAGGCGCTCCTTCGACGCGCGATCGGACTCTTTCTCGAGTGCCACCCGCTCCATCTCGAGCTGACGGGTGCGGCGATCGACGACATCGATTTCGGTGGGGACCGAATCGATTTCGATCCGCAACTTGGATGCCGCTTCGTCTATGAGGTCGATGGCTTTGTCGGGCAGGAAGCGGCCCGTGAGGTAGCGGTCGGACAGAACCGCGGCACTCACCAGCGCTGTGTCCTGTATGCGAACGCCGTGGTGCACTTCGTAGCGCTCCGCCAGGCCGCGCAGGATCGCGATCGTGTCCTCGACCGACGGTGGCTCGACCAGAACCTGCTGGAAGCGACGCTCGAGCGCCGCATCTTTCTCGATGTACTTACGGAACTCGTCGAGCGTTGTCGCACCGACCATCCGAAGTTCGCCACGGGCCAGCATCGGCTTGAGCATGTTGCCCGCATCCATCGCACCCTCGCCGCCGGCAC
Organism: Acidimicrobiales bacterium; assembly: GCA_051011575.1. Taxonomy (GTDB): domain Bacteria; phylum Actinomycetota; class Acidimicrobiia; order Acidimicrobiales; family SHLQ01; genus SHLQ01. The sequence continues at coordinate 1,996 of JBPCTR010000073.1, read as the reverse complement.
CGGCGCCAACAACCGTGTGAAGCTCGTCGATGAAGGTGATGATCTCGCCGTCGGAGTCGTCGATCTCCTTGAGCACCGCCTTCAGGCGTTCTTCGAACTCGCCCCGATACTTCGCTCCCGCGACCATCGACGGCAGATCGAGAGACATCACGGTCTTGTTCTTGAGCGACTCGGGCACGTCACCTTCGACGATTCGACTCGCCAATCCTTCGACGATCGCGGTCTTGCCGACGCCGGGCTCGCCGATCAGAACCGGGTTGTTCTTCGTGCGGCGCGAGAGGACCTGGATGACGCGGCGAATCTCGTCGTCCCGGCCGATCACCGGATCGAGCTTTTGTGCCCGAGCCTCGGCGGTGAGATCGCGGGCGTACTTCTCGAGCGACTGGTACTGGTCTTCTGGGTTCTGGGTCGTGACCCGATGCGAACCGCGCACCGCTTGGAGCGCATCGAGCACCGAATCCCGATCGAGGTCGAGGCGATCGCTCAATGCGAGGAGCAGATGCTCGGTTGAGAGGTAATCGTCACCGAGATCGGCCCGGGCCTTGTCCGCGGCATCAAACGCCGCAATCAGCTCACGCGACTGCTGGACATCGGTGCCATAGGCCTTTGGGAGCCCTCCAACGACCTCGTTGAGTCGATTTCGGACCGCCAGCGGCTCCTGACCGAGCTTCTGGAGGATCGGCAGGACGATCCCGTCCTCCTGCCCCACGAGAGCCAGAAGCAGGTGCTCCGGCGTGACCTCGGGATTCGAGGCCGATGACGCCAACTGTTGGGCGGCCATGAAGCCCTCTCGGGTCTTCTGGGTCCACTGCTGGGGATCGATCGGCATGGCTACCTCCTAGCAGACACGGGTCGTGCCTACTCTGCCCGTTCGCGAAACTTGAGTGCCTACCACTCAACTTCTCGCAGAGCCGAATATTCCCCAATTCTCCCCGAAAGACCTCACATCGAGGGTGAATACCCCACGCCCCGCACCCGGCTTGCGACCAGTGACGCCGCGAGTGCATCGATGTGGTCGTCGTCGAGATTGCTGATCGTGACGCGCACGGCTGGCTCCGACCGGATCCGATAGACATCGGCGGCCCGAATGGCGAAGCCAGCGGCCCGAGCAGCTTCCAGCTCGACCTGCTCATCCCCCGTCGGGATCCATACGTTCAGTCCTGATCGACCGGACGCTGCAATGTCGACGACAGCCAGCCCGTCGATGAGCCGGTTTCGCCGCCGTTCGTAGGACGCAGCCGCCACCGCGACAACCTTCATCGTCGCCGGATCCGAGAGAAGGTGCGCTGCCGCCCGCTGCAATAGATGACTGATCCAGCCCGGGCCGTTGCTGATCTCGGTCGACACCCGTTCGTGGGTCTGGGTGTCGGCAGCGACAAGTGCGAGCCGGAGGTCGGGCCCGAGGGCCTTCCCGAGCGAACGGATGGTGGCGTGCCTCGGACCAGGTGGGACAACGCCATGGAAATCGGTGCCCGAAACGAGCCCGGCGTGGTCGTCCTGTATGAGAACAACATTGGGGTGATCAACGAGGAGCTCGGAGATTGAAGCTGCACGCTCGGCGCTCATCGACGCGCCAGTCGGGTTCTGACAGCGCGGGGTGATCACGAGCGCATCCATGCCAGCGTCGAGCGCCTCGCCCAGCGACGCGACCATCACACCTTCGTCGTCGACGGCCACGGGGATCGGGATCATGCCCGCCGTGCGCACAAGCTGGTGCACGGGCACGTGGCCTGGATCCTCGACTCCAATCCGAGCGCCGGTTCGCAGCCCCTGGGCTCTCAGCACTCGTTCGACGCCATCCATTGCTCCGGACGTGACCGTGATGTTCGGAGCCGGCACTCCGTCGGTTTCGAACAGCACGCGGGCGGCTTTGGCCAGGCCGCTGTCGATGAGGCCGTCGCCATAGTCGACCTGGGGCTGCGCAGCCGCGGCGGAGAGCGCAGGACCAAAGTCCGACCGGAGGAGGAGGTCGGGCGATCCTCGCAGCCCATCAATA
>JBPCTR010000072.1:0-20552 GCA_051011575.1 Acidimicrobiales bacterium | reverse complement strand
GCTTCAGGAAGAGTTTGACGTCCTTGCGGGTCTGGTCGTGCGGCAGCCGCTCGAAGACGATCGGCAGTTTCTCCGAGAGGCCGAGTTCGGCACCGGGCGTCGTCCACGCCGGACCGTCGCCGTCGACGGCGGGCAAAAGGGTGTCGACGAGCGTGTCGAACACCTCTTGATCAGCGGGTGTGATGGTCATGTCGGCCCCCAGGTTGCACTCGACGCGACCGTATCGGCTCATGGTCGTCAGAACGAGTGGCGCCAACCTTCCCTCAGCGACAGGTCATGTGGCCGCCAGGTGTACCAGGTCATGAAATGCATCGTCGATGTCACCGCGTGCGGCGGCACCTTCCCCGAGGATTGCGAGCTGAATGACGAAGGCCACGTCCTCGATTCCTGCCTGTTGCGGCTCGTCGTGTCGCCAGGCACCGAGGCCCCGCGAGCTCATCCACGCCGCCCGGCCCGAGTCGGTCAGGGTCGCCCGCTCCCATGCGTGTCCGAGTTCGTGAGGGAGCACGAAAGCGAGCTCGGAACAGATGTCGATCAACCAGCCGCTTGATCGAGGGCGAAAGATTCCATAGGCGCCCTCACAGTGGTCCGAGCTGTCGTGGAACGCGATCTCGAGATCGGGGAGCGGCATGTCGAGCGTCGCGAACGTGGAGACCGTGTCGACGACCCGGCGTTTTTCATCGGCGTTGCCCGACACGACGATCGCGGGGTCAAGCGACGTCTCGATGGCGGCGGTACGAATCCCCACCGTGACCTTCTGAACCGCCTCGGGCGACGAGATCGTTGCTGGGAGCTCCGACGCGTGGGCATGTCGGGACAGAACCGACAGTGGAACGGCGACAAGAAGCGCAAGAGCCAGGAGACAGCGATGAATGTGCATGACCGCACGCTGAACTTGCGAGTTCGCAGGGCGATCGTGGTGCGATCGCTACCCGATCGCAGCTCGGTCGCTCACAGCAGCGGGTCGCACCGGCAATCGGAAAAGCGTTGAGATTGCCATGATCTGGGGCTGCGATCAGACTGCGATGTACCTTCTCGATGCTTTTACTTCGAGAGCGAGGTGCGGGATATGCAGGTTCGGGTACTGGGTTCCATCGAAGCCGAGAATGGGCACGACATCGCCGTCGGCGGACCGACACAACGGCGCATTCTGGCCGTGCTGGCGCTGAACGCGGGGCACACCGTGTCGCTCGACCATCTGATCGACATCACATGGCCGGGGGAGGAGCCGCCTGCCCGGGCCGAGCACAACGTGCGCAGCTACATTCACCGGCTTCGGACGTCGTTCGGGCCAGACGACGAAGCCCGCATCGAGACGATCTCGCCCGGCTATCGGCTCCACGTGACAGGCGACGAGCTCGACGCTTCGCGGTTCGAGGACTCGGCAGCGGCTGCCGCGCGGTTGGCCGAGATCGGCGACACCGGGGCCGCAGTCGACGTGATCGACGGCGCCCTGCATCTCTGGCGTGGGAGACCCTACGCCGAGTTCGCAGACGAAGACTGGGCCAGGGTAGACGTCGAACGGCTCGTCGAACTGCGCTCCACCATCCGCGTGCAACGGGCCGAGCTGCTGCTCGAAGCCGGGCATGTCACGGCCGCACTCGCGGAAGCCGAAGCGCTCGTCGGCGAGCTGCCACTTCGCGAACGGCCACAGGCTCTACTCATGCGCGCTCTCTACGTATCGGGTCGACAAGCCGAAGCGCTGCGTGCCTTCAACGACTTCCGCACGCTGCTCGTCGAGGAGATCGGGGTGGAGCCGTCGGCCGACCTGGTCGCGCTCGATCGTTCGATCGCGACAGGCGATCCGACGGTGGGTCGGGGTCGCTCAGAGAATCGCCGAGTCGGGGCCTACGAGCTCACCGAGCGAATCGGCGAAGGCGCATTCGGACTCGTGCACCGAGCTGTGCAGCCCGCGCTCGGTCGAGCTGTCGCGATCAAGGTGGTACGGGCCGAGCTCGCCAACCAACCCGAGTTCATCCGCCGCTTCGAAGCCGAGGCCCAGATGGTCGCCCGCATCGAACACCCGAATGTCGTGCCGCTGTACGACTACTGGCGGGAGCCCGACCGAGCCTTCCTCGTGATGCGGTGGATGGCGGGCGGATCCCTCGCCGAGCGGCTGCGAGTGAGCGAGATGCCATTTGACGCCGTCGTGCAGTTGATCGAGGAAATCGCGGCAGCGATCGATGCATCGCATGCGGCGGGTGTGGTCCACCGGGATGTGAAACCGGAGAACATCCTCTTCGACGAGACCGACCGAGCGCACCTCGGCGACTTCGGGATCGCCTTCGACATTCACGCCGACGGCGCGGGCGAGGGGGCCGCCAGCAACGGTTCGCCGGACTACGCGTCACCCGAACAGCTCGGTGCCGGGGCGGTCGGTCCTGCTGCCGACATCCACGCGCTCGGTGCCGTGCTCTTCGCGTGCCTCACCGGGTCGCCGCCATTCGCGGACTCGACCGACAGCAACGAACGGATTCGTCGGCGCCGCGACGAGCCGCTTCCTTCGGTCCAGCGGGTTCGCCCAGACCTGCCTTCCGAGGTCGATCAGATCATCGCGACCGGAACAGCGTTCGACCCGGCCGTGCGCTACAGCACGGCTTCGGATCTCGCCGTCGCCCTTCGAGCGTTGGTACCTGGCGAATCCGATCGCGACGCTCGCGCCGGTCGGCCTCGAGTCTCGGGCTCCAACCCGTACAAAGGGCTTCGAGCGTTCGACGAGAGCGACGCTGCCGATTTTCATGGTCGGGAACGACTCGTGGACGACCTCACCGCGGCGATGGCTGAACCCGATGCCCGATTCGTCGCAGTGATCGGACCTTCCGGAGCGGGAAAGTCGTCGGTCGTTCGCGCCGGCCTCGTACCCGCACTTCGCGAAGGGCGGGTTCCTGGCTCCGAACGATGGTTCTCGACCTCGCTCACGATCGGCGCTCGACCGTTCGAGGCACTCGAGACGGCGTTGCTGCGCATCGCCGTCAACCCGCCGAACACGTTGCTCGAACAGCTCAGGCGCGATGAACGCGGCATCCTGACCGGCGTGCGCCGGGTTTTGCCGACCGACAGTGGCGTGTTGCTCGTGGTTCTCGATCAGTTCGAGGAGTTGTTCGGGCTGGATGTGGACGCCGACGAGCGAGACGCGTTCATCGCCGCGCTATCGACCGCGGTGAACGATCCGACGTCGCCCCTACGCGTCGTCGTGACACTTCGTGCCGACTTCTACGATCGCGCCCTGCGTCACCAGGGTCTTGCTCCTCTGCTGGCCGAATCATCTGTGGTGGTGACCCCTCCGGAACCGGACGAGTTGGAACGTGCGATCGTGGAGCCCGCCGCATCGGTTGGCCTGCGGTTCGAATCCGGGCTCGTGAGCCAGATCGTTTCCGAGGTGGCTCGCCTTCCAGCCGCGCTGCCGCTCCTCCAGTACGCGCTCACGGAACTGGTCGACACTGAGCAGTCCGACACATTGCGGCTGGAGCGGTATCGCGAGATCGGCGGCCTCAGCGGAGCGCTCGCTCGCCGAGCCGATGCGTTGTACCTCGAATCCGGCGAGGATGAGAGGGCCGCGATTCACGATGTCTTCGAGCGCCTGGTGACGCTCGGCGAGGGCACCGAGGATGTGCGGCGCCGCGTCCGCCGGGCCGAGCTCGGCGACACCGCTGCGATCAGCCAGGTGGTGGCACGATTCGGCGATGCGCGGCTCCTCACTTTCGATCGCGAGCCGGCCACCCGTGAAGAGACGGTCGAGGTAGCGCACGAGGCCCTGATACGCGAGTGGCCGCGCCTACGCACCTGGCTCGACGACGATCGGGAGCGGCTCAGGGTCCACCGGCATGTGACAACCTCGGCCGACGCCTGGGTCGAGCGAGATCGCGATCCGGGAGATCTTTATCGAGGGGTGCGCCTCGAGTCCGCCGCCGCGCTCGCCGATGCGCCGACATCGTCGCTGAACGAGGTCGAACGAGAATTCATTGCCGCGAGCGTCGAGACTCGGCTCACGGAAGAGCGGGTCGAACGAAACCGAATTCGTCGGCTCCGACGACTACTAACGACCACCGCCGTCATCGCGCTGATCGCTCTGGTCGCGGGAGTTCTGGCCATCCGGGAGCAGCGTCGCGCCGACGACCAGGCCGCGCTCGCACTCACCAACGAGGCGCTCGCCCTCGACAACGCCAGCCAAGCCGAGGCCAACGCATCGTTCGCACAGGAACAGGCGGCAGAAGCCGAAGCAGAGCGCGCGGCCGGCGAGCTCGAGCGTTTGCGAGCGGTTGCGTTGGCCAATGCCCCCGAAGCTCCACGACTGGCGGCGCTTCTCGCGGTCGAGGCGTACCGAGCCGATCCGTCGCTCGAGAGTCTCGACGTGCTGCACCGAGTGCTGACGGAGATCCCAGGGCTCCACGGATTCGTAAGCGAGCGCCGGTATCACGGTGGTGAACTCCTGTCCGACGGCCTCACGCTGATTGCTGTGGGCTCCGAATCGATCGATGTCTGGGATCTTCAGACGAGATCGCTTCTCCGGTCGATCGCACACTCGAATCCGACCGAGTTGAGTATCGTCACCAAATCTGCGGACGATGCTCTACTGGCCGCGAGGTCAGCGCCGAACGAAGTGTTTGTCTATGACATAGAAACGGGAGAGATCACCCTCGAGATCACGACCGAGGGGCCTGTCAACGACCTCTCCTTCTCCGCTTCGGCCGAGTGGCTGGCGATCACCCGAGGTCTCGGTGGCGTCGAGATCTGGAACGTTGCCGACGGCTCTCGGGTGTCCACAGTCGCGGCGGCCCAACCGATCGACATCGCACGCTTCCATCCTGTCGAAGACCTGCTCGCGACTGTCTCGATCACGTCTGAGATCGGATACTGGGACCCCGTCGAAGGATCGCAGCTGTGGTCGACAGAAGCGCCGGACTCCGTCCTCGGAATCGTGAACGAGAACAACCCGTTCGCGGCCACCTTTTCTCCCAGCGGCGACCGGTTCATCGTGTCGTCGGGCTCACTGAGCCCGCAACTCCTCATCCACCGGACCTCGGATGGAAGTCCGTCCCGTCCCCCGATCGACATGGGCACGGGCACAGGCGTCGGATTCGTGCTCGACGACCTCTTTTGGATCGACGAGCAAGGGACAACGCTCGGCGTCCCCGACGGCGTTGGCGTCCTCGCCTACAACGTCGTGTCCGGTGAAATATTCGGACGAATTGTTGCACCGCTCTCGAACGGTGCGGGAGGGGTCTTCTACAGTGCCCCGCTCGACCTGTATGTCGGTGTTGGAGGTGGTGGACTGGAGCTCCGGTCCGGCGATGAATCGGGACCGCTCCTTCGGGTCGCTCCGTACACCGCGGAGCAGCTGGACGCGCTCAGCACCGGGGCTGCTTCGGTCATGATGTCGATCCCTGGTGACGGCACAGAACTCTTGGTCTCTCTTGTGGCCCTGCCACTGATCACCGCAACCTCGAGCTTTGATCTCTCGGCCGCCTCACTGGAACCGAGCATTTACGACTCGACGGGCACCGTGGCGATCGGCTTCGGCCCATACACGGTCTCCGCGAACTTTGGCGGGGTTCAACTTCTCGACCCCGAGCTGAACCCGCTCGGCGCTCCTGTGCCGCTTCCCTTCGACTACACCGAACTGGGGGCGAGCGACGACGGGCGTTGGTTCGCGCTCGGCCGACTCGGCGGGCTCATCGACCTGTACCAGGCCAGCGGCGAGCTCGTCGCGACGCTGCAGATGGAGCCGGCGCCGGATTTCGTGGGTGCGCAGGTGGGACCCACGTTCACGAGCGACGGCGAGTTCGTGATGGCAGGCACGACCGATGGAGACTTCGCAGTGTGGTCGACGGAAACGCTCGAGCCCGTCGAGATCACCGACGCCGAGGGGTACAGCTGGGGTGGGCTGTTCGGCGAGTTGGCGTTCCTTGGCCGCCCGGACGGGACGTTGGTTCGCTACGACCTCAGGACTGGCGAGCTCGTCGGCAATCCCGTGATCTCCGGGGGCTCCGTTGGGTATGCGAAGCTGGATGAGAACCGGATGCGCCTGGCTGTCCACGAGCGCGAAATCGCTCGGGTGCTCGACCTCGAGACCGGGCAACAGATCGGCCGCGAGATCCCCTACCAGGCACTTCGTATCGAGTTCAGCGAGGATGGAACCGTTCTCGCCGTACCCGGGAGTTCGGGCGTGAACCTCTGGAACTACGACACGGATTCTTGGGCCGAGCTCGCGTGCGAGTTCGCCGGCCGGAATCTGCGCCAACCCGAGTGGGACCAATTCGGCCCGCGATCGGAGCAGCGGAGGGCCACGTGCCCGGCGTACCCCATGGGGGGAGTCGATCGCTGATCGACGGCTACTCGCAGAAGTCCTTGGCGACGTCGATGAAGAACTGGGTGCTCAGCGCCATCGATTCCACGTCGATGCGTTCGTCGTTGCCATGAAAGCGGTCGCCGAAGCTCACCGGATCGAGTGAAGGACTGAACAATCCGGCACCGTATGCCACCGCCCCCATCTCGCGGTAGATGCGACTGTCGGTGAAACCCACGATGAGGTGGGGGCTTATCTCGGCCCCTGGGAACGGGCGGCTCACCGCTCGCTGGATGCTCTCCCAAAGCGGCGTGTTCGTCTGCGACATCGTCGAGGTGTACTGGCTGAATGTCTCGAACTCGACGTGCTCGTACAGATCGCCGAGCGCGTCTCGAAGGTGAGCGTCGACCTCGGCGCTCGACTCACCGGGGACGGTTCGGATGTCGACTTCGATCACCACATCGTCGGGGATGACGTTGGTCTTCTGATCGGGCGGCATGTGCGCCACGTTCGGGGAGAAGGTCGTGTGGGTGCAGCTCCAGAGATGCCCGGCGAGACTCGCTATCGGGAAGGACTCGAGGTAGTCGTTGATCTTGGTCTCGTCGAGGAGGATCGCCGACGTCTCTTCGTCGAGGCCAAATGACTCGACCTGATTCCGCCACAGCTCGTGGAACCGCGCGGGGGGTCGGTAGTCGGCCAACCGTTGCACGACAGCAGCGGCGCGGACGAGCGCGTTGTCGCTGCGGAATGGTCGCGAGCCATGGCCGGGCACACCCTTCACCCGGAGGCGTCGCCACTCGATGCCTTTCTCGCCCACGTTCATCACGATCTGCGGACGCTCGGGAGTCCCCAGGTGGAGCCCGCCGTTCTCCGTGAGCACGTAGTCGGCGCGAATGGCATCGGGCTCGTTCTCGGCGAACCACGCGGCGCCCACGTTCGAGCCGGCCTCCTCGTCGGCCACGCCGAAGAAAAGAAGGTCGCCCTTGGGGGTGAACCCCGTGTCGGCGAGGTGACGGAACGCCACCGCCATCGACGACGTGATGTTCAACATGTCGACGGCACCCCGACCCCAGATTTCGCCGTCGATCAGTTCGCCGCCGAACGGGTCGTTGCTCCAACCCGATCGGTTCACGGGCACCACGTCGGTGTGGCCCATAAGACAGAGACTCGGAGCGTTGGGGTCCGAGCCCTCGATGCGAGCGACGATCGACGCCCGATCGGGCACGGGTTCCCACCGGTCCACGTCGAGCCCCGACCCCTCGAGAACATGTTGGAGCACGTCGGCGTTTCGGGACTCGTGTCCGGAGTCCTCACTGCCGTCGTTCACGCACTCGTTACGGATCATCTGCTGAAGCAGTTCGATCGATTCGTTGGTGAGCGCCGATGCCGTCGAAAGAGAGTCATGTTCTGCCATAGCCGCATTCTGTCAGTGCCGATCGTCCAAATCCGTTGTTGTGACCTGCCGACTGATCGCCGATCGAATCGGTGCGACAGAATGTGAGGCCATGGGCGACACGTACGAGCCAATCGAGTCCGCACCGATCGATGAGTTGCGCGCGCTTCAGCTCGAACGAATGCAGTGGAGCCTTGGCCACGCATATGACAACGTTCCGCACTACCGGCAGGCTTTCGATGCGGCTGGTGTCGGCCCGGCCGATCTTGAGAGCCTCGACGATCTGGCCCGCTTTCCGTTTCTGGTGAAGGACGACCTACGGGCCAACTATCCGTTCGGCATGTTCGCCGTGCCGCGCGAAGACGCGGTGCGGGTGCACGCATCGAGTGGCACCACCGGCCAGGCGACAGTGGTGGGGTATACGCAGGCTGACGTCGACACATGGGCAACGGTGGTGGCTCGCTCGATCTTCGCGGCCGGAGGCCGACGGGGCGACGTGTGCCATGTCGGTTACGGCTACGGCCTTTTCACTGGCGGGCTGGGTGCGCACTACGGAGCCGAGTTGCTCGGCTGCACGGTCATTCCGATGGGTGGTGGCCAGACCGAGCGTCAGGTCCAACTGATCCGCGACTTCGAGCCGCGCATCATCCTCGTCACGCCCTCCTACTTTCTCAACGTGCTCGACGAGATGGAGCGCCAGGGCATGGACCCGCGCAATACGTCTCTCGAGATCGGAATCTTCGGCGCGGAGCCCTGGACCGATTCGATGCGAGCCGAGATCGAGGAGCGATCGGGCATCGACGCTGTCGACATCTACGGACTCAGCGAGGTGATGGGTCCGGGCGTCGCGCAGGAGTGTGTCGAGACCAAGGACGGCCTCACGATCTGGGAGGACCACTTCTACCCCGAGATCATCGACCCCGAGACGGGTGACGTACTGCCCGACGGCGAGGAAGGTGAACTCGTGTTCACCTCGCTGACCAAACAGGCCTTCCCAGTTGTGCGCTATCGCACCCGCGATCGCACCCGACTGCTGCCGGGAACCGCCCGCACGATGCGACGTATGGAACGGGTCACCGGACGCACCGACGACATGTTGATCATTCGTGGCGTCAACGTGTTTCCAACCCAGATCGAGCACGAGCTCTTCAAGGTCGATGGCCTCGCGCCCTACTACCAACTCCTGCTCTCGACCGACGGCAACATGACCGCCCTCGAGGTGCTGGTCGAGCCCGAGCCCGGCACTGCGGCGACGAGCACCGAGCTCGCCGACCAGCTCACCCATCTCATCAAGAGCAACGTCGGCGTCAGCGCGACGATTTCGGTCGGGGAGCCGGGTGCCGTGCCGCGGTCGATGGGCAAAGCCCAGCGAGTCGTCGACAACCGCTAACCGGGTCGAGCCCAGAGACTCAGTTCTCGACGATGATCACGCTGATCAGAGATTCGCCGCGGGTGGTTGGTGCCTGCGGGTCGCGGATGTCGATACTCGCCAGAACATCATCGCCCTCGACGACCTCGCCGAACACCGTGTGCAGCCCATCGAGATGGGTGGCGGCCGCGAAGGTGATGAAGAACTGGCCACCGTTCGTGTCCGGTCCGCTGTTCGCCATCGCGAGCAGCCCTCGGCGATCGATCGGGGTGAGGCCGCTCTCCTCGTCTTCGAACGTATATCCGGGCCCGCCCGATCCCGACGCGCTCGGGTCGCCGCCCTGCGCCATGAAATTGTCGATGACCCGATGGAACACCGTGTTGTCGTAGTAGCCGTCGCGGGCGAGACTCACGAAGTTATTGACCGTGATCGGCGCCTCGTCCTCGAAGAGATCGATCGTGACCGTCCCTTCGACGGTCTCGAGAATTGCCTGGTAATCGACCCCGTCCTCGAGCGACATCGGAGGCGCTGTGTCGTAGACGAACACCCGGCTTGTGCCCTCGACTCCGGCGAGCGCTCGGGTGCCGGCCCATGGCTCGAAGTCGACCGGAAGCTCAGGGTCGAGGCCCGAGTCGAACTCGCTCGAACAGTCGGTGAGCGTGCTCTCGAGAGACGTCGTGGCCTCTTCGCCCCGCACAAGCGTGGGCCAGAATTCGTCGAGGAACTCGTCGTCGACGGCGTCCGACACACATTGGCGGTCGACCTCGATCAGGAAACCGGATCCGGCCTCGGTAGACGACGCGAACTGGTCGACGAGATTACGAGCATCGACGCACGCTCTAGCGGCCGCGATCGTGGCATCGGCCGCACCGTCGGGGACCGGAAAGCTCACGTTGAGGGCGGCGAGTCCCGTGTAGGCGAGGTCGCCGTCGACCGCATCGGTGATCGCCTCGTTCACGCACACCGAGAACTCGGAGCGCCCTTCCTCGGTGGTGGCCCCCGAGACACCGAGCACCGACGCCGCGAGCAGACCGGGGTTGACGCAGGCGTGAAGACCGGTGGCGAGTGCGGTGAAGGTCTCGTCGCCGAATTGGAAGCCCGGGTCCGCAACTCCCTTCAGCACACCCGTGAGCGTCAGGTCGTCGTCGGCTCGTTCGATCAAACACGCCGTGTTCTCACCGGTGAGCGGGGTTCCCATGAGCGAACCGCCGAGTTGCTCGACCAGGGCGGGGTCGATCGGCCCGTCGGCGAGTGCCGCCGGATCGCCGGGCTCGGTCGTCGACGTGTTGTCTCCGCCATCGACGTCGGCAGCGGCAGCAATGTCACTGCCCGACGAGGAGCAGGCGGCCGCGATCATCGCGAGGGCGACGACGAGCGCGCTCAGACGTCGGGAGGCGTTTTTGTGCATCAGATAGCTCTACCAGCTGACGCACCCGATGACGCGTCGCCCCGGTCGATCGTTTTCGACGACCTCGCCACTCCGACATCTGTCGAATTGGAGTGACGGGTACCGTGGTCGCATGGGCGACACGGCAGCCGATGCGTCGCGTTCCGTGCGGATCGAGTTCGAAGCCGACACGGTGTCCCCGACCGTCGACCCCTCGATGCCGCCCCCGAACGACCGGACTCCCCGCGCATCCATGATTCTGCTCGGCCTCATCGTGCTGGCGTTGGGGGCATTGGGCATCTTCGCCCTCCGGCCCGAACCGGGGCGTAGCGCAGCCGATCAGCCAATCGTGGCCTCGACCACCACCGCACCTGAAGTCACGACATCGGGTCCTGAGGGCGCGGCCGCCACCGCGCCGCCGACCACCGAGACCGACCCCCGCCGTGGCCGAATCGTAACGACCGCACCGTTCCAGAACATCGTCGAGGTCGAGTCGGGATGGTATGGGCTCAGGGGCTTCGATCGACCTCGACTCGTCTTTTCCCCGGACGCCGAGAACTGGGATGAATACGAGGGTGATCTTCCGACCGGCACCCTTCAGGCGATCACCCAGGTCGACGGCGACCTCTTCGTTGTGGCGAGTTCGATAGACCAGCAAACGTCGACGATCCGCCTCGACACCTACGTGCTCCGCAATCCCGGCGAGTGGGTGCTCTCCAGTCGCCACCGACCGATCACGGGTATCGAGGGCCGGCCGGCCGCGCTCATCGCCGGCGACGCATTGGTTTCCTTCTCGTCAACGCGCTGGTCCGAGCCCGTGCCGGTCGTGAGCGACCTGCTCGCGGAGTTCGTGGACCGGACGGTCGCCGATGTGGTGTGCGAGATCGATCAGGACATCACGACGAACGGCCCGGTGTACGTCCTGTTGGACTGTACGGGCGAACGCGTAGGGGTCATCGACGATGTGGTCGATGTCGATGATGCTCGCATCTCTTTCGCCGAGGAGATCCTGAGATCGCATCTCGAGCTCATCGTGTCGGTGCCGGGTTCAGAGCAGGAACGGTTGCCGCTCGAGCCGGGCCAGTTCCCATTGGGGGTCGCCGCCACGCCAACCGGCTTCGTCGCCCAGCTCCTCGAGCCCATCGAGACGATCGAGGACCCAACCACGCTGTTCGCCACACTTCTGCCCACCACATTCGTGGTGTGGTCCGGCAACGGTGGGCTCGAGACACCCGAGCTTCCTGTCGACGGTCAGGCCTGGATCGGCAACCAACTCCACTCCCGGTCCGACGGGTCGGTCATCCTCGCAACGAACGACGGCGTCTTTCGATCGTCGAGCCCGTTCGACGACTGGGAGCTCCTTCTCGAGCATCCCGATCAGTCCAACGCCGGCGTCGTCTCCTCCGATCGGGCCGGCACGTCACTCTGGTATCAGCGATTCGACGGAGCGCTGACCGGCGTACAGATCGCTCCCGACGGCGAGCCGTGGCGCCTCGTGTCGGTCGATCCGTCACTCGGCGGCATCGTCGACGTGCTTCTCGTGCGAGACGACATGGTGGTCCTCTCGGTGGCGGGGGACCCGATGTCGGTGCCTCTGCCGCCGGCAGCGGAAGATGCGTCATGACCAGCCTCGACCGTCCCAGTGTGCGCGTCGAGATCGATGGCGAGATGCCCGAGATCGACATTGAAGCGATCGAGGTCGAGCAGAACCCCGACCCCAGCCGTTGGCAACCCGCAGCACTCGTGGCGCTCATCGCCGCGGTCGTCCTCGGCCTCTGGCTGTCAGCAGGCACCGAGCGATCCGACGATGCGACGCCGGAGACCACGATTCGGCCAACGCCCACGAGCGCGACCGCCGAATCGGTCGACGCGGGCGACGCTCGCCTCGAGGGCGATGGTGTCTGGACGCCGATCACTCTCGTCGGTGATCAGCTCGTCGAACTCGATGGCGTCTGGATCGGCCTTGCGACTCCCGTCGCCGACGACGGGCAAGCCTTCCAACAAGCGATCGTCTCGACCAGCGATGGCATCACGTGGCACTCAGAGCCGGCCAGCGGGCTCCCGGCCGCGGGGCCGATGATCGGTCTCGCCGTCGATGAGCTCGGGCTGATCGCGGCCCATGCCACGATCGACGGTCCCGAGAACACACTTTCGTTGTATCGATCGACCGACGGGACCGAATGGATCGAGACATCGGCCATGGCACTCGAGGGGCACCCGCGGCGGGCATCGATTCGCGACGGCCGGTGGGTGGTCGTGCTCGACCGACTCGCGCTGGGCGGACGCACCGTTCCGCAAATGGGCACTCGACTCGTCACCGGTCTTGTCGACGACGGGGAGCCGGAACTCGCTCTGGAACTTGCGCCCAACGAGTTCGCCGGTTCATACACGGCGACCTCGAGCGGGCTGCTCATCACGATCGTTCAGGTCAACCTCACCAGCTCCGAGGTCGGGGACGACTCTTCGACGACGAGGGTCGCACAATGGACCCGGGATCACGGGCTGACCACCGTCTCCGGGATCGAGGCCACGAACTCCAGGGCTCGTTTCATCGCCAGCAACGATCGCGGCGTGTTCTTCTTCGACGAGGCCGGGCTGTTCCATCAGCGATCCGACTCATGGGTGCGGTTGGAACTCGCTGGACCGCCTGTGCCAACGGGCGCGCGCCGCCGAGTCTCCCCTGCGCTCTCGGGACCTGGCTTTCTCGTGGTCGATGAACGTGCGACCGGGTCGATGGATCTCTGGGTCACCAAAGACGGCGAGGAATTCGTGAGATTCACGCCCGATCCTTCGCCGCGTCGTCCAGTGCTTGCACTCGTCACCGATGCGGGCGGAATCATCGCCGCTGAGGATCAGTTCCGATCGCGCTCACTCACGCGAGTGGCGCTCGATGAGCCCTCCCCCTTCGACATCGAGGCCGATCGGATGCAGCTCGAAGTCGTCGATGGCGAGTGGTCGGAGCCCGTGCGCTCGGTGTCGGTGGATGGGCGAGCGTTCGTCGCGCTCGCGAACTCGAACGGACTGATCGAGCTGCAGAGATCGCGTGACGGATTCGCCATCGACGAATCATCGATCACCGACCTTCCTTTCGGATACTTCCCACAAGAGCTGCTCCGCGTCGATGACGGCTACGTGACCCACGGCCGACTGGGGTTGCTCGAAAACGCGGTTTTCCACTCGGCGGATGGTGTCGGGTGGACGCCGATCGAAATCGAGCTACCGCACGCAGCGACGCGCATTGAAATCGCTTTGGTCGACCGCCGCGCACAGACCAACCTGATCGTGGGAACACTCGGCTGGGCGGACGAACCGGAGCGAAGCGAGAGCGCGCTCATGTGGTGGCCTGACGGCGGAGCTCCCGTGGACGTGCCGTCGCGACCCTGTGCCACCGACTTCGGGAGCTGTCGCATCACTTCGGCCGCCGTCACCCCCAACGGTGTCGTGGCGACATACACCGTGAGGGGGCAGAGCGCGTTCTCGACCTGGTCGAGTTCGGCGGGCTGGCTGCTCCCCACGACCGAGATCGATGGTCAGCTCATACTCCAGTCGACGCCGATCGGCCCGTGGATGCTCGGAGAGGGCGGGGCGATCTTCGTGACAAGTGGCGCTCGCCCGGTCGACAGCGCCCGCTTTCTCCCCGGTCCTCCCGCCAGCGGAGCCGAGGACGGGGCCTTCATCGCGATCGCAGACGACGGCCGCGGCGGTGTGTACCAGACGGCCGACGCAATTTGGACGAACAACGGCGCGACCTGGTTTAAGTGGCCGATTCCCGACGGGGTCCGAATCACCGGTGTCGAAGCGGTTCATTCCGGCCTGGTTCTACTCTCCGGATTCGGCGACGGTCGCGAACTCATCCGACTCGCCATGCCCACCGTCTGATCGACGAGACTACGTGGCGTCGACACGAAACCAGGGGCCAGGATGCGACTCGGATTGATGACCGGATATTGGGGTGCAGGGCCGCCGGAGAACGCGGCCGGGGCGATCGCAGCCGCAGATGAGCTCGGCTGGGATTCGATCTGGACCGCGGAGGCGTACGGATCGGACGCGCTAACGCCCCTGGCCTGGTGGGGTTCGCAGACGCAGAACGTCGACCTCGGCACGGCCATCATGCAGATCTCGGCTCGCCAACCCGCTGCCGCGGCGATGGCGGCTGTCACGATGGATCACCTCAGCGATGGGCGGTTTCGGCTGGGGATCGGCGCAAGCGGCCCTCAGGTCGTCGAGGGCTGGTACGGCCAGCCCTATCCCCGTCCTCTCGAGCGGACCCGCGAGTATGTCGATATCTGCCGGCAGATCTTCGCCCGGGAGGGACCCGTCACGCTCGAGGGCAAGCACTACCAGCTTCCGAATCGTGCCGGAGCAGGTCTCGGTAAGCCACTGAAGATCACCGTGCATCCCTTGCGCCGCGAGATCCCCATCTACCTCGCCGCCGAGGGCCCGAAGAACGTGGCACTCGCGGCGGAGATCTGCGATGGCTGGCTCCCATTCTGGTTCGGCCCGAAGAGCAACGAGTTCTACAGCGAGGCGCTCGAGGCCGGATTCGATGCCGGCGGTCGGCACACCTTCGAGACCTTCGACGTCGCGTGCCCGGTTCCGCTCGTACCTCACGACGATCCCGAGGTCGCCGCCGACTTCATCCGCCCCATGCTCGCGCTGTACGTGGGTGGCATGGGCGCGAAGGGTGCCAACTTCCACTTCGACGTTCTCGCTCGACAGGGCTGGCTGGAGGTGTGCGAGAAGGTTCAGGACCTTTACCTCGACGGCCACAAGAAGGATGCCATCGCAGCGATCCCACTCGAGATGATCGAGGACGTGGCGCTCGTGGGCCCCGTCGACAAGATCAAGGACGAGTTGCTCGGCAAGTGGAGCGAGTCCCTGATCACGACACTTCTCGTGTCGGGCGACGAGAAGCTGGTGCGCCTCGTCGACAACATCGTGCGCAGCTGAGGTCGGGGCTAGACCCCTTCGAACTCCCGATGCCAGATCTCGGTCTGGTCGGCGTCCAGGATCTTCAGGTCGACCATCCGCCCGTCGACGGTGCTCCACTCCGCGAATGACACTCCACGCTGCACCGGAGCGACGACGCGGTGAAGCAGATGCGTGGTCACCACGATCCATGCGGCGTCGTCGGAAGCGTTCGAGAGTGTGACGAACTGACTGGCGACTCCGTCTTCGAATGTGCCGTTGACGGCGACGTTCGGTTCGTTCGGGAGGAACCCGCAGGCGGTCGTGACCATCGAGTCGCTGAGATGACCGGTGCACGTCTCGGTTTCGTCGGATCCCGTCGCATCCCACTCGACGATCTGGATTGCGGAATACCGCGAGGTCGCGGTCGCGATCAGGGTCTCGGATCCCGGAACGATGTCTCGGCCCTCGACTCGTACACGGTCGCGGAGAAGTTCGGCGACGTCGCTGCCGTCGGGGCCGGCGATGACCGGAACGAACTCGTCGCCGATCGGCGCGGCGGCCGGAAAGTCGGCCTGCGGCCCCGGCCCCTGGTTCGCGATGGGGGCGGAACGCAGGGCGAAGACGGCAACGATTCCTGCGGTAACGAAAACGACGAGCACGGCTGCGAGCACCGCGACCGCCACGAAACCTCCGCGGCGACCTTCGGTTCGGGGATCGACCGCGACTGCGCCGCGAGCGGTGGCGTCGTCGACGATCTCGTTTGCAACCGCGTGGTCGGGGCGGCCGTCGATACGAATCCGGACCCCGGGGTCGTCGCCCACACCCGGCGGGACACCGAGCAGATATACACGCCCGAGAAGGCGAATCGACATCGCGACCGGTTCGTCGGTCAGGTGGTGATGTTGAAGAGCCACGACAGTGTCGGGTGCTCCGGCCAGGGCCGCCAGGGCTGCTCGGCGCTCGCGCACTTCAATGATCTGGGCACTGGCGCTCGAGTCCTTCGACAGATCGGTGACCGCCCGGCCGGTGAGGCTGGCGACCTCGGCGGCTATGGCTGCCGAGCGTTCGCCGACGACGACGATCGAGGATGTGGGTTCCGGCACGGGGGATTAGCCGAGGGCGCCCAGTACCTCGGCGACGAGACCCGGAGCATCGAGGCCGTGGCGAGCGAGGATCGTGGCCGGCTTGTCGTGCGGAATGTATGTGGTCGGCATCCCCAGGACCCGCACGCGACACGAATCGTCGATGGCAGCTTGCTCGAGATGATCCTCGATGGCATCGCGGAAGCCGTCGCCGGCACCACCGTCTCGAAGGCCATCTTCGATGCTCACGACGAGCCGATGCTGGGCGGCGTCGGTCACCATCGCTGGATCGATCGGGCGAATGACGCGAGGGTCCCAAACGCTCGCGGATACGCCGCGTTCGGCGAGCAGATCAGCGGCCTCGATCGCCGCGCTGAGCATGTTTCCGACCCCGATCAGACACACGTCGGTGCCGGACCGGACCTTGCGCCCGCGCAGGCCGGACCCGACTTCGGCCTCGCTCACCGAAGGAGCGGGTTGCTTGGACCAGCGGATCATCGCCGGTCCGTCAGTGCACAGCTCGACTGCGTCTCCGAGCTGCACCTGGAGTTCCTGATAGCTCGACGGTGCGAACACGGTCATTCCCGGCACCTTCGAGAACAGGACCATGTCGAGGAGACCATGGTGAGATGCACCGTCGTCGCCGGTGACGCCAGCCCGATCGAGACAGAAGATGACCGGCTGGCGATGCAGGCCGACGTCGAGGTTGACCTGGTCGAACGCCCGACTCATGAAGGTGCTGTAGACCGCCACGACCGGACGCAAGCCACCCATCGCCATTCCGGCGGCCGCGGTGACCGCGTGCTGTTCGGTGATGCCGACGTCGTGGGTGCGTTCGGGGAAGCGTTCACGGAAGGGGAGTAGGCCGGTCGAATCGGGCATGGCCGCCGTGATCGCGACGAGGTCGTCGTGTTCTTCGGCGAGTTTGATGAGCGTCTCGGTGAAGGCCTGCGTGTACGACCCGGCCTTGATCCCGGACGTGTCGTGCATGTTCTTGATGTCGTCGTTCTCCGCCGGCGCGTAGCCGCGGCCCTTCTGGGTGAGCACATGGACGAGCACCGGTCCGTCGAACTCGGCCGCGTTGTCGAGGGCGTCCTCGAGTCCTTCGATGTCGTGGCCGTCGAACGGGCCGAGATAGCGGATGCCGAGGTTCTCGAAGAACGCGGGCGGCTCCCACATCTCGCGGATCGCCGCCTTCGACATCTTCACGCCCCGGCCGATCTGCTCGCCGACCCACGGGACGCGCTCGGCGATCTCTTCGACCCGGGCCTGGCGGCGCATGTAGACGGGGTTGTTGCGGATCTTGATCAGGCTCTCGGAGAGCCGCGAGACGGTGGGCGCGTACGACCGGCCGTTGTCGTTGAGCACGATGACGACGTCGCGCCCGCTGTGGCCGAGGTTGTTGAGTCCCTCGAACGCCATGCCGCCGGTGAGGGCGCCGTCGCCGATGACGGCGACGACCCGCCGCCGTTCGTCCTTCGTGTGGTAGGCGGTGGCGAGACCGTGGGCGTAGCTCAGCACCGTCGAGGCGTGACTGTTCTCGATCCAGTCGTGCTCGGATTCGGCGCGAGACGGATAGCCCGAGAGCCCGTCGGCCTTGCGGAGCCGGGAGAACTGGCCGACGCGGCCGGTGAGCATCTTGTGCACGTAGGCCTGGTGGCCGGTGTCCCACAAGATGGCGTCGTGAGGCGAGCGGAACACCCGGTGGAGCGCCACCGTGAGCTCGACCGCGCCGAGGTTGGAGCCGAGGTGGCCACCGTGTTCTTCGACCGCGCCGACGACGTGTTCGCGGATCTGTTCGCACAGGTCGTCGAGCTCGTCGTAGCTGCGGCCTTGGAGGTCGGCGGGACCGTTGATGGTTTCGAGCAGCATGAGGGCCTCGATCGGGGTTACCCGAGACTATCGGTGCACAGCCTCCGAGGAGGGCTCGGGGGTCGGTGGGGCGGGCGATGGCAGTCCCGGGAGGATCCGCGAGAGCGGGCGCCCGATGAGGAATCCGGCGCCGAGCACGACGATGCCGCCGACTGCGTCGAACCAGTAGTGGTTGGCGGTGACGATGATCGAGAAGAGCGTGGCCACCGGGTAGAGGGCGATGAGCACCCTGGGCCAGCCCCGGCGCAGCACGGGGTAGAGGGCGACCGTGCACCACAGAGCCCAGGCGATGTGCAGGCTGGGCATGGCGGCGTACTGGTTGGAGATCGACTGCATCGTGCCGGAGTCGAACGACCACCAGCCGCCGGGGTCGACGAGCGTGTCGACGAACTCGTAGGAGCCAGCGCAGTCGGGTCGGGGCGCGCCGTACTGCGAGGCGCAGTTCGACAACAGCCGAGGCGGCATCAACGGGTACGCGGCGAACCCGATCAGCGCCAGCGCCGTCGTGCTGGCGAGCACCGAGCGCATCACGAGGTAGCGACGCGAGTGGTAGAGGAAGAGGTAGACCATCGCTCCGATGGTCACCAGAAAGTGGAACGTGCCGTAGAAGATGTTCCAGAAGCGGATGAAGAGTGTCCAGTCGATGAAGAGGCTCTGGATCCACTCCTCGTGGTACAGCCCGACCGCCTTCTCGAGGCCGATGACATCGAGCGCGTTGGCGAAGGCGTCGTTTCGGGCCTCGCGGCCGAGCGCCGAGCCGAACTGGTTCCGGACCGCCGAATAGATCAGATAGAACGCGATCGTCAGGCCGATCTCGACCCACCACCGCGGGCGTGGGTCTGCCCTCACCTCCTCGTTCATCTCACCCCCAGCCCGAGCATCACCGCGGGAGATCGTACTCCCGCTGGTCTGGCACTTCGCACGCGCCGGGGCGCTCGGCGGTACCGTGAACGCACCCTCGCGGTTCGGGTCCCCACGGGTCGAGCACCGCCTCCCAGTGAGCAATCCCGAGGTGTGTCGAGATGTCCCGAATCCGTGTGCTGCCCCTGTCCGTCGCGTGGCTGGCGATCGTTGCGGCCTGTAGCTCGTCGCCGCCCAGCGCCGCGAAGGCGGAGGGGGCGATTTCCGGCGTCGACTCCCTCGACCCGGCGTCGCTCGTCGCCGACGGCGTCCTGCCGGAACCGGCAGTCGAGGCGACGTCGCCTCTGCACTCCTTCGAGGCCGAGATCGACGCCGTGTTCGATCGGCCATCGGGCACGGTCGTCATGCGCTCCGGGTCGAGTTCCAGGGGCGTCGAAGTCGTGAAGGAGATCGAGTTCGACTGGGACCGAGGTTCGGGCACAGCGGTCGTGCGCATCGGAGCCGACGGCTCGCCCGAGACCGTCGAGCTCGACGGCGCGCTGGTCATCGGACTGCGCAACGAGATGAAGAGGTCCAGTAGCGAGATGCTCGCCGGGGTTCCCATGGAAGAACGTGCGCCCGGGTCGTGGCAGGGGTTTCCTCCTGGCAGTGGCGGCCTCGAGGTGGTCGACCTGTCGGTCGCCGACGGCATGGTCCAGAAGATCGGGCGCCACGCGGTCGGTTGGAGTGCGACCGCCTTCGACGAGATGCGCCTGGTCGCCTAGCTGTCGGGTTCGGCTCGGGCCCGCTCGATGAATCGATCGCTGTCGACGATCACGCGGGTGAGGCGCCCGTTGGCGATCTCCCCTCGAGCGTCGGCGGCCGTCACCAGAAACGTCAGGCGGCGGCCGTCGACGCGCTCGAGCTCGGTGGTGGCGTGGACGGTGGCACCCACGACGCTCGGCGCGACATGGTCGAACTGGGCTCGCATGCCCACGCTGGTCTCACCCGATTCGAGGTGACCATCGAGCGCCCGCATGCACGCCGCTTCGACCCAAGCGAGAAGGCGCGGTGTCGACAAGACCTCGACCGTTCCCGAGCCCAGCGCAGTGGCCAGATCGGCAGGGCCGACGACATGCTCGGCGGCGGCGACCAACCCAGGTTCCAGAGGCATCGGCGGTACCATACCCATTCCTCGACCCGGGAGGTTCCGTGCTCGAACCAGAGCTGATCAACCGCACCCTCGCCGCTGCGCTGCGCACCGGTGGCGATTTCGCCGAGGTGTTCGTCGAGGACAAGCGGTCGTCGTCGGCCGTGCTCGACGACGGCCGGGTCGAGGAGCTCACGAGCGGTCGCGATCGGGGTGCCGGGATCCGCGTGGTCGTGGGCGACACCACCGGATTCGCCCACAC
>JBPCTR010000071.1:0-6814 GCA_051011575.1 Acidimicrobiales bacterium | reverse complement strand
GCTGAGCTCCACCCACGCCTCGTCTAGATCCTGCGCAGCGAATGGATAGGCGTCCCAGAAGACGGCTTCGCAGAGCTCTGCCTTCTCTTCGATGTCGAGACCGACCAGTCCGAGCGTCACCGAATTGCGATATCCGCCGAGTCGATTGGTAGCCACCTTCAACGTGGACGGCGGCGACTCACCGATCGCACCCGAGATCTGAACCCGGTCGGGCCCCACCTCGTCGAGTCGAATGGCGTCGAAACGAGCGGTCACATCGGGGCCGAGGTAAGCCGGGTCGCCGATCTCGTAGAGCAGCTGGGAAGTCACAGTTCCGACCGACACCTGTCCGCCGGTGTCATCGTGCTTGCCGATCACGCTCGATCCGTCGGCCGAGATCTCAGCCCACGGCAGCCCGAATCGGGCTCGACCGCCGACCTCGGTGAAGCCGTCCATCTCGGTGAAGAAGGAGTAGTTGCCGCCGGTGGCCTGGGCGCTGCACTCGATCACGTGTCCCGCCGCCACCGCGCCGGCCAGTGCGTCGAAATTGTTCCGTTCCCAACTGTGATGCCAGGCCGCGGGGCCGCACGCCACGGCGGCGTCGGTCACCCGACCGGTGATCACGATGTCGGCACCGCGACTCAATGCATCGACGATTCCCCAACATCCCAGATACGCGTTGGCCGTGAGGAGAGACCCGTCATCGAAGTGATGGCGCACGTCGTCGCCGTCGATCCAGGCAATCGTGGGGTTGAGGCCGAGCTTGTCGGCCACCTCGGCGACCGCGTCGGCACAGCCGTCGGGGTCGAGACCGCCCGCGTTCGTCACAACCTTTATGCCCGAGTCGAGGCAGGTGCCCATCACCTCCTCCATCTGCCTCACGAATGTCCCCGCGAACCCGGCGCCCGGGCGCTTGGCGCGAATGCGGCTGAGGATGAGCATCGTGAGCTCGGCGAGCCAATCGCCGGTGAGCACGTCGATGGGGCCGCCGTCAACCATCTCGCGAGCTGCGCTGGCTCGATCGCCGAAGTAGCCCGAACAGTTCGCTATGCGGATGGGCTCTGTCACTCGTCGCTCGCATCGTCGAGGCGAACGAGGAGGTCGCCGGTGTTCACCCGATCACCCACGGTGTACAGAACCTCGGCGACCGTGCACGCGCTCGGGGCGGTGATCTTGTGTTCCATCTTCATGGCTTCGACCACCATCAGGAGCGCGCCCTCGGCGACGATGTCGCCGTCGGCAACGTGCACGGCGATGACCGTGCCGGGAAGGGGACACACGGGTCCGCCGCCGCCCTCGCTCGCTTCGTGCTCGACGAAACGGGGGGCGAGGCTGAACGATCGCGATCCGAGTGCACCGCTCACGTGCGCCGAATCGCGGGTCAGGTGCACCGTGAGCACATGACGGACGCCGTCGACCTCGAGCGTGATTGTCTCGCCATCGTGGGGACGGAGGATGCGAACCGTAGCGCTGGCACGCTCGTCCGGGGGCATGCTGCCGTCGTCTCCGGGTTCGGGCCAGGGACCCACGAGCACCTGTGCATGGTCGCCGGTGCATACGTACTCGATCGGGTGCTCGATCGATCTGTCGACCCAGGTGCGTCTTTGCCCGGTGGTCCGGAGGTTCCGCCAGCCTGAGGGTGCGAAGCCCATCGCGCTGTCGGCGCCGCGATTCGTGGCCTCGGTGGCGAAGGTGGCGCCGAGAACGAGGGCGAGCATCGAGTGGTCCGGGAGTGCGGCAGCGATGACGCCGGGGTGCCCGTCGAGGAAACTCGTGGGTGTGTTGCCTGCGAGGAAGTCGGAGTCCCGAAGGATCGCGGTGAGTGTGTCGAGGTTCGTGCGCACTCCGGCGATGATCGACGGAGCCAGTGCGCGAGCGAGCGTGCCCGCCGCGGCGGTGCGTGTGGGGCCGTGGGCGATCACCTTGGCCAGCATCGAGTCGTAGTCGGCCGATACGACCGACTCGGCTCCGAAGCCGGTGTCCACCCTGAGGTCGGGCGCCAGGTGGAAACCCACGATTCGGCCGGTCGACGGGAGCCAGCCCGAAGCCGGGTCTTCGGCGACCACGCGCACTTCGATCGCGTGGCCTTCGATGGTCACGTCGCCCTGGTCGACGCCGAGCGGCTCGCCGGCAGCGACCCGTAGTTGGAGCGCGACAAGGTCGAGACCCGTGACCGCCTCGGTGACCGGATGCTCAACCTGGAGCCGGGTGTTCACCTCGAGGAACGGGATCGTGCCGTCGGCGCCGACGAGGAACTCGACCGTGCCCGCGTTCTGATACCCCACGTGGCGGGCCAGGGCGAGGGCGCCGTCGGTCAACATTGCGCGCGTGCCGGCGTCGATCCCCGGGGACGGAGCCTCCTCCACGATCTTCTGATTCCGACGCTGAATCGAACACTCGCGCTCGCCCAGGTGGATCACATTGCCGTGGGCGTCGCCGAAGATCTGCACTTCAACGTGGCGGCCGTGCTCGATGTACGGCTCGATGAACACCGAAGGGTCGCCGAAGGCGGCCTCGGCTTCGCGAGCGGCCGCGGTGACGGCGTCGGCGAGTTCGTCGGCGGATCGGACGATGCGCATGCCTCGGCCGCCACCACCGGCCGCCGCCTTCACGAGCGCCGGGAGGGGGACGTCGGTCGGGATGTTGCTGGGCGACGCTTCGATCACCGCGGTGGTGGGCACGCCGGCGCTGCTGGCCGCCTGTTTGGCTTCGACCTTGTCGCCCAGGAGGCGGATCTGGGCGGGGGTGGGGCCCACCCAGAGGAGGCCGGCCTCGATGACCGCCTGCGCGAAGTCGGCGTTCTCGGCCAGGAAGCCGTAGCCGGGATGGATGGCGTCGGCGCCGTGTTCGAGCGCTGCCGCGATGATCGCATCGCCCCGCAGGTAGGACTCGGCCGGCGTCGAGCCACCGAGAGCCACCGCCACATCGACCGCGTCGACGTGCATTGCGTTCGAGTCGGGCTCTGCGTACACGCCAATCGTGTGTATTCCCTGCGCATGCGCCGTCCGTGCGATCCGACAGGTGATCTCTCCTCGATTCGCGATCAGCAGCGTCGTGATGCTCATCCTCTCCAGACCCCGTACTCCGTCGCGCCCGAAACCTCGTTGCTGTGGATTGCACTGAGCGCTATTCCGAGCACGGTTCGGCTGTCGTTGGGGTGGATGATCCCGTCGTCCCAGAGGCGGCCGGTGCTGTACAGCGATGTCGACTCGATCTCGATCTGACCTTCGAGGGCAGCGCTCCGCGCTTCCAGCTGCGCCTCGTCGACCTCGATGCCGCGGCCGGCAGCGGCGTTTCGCGCCACGATGTCCATCACGCCGGCGAGCTGCTTGGGGCCCATCACCGCGATGCGATGGTTGGGCCAGGTGAACACGAAGCGGGGGTCATAACTCTTGCCGGCCATGCCGTAGTTCCCGGCGCCGTAGCTGGCACCGACCATCAGGTTCACGTGAGGGACCGTCGAGTTCGACACGGCGTTGATCATCTTCGCGCCGTTCACGATGATGCCGCCCTGCTCGGCCTTCGAACCCACCATGAAGCCAGTGATGTTGTGGATGAAGAGCAGGGGAGTGTCGGTGCGGTTGCACAGTTGAATGAACTGGGTGCCCTTCTTCGCCTCCTCCGAGAAGAGGATTCCGTTGTTGGCGAGGATGCCGATCGGGAAGCCGTGGATCGAGGCCCAGCCACACACGAGTTTGTCACCGTAGAGGGGCTTGAACTCCTCGAACCGGCTGCCGTCGGTGATGCGGGCGACGATCTCGCGGATCTCGAACGGGATGCGCACGTCGGCGGACGCGCAGCCGATCAGCTCGTTCGTGTCGTACCGCGGCGGGTCGGCGGGTTCGGTGGGGCCGGGGCCGAGCTTCTTCCACCGCAGGTGGCGCACGATCTTGCGGGCGAGGCGCAGTCCGTCGATCTCGTCGACTGCGAGATAATCGGACAGGCCGCTGGTGCGGCTGTGCATCTCGGCGCCGCCAAGCGTCTCTTCATCGACGATCTCGTCGATCGCCATCTTCACGAGGGGAGGGCCGCCCAGGTACGCGGTACCGCGCTCTTTCACGAACACGGTGTAGTCACTCATGCCGGGCACTTAGGCCCCGCCGGCGGTGTTGGGCCCGAACGCCACGGTGATTGCCGGAATGCCCAGCTTCGAGAGTTGGGTGATGTTCTTGAACTGGGATCCGCCGTACACGAATATGTCGGCCTGCCGAGGAAGGTCGGCGCCGGCCGACTCCTGGAGGATGATCACCGGCAAACGATTCTGGCGTGCGATCTCGTAGGCACGCTTGCTCTTTTCGAAGGTCGTGGGGTTCGCCGAACCACCGCGGTAGGTCATGTCGGTGCCGAGGATCATGACTTCGGTTCCCTCGACCACACCGATGCCGCTCACGGTGCCCACGCCCACGGGGTCCTGGGTGCCCCAACCGGCAAGGGAGCTCAGCTCGAGAAAGGGTGTGTCGGGGTCGACCAGTAACTCGATGCGCTCGCGAACGAGGAGCTTGCCCCGCTTGTGGTGACGATCGACGTAGCGCTGGCCGCCGATGGTGGGCACCGACGCCAGCTCGGTCTCCACGAGCTGCCACATCGACTCCATCTCGGCGACGTTGGCCGCGTAGTCGCGGGTCGTCGTATCGAGCGTGCTGCGCAGGACGCTGCCGATCGTGCTCGGGTTGGTGGCCACGTGCATCCCCTCGACAGTCGACCGTTTCGGTGCGGTACCAGATCGCTCGATCTGGTACCCGAGCCACGATAGAGTACGAACCGTGGTGAGTACAGCGGAGACCATCGACGATCTCATTCGCTCCGGTGCCCCGAGGCCGCTCCTCTCGCGGTCGGCCGAGGTTCGGCTGGGGCCGCGCCACCGCGAGCTGCTCGACCAGCTCGAGGCACTGTTCCGGGACCGCGGATTCGCCTCCTTCACGATCGCCGATCTGGCTCGCACCGTAGGGTGTTCTCGGCGCACGCTCTACGAGCTCGCACCGTCGAAGGATCAGCTGGTGCTGGTCGTGCTCGATCGATTCCTGCACCGCATGGGCCGAACTGCGCTGGGGGCGGTACAGCCCGACTCGCCACTCATCGATCAGCTCCGCCAATACATCGAGGGCGGAATCGACTTCCAGATGTACGCCCCGCTCTTCGACGATCTCGCCGACGAGGCACCCCTTCGCCGCCTGGTCGATCGCCACTACCGCTATGTGATGAGCGTGCTCGAGCGCATGATCGCCCTCGGCGTGGAGCGGGGCGAGTTCAACCCGGTCACCGCGTCGGTGGTTGCGGCCACGATCACCGGAGCCTCCCTGTACCTCATGCAGCCCGAGATCTCCGACGACACCGGGCTGAGTGCCGAACGCCTCGTGGGCGAGATGCTCGACCTCACGCTCGCCTCGCTACCCGTCAACCAGCACTACGGAGGCTGACCATGGACGTGACCCAGGTACGCATTGACCTGATCGCAGAGCAGGACGCCCTCGACGAGGCGCTCGCGTCGCTGACCGACGACGAGTGGGCACTGCCCTCGGCGAGCGAGCGGTGGAGCGTGGCCGATCAGATCGCCCACCTCGCGTACTTCGACACCGCCGCCGCGGTTGCGATCACAGATCCCGAGGAATTCCGAGGGCTGGCGGCCGAGTTGCTCGTGCATTTCGGTAGCGACCTCGAGGTCGACCGCGCCACTCTGGGGGCCTATCGCGAGCTCTCGCCGGTCGATCTGGTCGATTCCTGGCGGGAGGCTCGGGCCCGGCTCGCCGTCGCATCGACGACCCTTGCCGACGACGACCGGGTGATCTGGTACGGCCCATCGATGGGCTCGAAGAGCTTCCTCACGGCGCGGCTCATGGAGTGTTGGGCACACGGGCAGGATGCACTCGATGCCGTGGGTCGGGTCCGCGACGAGAGCGACCGCATCCAGCACATCGCGCGGCTTGGTTTCATCACGCGAGGGTGGTCATATGCCAACCGCGAGCTCCAGGTCCCTGGCACCGATGTGCGGGTTTCGCTCACCGCGCCGTCGGGAGCGGTGTGGGAGTTGGGTTCGCCCGATGCGCCCGAGTCGATCGTGGGCGCCGCCGCCGACTTCTGCCTGGTGGTCACCCAGCGCCGCCACGTCGACGACACCGCACTCGTCGTCGAAGGCGATGCCGCGCGCGACTGGATGCTGAAGGCTCAAGCATTCGCCGGCCCGGCAACCGACGGACCCGCGGCCAGTGCCTGACCGATCAGGCCGGGGTTAGGCCGCGGGATTCGTCTGCGGCCTTATGGCTACCGTTGACCCATGGAGTCGGAGCGCGAATCGATTTCGGCGCCGGTCCTGTTGGCGGGAGCGGGCGTGGTGGTCGCCCTGCTGATCGGCGGCGCCGCGGCGATGCGCGATCGGGATGACGCCGCGTCGACAACTGCATCGGACTCTCCTCCCGCAACATCGAACCTCCCGGCGGACGAAGGCGTCGACCCGACCTCCATGTCCGACCCGGAAGGTGCCTCCACCGATGGCGTGTGCGACGCAGCAGCCGTCGTCGACGCGCTCGCGTCCGAGATGGGGACCTTCGACTACGACGCCAGCGATTCGCCCGCCGATCTGGCGGCCGACGTCGATCTCGTTCTGACGGGCGCGCTCCTCTCCACCTCGGCGCGCGGGGACAACATGGCAAGCGTCTCGATCAAACCTGGGCGGGTCGAGCTTGGCGACGGTGTCGCACCGTCCGAATTCGTCCTGCCCGTCGTCGACGTGACCCCCCTGGGGTCAATATCGGAATTCGTCGCGTTCCTACGGGCAAATTCGTCGTCACCGGGTGGCTATGAGGTCGCGGTCGATGGCTTGTGGGTGGCGTGCGACCAC
>JBPCTR010000070.1:0-12276 GCA_051011575.1 Acidimicrobiales bacterium | reverse complement strand
CCTCGTCGGTGATGAGCACGAGCAGCATGTCCTCGGTGTCGGTCTCGGTAAAGGCATTTCCCTCGGCAGGGACCGAAACCACCACCGCCTCAAGGTCAACTACGACTGCCATCTGATTCCTCGTTTCATGCCTCGCCAGATGCGTTTTCGGTATTTCTAGTTGAGGGCGAAGTGGGCGGCGAGGAGCACGCCGCCGATGACGAGTTCGATGACAAGTGGGGGGAGTGCAGCCTTGTGGAATCCGTCGACGGCGATGCTGACTATGCGGCCGATTGCGGCGGCGGCCATGAGGATCGCGACCGCGAGGAACCAGGCGGTTTCGTCGGTGGCGAGCCCGGTGATGATCATGGTGACGCAGGCGAGGAAAAAGCCGCCGAGCACGCTTCGGATTTCGCTGAGTCCGGGGACGCCGACAGGGGTGAGGCCGACCGCTTCGCCCATGTTGGCGGGCATGAACATCGAGCGGATGCCCAGGGCGAAGAGCGGTACGGCGAGGATGCCGACGATGATCTGCATTGTGGTTTCCATAGTGGGTCCTAGCTGTTGTGTACCTGCCAGTGATGTTCTACACTGGAGATTGTCGAACTAAAGACAGGTTATACACTGTATGTTGGAAAACGCAAGCCCCAGTTCCAGGAACCTCGGCGGCCGACCCCCAGAGTTCGATCGCGACGCAGTGCTTGCCGCCGCGGTCTTCGCGTTCTGGAAGACCGGATTCAAAGCAACGACCGTAGGTGACCTTGAAACCGCGACCGGGGTCGACCGATCCACGTTGTACAAAAGCTTTGGCGGCAAGAATGGGCTCTACCAGAGTGCAGCTGACACCTACATTGCCATGGCCAGCGAACAGCTCTTCTCGGCGCTTCACGACGGCACCCACGGAGTCGAGGACATTCTCGACTTCATCAACCGCCTAGCGACCAGCTACCTCGCCGGCCAACCACGGGGCTGTTTCATCGTCAACGACATGGGCACCGTCGACGAGTTCGAAGCCACGACGCGATACGTCGAGATCCTCCAGACCGGTTTCAGCGCCGCCCTCCAACGGGCGGCTTCAACCGGCCAGATCCCGCACGACACCGTCAAGCCGCGGTGCCAGTTCCTCACCGCTGCCTTCATCGGCATCAACCTCGCCCATCGGAACATGACCGACCCCGAGATCGCCCACAACCTCATGGACGGCGTCCGTGACGAGGTCGCGGGGTGGGCTGCGGCCGATCCGTTATGGGCGTGAGGGAAACGCTCCTCGAGCACTTCCGGCGCGCGGTCCGCGCGCTGCTCGACGCTGCCGGCGACGGTGAGCCGGCCCCCAACTTCGTACTCGAGGTTCCGAACGATCCGGACCACGGCGACTTCGCCTGCAACGCCGCGATGCTGCTGTCGAAGCGCCTTCGCCAGAACCCGCGCGTCATTGCCGAGCGGCTGCTCGAGGAGCTCGGCGACGCCGAAGGCCTGGTCACGTCGGCCGAGGTGGCGGGGCCGGGCTTCGTGAATGTTCGCCTCTCGGACGAGCGCTGGCACGACCTGCTGCGCCGGGTGCTCGAGCTCGGCCCCGGCTACGGCCACTCGATGGAGGGCGCTGGGCAGCGCGTGCAGATCGAGTTCGTCTCGGCCAACCCGACCGGCCCACTCACCCTCGGCCACGGCCGGCAGGCGGTGCTGGGTGACACGCTCGCGCGGGTGCTCGAGGCGACGGGTTGGGACGTGACCCGCGAGTACTACTTCAACGACGGCGGGCGCCAGATGCGCGTCCTCGGCGACTCGGTGCGGGCACGGTACCTGGAACAGTTGGGCCGGGCGGCCGCGCCGCCGGCCGAGGCTTTCGACGCTGAGGAGGCCGAGTACCCGAGCGAGATCGACGGCCTGTCCGTCGTGTTCCCGCGCGACGGCTACCAGGGCAGCTACATCGGTGACCTGGCGGCGGCCCTACGTGCGGAGCACGGCGAGGGATTGGCGGAAGAACCGGGGGACGGGCTCTTCCGCCAGTACGCCCAGGACGTCATCTTCGCGGACATCCGCCGGACCCTTGCCGACATGCGCATCGAGTTCGACGTCTACTTCAACGAGATGGATCTCTACGAACAGGGCCGCATCGATGAGACCCTCGCCGCGCTACGCGAGAAGGGTCTCGTCTATCAGGCGGACGGCGCCGTCTGGCTGCAGGCCACCAACATGGGTCTCGACCGTGACCGCGTACTCGTGAAAAGCAGCGGGGAGCCCACTTATCTGCTGCCGGACATCGCGTACCACCAGGAGAAATTCCGCCGCGACTTCGACCGGGTGATCGACGTGCAGGGAGCCGACCACAAGGAACAGTTCCCCTTCGTGGTGGCGGCCGCCTCCGCGCTCGGCTGTCCAGGCGACCAGATCGAGCTCGTCATGCACCAGTTCGTGACACTTACCCGAGGCGGCGAGCAGGTGAAGCAGTCGACCCGTCGGGCGGCCTACGTCACTGTCGACGAGCTCCTCGCCGACGTCGGGAACGACGTGTTCCGCTTCTTCATGATCCAGCGCAAGGCTGAGGGCCACCTCGACTTCGATCTCGACATTGCGCAGGAGACGGACTGGAAGAAGAACGCGGCGTACTACGTGCAGTACGCCCATGCCCGCACCCACGGCATCGAGCGACAGGCGACCGAGAAGGGCGTCGTGATGCCCACCGCCGAGACGGTGGACGTGTCGGCCCTGGTGCTGCCACAGGAGATCGACATCCTCAAGAAGATCGCCGAGTTCCCGGACGTCGTGGCACGCGCTGCCGAGACTCGGGCGCCCCACCACGTGGCTTACTACGCACGCGAGCTGGCCGGCCTGTGGAATCCGTACATCCAGGATCGCCGGAACCACCGCGTGCTGTCCGACGACGCCTCGTTGACGAGCGGCAGACTCGGCCTGACCCTCGCAGTCCGAACGGTGGTAGCCAACGCCCTGGATCTTCTTTCCCTGTCGGCGCCGGAGCAGATGTAGTGGCCGATGCCCCCGAGCCCAGATGATGTGCGGGGATCAAGGGTGGTTCGCGGGTGATGTGGGGTGCATCCCCACGCGCTCGGCCTTGAACGCCTCTTCGCCTCAGGCCTGGACGTATGCGTCGGGAATCCTGTCGGCGATCGTCGCGTGGAGCTCGGGCAGCTTCGACCAGTGCATGCCTTGCCGGTAGTGGTGCGCAGTGTGGTAGCCGAGATTGCCGGTTAGGACATTGCGGAACGTGGCGGTGTAGTTGCGGGACGCAGTCATGTGATCGTCGGTGTCCAAGCCCGAGTGATGGAGATACGTCGCGGCAACGGTGATGATGAGCGAGATGAGTGGAGGAAATGCGAACAGGAAAAGCCCGTTCACCGGCTTGAACGCAACAAGGGTGCCGACGAGCAGCAGCGTGACTATCGCGTAACCGACAAATGCTCTCCTTAGGCGAGGATGGTTGCGGCCAACGGAATGCGCACGCGGGTAGGCGGTGAGCACCGTGATGAAGGTGTACGCAACGAAACCGAACGTCTCGCCGGAACCGCGTCGCCAACGGCTCTCGTCCTTCTCCTGGTCCAAGTAGTTCTTGTGGTGCCCGTGGACATGATGAAGTGTCCACGCGTTGGTTGTTGCCCCTGTATGGAGGGCGAACGACATCTCGAGGAGCCGATTGAGAGGCTTCGAGTAGAACATCGGGACGTGTTGATGGTGATGGTTCCACGCACTGATGAGCGCCTTGATCGGAATCATCGCCAGGAAGTAGGCCACGATCAGCCAGCCGTGATCGACGGCAAAGTAAAGCGCGAAGTCGAGCAGCGTGAGTGAAAAGAAGACTGTCACGGGTATGCGATCTGCTTCGTATTTCAGAATCTGCAACAGCGTGACGTCCTTGGACTGCGGAAGACCTGAGCCTACCTAGCATTTGCATGCTGGACTTGGCGGTCGAGGCTAACCCGGTTCGACTTCGGCAGCCTGCAATGGGCGGACGATGAGGACAAAGCTGATCCCAGCACACAGCGCGAGTACGGCTACCTGTCCGTTAAAGAGCGTGCGGGCGGTAAGCACTTCGAGGAGCAGCCCTGCTGTCACCGAGCCGAGCCCCATACCGAGCGCCATCGCCGCCGACATGAGACCACCGAGTCTTCCGAGAACTTCGGGCGGACACAGCAGTTGACCGGTCGATCTGGCCCCGACCTGGGATGCGATGTTCGGAAAACCCGTCAACGCAAACAGAACGAGATACACCCACAGCGCAGTTGTGATCGATGGCGCGTTTACGAAGATGAACCCGACGACGGCGAAAATGCCATAACCGGCTGCCATCATCTTGGCAGGCGGGTACCTCGCGGCCACCCCACCGATGAGAGCGGCTGCGACCAGCCCGCCAAACGCCGAGCTCGCTCGGATCACGCCGACATCGGCCTCGCTCCCGTTCAAATAGTCGGTCACGAATACGATGAACAGCACCGGGAACGCGCCGAACCCGAACATCGCCAGACCCTGGACACCGACCAGAGCCGAAACCACAGGATGATCTCGCAGGGTGCGCAGTCCGGCTCGGACCGACGAGTCGTTCTCGTTCGTCTCGTCAGACAACGAGGCGAGGTTCGCGGCGTCGCTCATCAAGAGTGCTGCGACGGCTCCGGCCACGAAGGTGGCCGCGTCGGCAATGACGACCGCTGTCATTCCGCCTGCGCCGACGGCAATGCCACCGGCAGCCGCACCGATCAACCGCGCGATCGAGCCACCAGCCGACATCGCCGAGTTCGCGGAGACCAGCTGATCGTCGTCGACGAGCCGCGGCATGAGCGCGAAACCGGCGGGATCGTTCACGCTGGTGATCACGCCCTGCACCACGACCACGATGAACACCGGCCAGATGCGATCGCCAGTTACGAACAGGAGCGGAGCGAGGGCCACGGCTTGGAGAACGTTGGTGCCGACGAGCGTCGCCCGCAATCTCCACCGGTCAGCCAGGCTTCCGCCGAACGGACCACACGCCAGCCCGACGAGCAGTCGCACGACATAGACGGCAGCTGTCGCAATTCCCGACTCCGTCTCGACGAAGACGTACAGCGGCAGCGCCAGCTCGAGAAGCCAGTCACCGGTGTCGTTGATCGTCGCCCCAGCGAACAGCAGCCGGAAGTCACGATTCCGCCAGATGGACAATGGCGCACGCTCGGTCACTCACGAGAGGGTATTCCCTAGATGAATTCGCCCCGCTCGGCCAGGTCGACCGCGAACACTCGATGAAGACAGAAGAGCAGATCGTCGAGCACGCTGTCTTCAATCGTGGTGGTCATCGAATCAGCGCGCTGCAGGAACTGCTCGAACCGCTTCACGAGCATCACGTTCGGATCCTCGCTCTGGTTCTGGTCTGCGAGCAAGGCCGCAACCACGTCGCGGTACGAATCAATGGCATCGAGGGCTGCGTAGACCGCAGCCTCCATCGTGCCCGTCGCAGTCGCGATCTGTTCGTGAATGGTCACAGCCACTTGGACCACCTCCTCCATCTGAAAGGCAAGTCGATCAACGTCGGTTCCTCGGCAGACTCCAGCAACTCGAACAGCTGTTCCAGGACCAACCGATGCTGCGCTGGCTCGTGGGGTTCACCGAACGGATTCCCCAACGGGAACCGTACGTGGGCCGCCCTCGCAACGTTCATGTTGGCGGTGATGTGCGGAACCAGAGTGAGACTCACGGTCGAGATCCCGGCGGCCTCGATAGCACCTTGCACCAGTCCGACCGACCGGTGGCACATCGGTCAACCGGGCGTCAGCACCACGACGTCGACCTCAGCCTCGGTGAGCTGGCGCGCAACCTCGGGAGCCGCGTCGTCGGCGATCCGGGAGGGATCCGGGTTGAAGCCCATCAACCCGACATGGAACGGAGCGGCGGCCCCGACACGACCCTCGACCACGAACTCGTGCAGCCGGTCGAGGGGGAACACCACATTCGGATCCTCTCCGGCGGGTCCCGTGTCGTAGTGGGTGTGCGTAAAACGAAGCCGATCCGAGCTGGTGTCGTCGGGAATCAGCCGAAAGGTCGGATCTCCATCGGTTGTCGCGACGTCGAAAGGCGGCTGATCGTCGAGATGCACCCCGGCGGTCGAAACGAGTGCGACCGTCGCCTCGGCCAGCGGGCGTCGGAGCGGCGAGAAGCTGACCGTCGGGTTCACCCGATTGTTGGCGGCGTGATGCGTGTTATCGATCAGTTCGATCCACTTGTCGTACTTCTCGACCATGCCGGTCGTGTCGAGCTGTTGCCACAAGACCATCGGCGCTCTCCGTTCCTGTGCGGCGAGCACTCACTCTGTCCTATCTACGCTGCGTTGTGCAATCAGTCGAAGCCGGGCGTCGATGGCGGACCGGCGCAAGTAACCGAGATGTCTCAGGGCTCCGCGACGATCCAACCACGACGCTGAAGCTCAGCGGCGAGCTGTTCGGTGGGAATGTCTCGCATCGCTCGCTCGGTCTTCGAGAGCTTCTCGGCCGGCTTCGCCGGTGAGGGCGTGGTCCCTTCATGCGCGGCCTGTTCGAGTTGATCGATGAAGGCTTGTGCCTCGTCACGAGTGAACTTCCCACCTGCCTGGCGTTGGGTGAAACCCAGTGGCCCACGCGCGTCTCGGAAGTCGGCATGGCCGGCGTCCTCGAGAAGAGCGAGAAGATCCTGGACCTGTCGATGTGACGCAGGGGGGCCCGATGGTTGACCAAATGCCATGGGCCAATGTTGCCATTGCGTCGAGGTCCTCGCGGCGTCCAGTCCGACACGTGGAATGATCTTCGTTCGTGACCTTCGATGAGCAACTCCTCACCACCATCCGCGATCGCTTCCACCACGCCGATGTCTGTCCAATCCAGGGCCCCCGGGCATTCTTCGAAAACGCCGGTGGGTCGCTGACATTGAAGGCGGCGGTGGAACGCACCGCAGAACTGATGGCGTTTCCCGACAACCAGGGTCGCACCAACGTCGCCTCGACGTACCTAAGGGGCATCATCGCCCAGGGCCGCGCCGACATGAAACTGCTGCTCGGCGCCTCCGGCGGTGAGGTGTTCATCGGCGAGACCGGTACGGAGCTGCTGGGTCGCCTCATTCGCAACGCCATATTTGCCGGTTCCGGGTCGTTGGTCATCGGTAGTCATCTCGAACACCCGGCCACGTACAGCGCGTGCCGGCGTTGGGCTCCGATCGCCGGCATGACCTATGCACAGGTCGGCTTCGACACGGAGACGACCGTGGTGAGCGTGGACCAGTACCGCCCGGCGATCACTCCCGACCTCGCCGTCGCCACGATCATCCACGCGAGTCCTGTCACCGGCATGCACGTCGACGTTGCCGCGATCGCCACCGAGATCCGCGCCCTCGCTCCGGAGTGCTTCATCATCGTCGATGGCATCCAACACGCCGCCCACGGCCGGGTAGATATCGACGAGTACGGGGTCGACGGCTATGTGGTCTCGGGCTACAAGCTGTTCTCCCGTCACAACTTCGGCGTCGCGTGGGTATCCGACCGATTAGCGAACGTGCCCCACGAACAGCTCGACGGCGCGGCGGTGAACGTGTGGGAACTCGGCACGCGTGACACCTCGGCGTATGCCGCGTTCTCCGAAGTCGTCCGCTACCTCGAGTGGCTCGGGGCGGAGGCTTCCGGCAATGCCGGCTCGTCGACGCCGCGGGAGCTGTTGGAGCGCGCCGCGATCGCCATTCGCGACCAGGAGCAGGACCTCGTCGACGCCATGATGTGGGGGACCGGTGGCCTGCCAGGTCTCGGAAACCTCGACAACGTCCATGTCGTCGGTCCGACGACGAGCGAACACCGCTCGGGAATGGTGTCGTTCATGATCGATGGCCATGACAGCCTCGCCGTCGTCGATGCGCTCAACGCCGACGGTGTGCGCACCCACGCGCGCACGCAGGACTACTACTCGGCTGGTGTCCTCGTGCCGCTCGGCATCGACAACTGCATTCGGGCATCGGCAAGTCACTACAACAGCCGAGCCGAGGTCGAACGCATGCTGGCGACCGTCAACCGACTCGCTGGTTCCTAGCTTCGGTCGCGGGAGATGCCTTGGGTCAGCTGAGCTTTGCGGCCCTGGCGATGCGGTCTTCGGCCATGGCGGCGACCATCGACAATTCGTCGGGGTAGGCCGCAGGGTCCACACGGTCGAGCCGGAACGGTGCCGGGTCGGCAAAGGGCGTTTCTCCCATGATGAGTTGAGCAATGAGCTTGCCCATTCCAGGTCCATGCGTGATGCCCGACTCGCTGTCGCCGGCGAGGGCCCAGAGACCCTCGATGCCGGGAACCGCGCCGATGTAGAGACCGCCGTCGACGGTGTAGACCGGGACTCCTTGGATGGTCTCGGCGGTCGAGAGCTCCGAGAGCGCGGGGAAGACCTCGGCCACGTGCTCCTGATGCGCATGCTGCGCCTCGATTAGCGCCGGCGACACGGGACGTCCGTACCCGAACTCGAGTCCGCCGTCCTCGAGCGCCGAGACGAGTCGATATGCGAAGCTGCCGCCCCACGAGAATGCGCTCTGCAGTTCACGTAGCCACAAATGAAGCTCCATGCACTGAACGGTGGGCATGAGCGGCGACAAGCCTGCCGGCTCGGACACAAATCGGGTGGCGACCATGGGGATGAGCGGGAGACGGCGATCGACCAACTCGAGCAGCGCTTGGTTCCATGCCCCTGCGGCGAACACGATCGTCGACGCATCGATGGTGCCGTTGTTCGTCTCGACCCCGGTGACCGAGCCATCGATCGCACAAACACCGGTCGCTGGAGTGGCCCAGTGGAACTGCACGTCGGCGTCGTCGAGACGGTTGAGGATTTCTTGCTGCGCGAGTGCCGTGGTGAGCTGAATTCCCTCAGGCATGAACACGCCACCAGCGATCGTCGACGGATCGACTGCTCCTCGCATCAACTCTGCGACCCCGTCCGCGTCGAGCCGGCGTGTGCCAGGGGCAGCATCTGGATGCCCCAAGATGCCGTCGGCGAGCGTGTCGAGCATGGCCGGCGTGAGGGCGAGCACCACGTTGCCATTGCTCGCGTATTCGAGATCCGCACCGGATTCGTGCAGGCTGCGGTAGAACGCAAGGCCGTAGTCCTGTAGCGGGATCGTGCACGCACCGAGCCGTCGGTTGTGATCGGCGCCGAAGCGTGCAACAAAACCGGCGCCGGCTGGAGTGGTGCCGCTCAGCGGCTCACCGGCGTCGATGACGATGACCTCACTTGCGCCGGACTCGACCAGGTGGAGTGCGGCTGAAGAGCCGATGATTCCTGCCCCGATCACGCAGATCGGTCCAGGGTGCTGAGGCATGCCCGACCCTAGCGCCGGTCGTCACCGCGGGAGGCAACTAGGGGCGTAGCTGGTGAAGGGTAGCGCTGGTTACAGATTGGCCGAGCTCGACGATCCTGGCGGCGAGGCCAGACAAGAGCACCACAATGCTCGCGGCAGCGGCCACGAGAAGGCTCGGGCTCACGTAGGGAACGATGTAGGCGTGGATGATCTCTTCGACGATGACGTCCATGTCTTCATCGTGATCGCTCGAAGACCGGGGTTCTATTGGGGATCTCCCGGCGCGTGCCCTGAGAACCCTGAGAAGAACTAAGGGTCTCGGTAGCGGGCGGGCGTTGTTGTCGATACCTGAGCCGGGTTCGGCGACTTCAGCCGATGTCGCTCGGTTCGAGGCTGGCGCCGACAACGAAGTTGTACGCGTCGACGAGCAGGCGGATCGTGATGTCGAGTTCGTCGACGGTCTCTGGCGTATAGATCATCACCACGCCGTCCCAGAATCCGTCGCGATCAGCCCAGGGGTGAATCTCGCCCCACTTCGTTTCGTCGACTTCTCGCGCGCGAGCGACGGGAAGCCAGACATGGAGACTGCCGTCGGGGTGGATGTGTGCGAATTCACGGCTGCCACTGATCACTTCCGGACGAGCGAGTTCGAGATCATCGGAAAACGCAAGTCCGCGGGCGCCCGGCAACGAGCGATCTGATGGAAGGTTCTGAACGCCGGGGAGGAGGAATGCTCGCCGCCGAAGTTCTGCGTCCACCGTTTCGTCTGGCTCGGCATCAAGCTGGACATGGGGAACGGCGCCGGTTGTTTCGCGGCGTGGACCCTCGCGGACTGGGAGCGCGACCTCGAGGGGAGACGCGTCGTCGACGGTCTCGGATTGCTCCGGCGTCGCCACCCCGTCGACAGGGTCATCGCCGCTCGAGCAGGCTCCGAGGGCGATCGTCGCGAGAGCGCCGATGAGGGCGGCGGTTCTTATCAATCCTCGCATCACGGCGTCGCTCCCCGCGCTGTGGGAATAAGAACAGAAACAGTGATGTTAGGCATGCTTAACAACATATATCTAGGAGACTTTACCTGCATGTCAGTATTACAACACAATCCCGACTCCGTTTCTGAACCCGGCGAAGACCGCCGGCCGAGATTCGGAATCGGCCACACGGCCATCACCGCCGCCGACATCGACACGATGACCGACTTCTACACCACAATCGGCATGCGCCTCGTGGTGAACATGGGTCGCATGTCGATCGTGGAGCTCCGAGGTGGCACGCACCTCATCATCCAATCTGGCGAAGCCGGAGTGGCAAGCCTCGACTTGATCGTCGATGACATCGACGAGACGAGAGCGGTGTTGGAGACCGAGGGCGCCGCCCCCGGTGTCATTCAGCGCGGCAACCCCCATGATCGGTTCATTGCGACCGATCCCGAGGGCAACACTCTTGTCGTGAACTCCAACCACGCTATTGGCGTGGTCTAGAAGGAGGCGGCCACCATGTACGCAGATGTTCATGAGGCGCCCGTACCGCTACGGGATTAGTCCGGCGCCGACGACCCTGCCGCAGGGACATGCCTCGCCGTCTCGAGGACTCCAAGAATCCAGGCGGTCGCCGGCGAATAGACGTCGATGAACACCGCCTCCTCGTCGCCCACCACCACTCCACCATGTGGAACGTCACTCGGGGCGTACCACCCGTCTCCGGCTGCGATCTCGCGGGTTTCATCCCCAACGGTGAGGAGTAGGCGTCCCGAAAGGAGCAGGCTGAACTGCTCGTGCGGATGGCTGTGCATCTCGTAGATCGCGCCCGGTCGATACACCGCGCGGATCAGATGCATCTGTTCGCCGCTCAGAATCTGGGCACCGAGGCCATCCTCGTCCCAGCTGACCGAGTCCACCTCATCCCAAGAAAAGATCCGTCGGTCGGTGGTTGCCACTCCATGTTCATTCCGCGGCGGATCGACCATGAGCGGAAACTACCGGAAATTGGTCATGCGACGTCCGAACGATCGGCAAGAGTTTCTCGTCCGTGCTCGCGATCGGTTCGACCTCATCCCTTCTATCGTCGTGACGGCGGCGGTAGTGGCCCGAGGCCAACTAGGTTCGCCGGCATGCCTATTCGCACCACGTGCATCGGCGCATTTCCCAAGCCGGACTACGTCCCGATAACGGACTGGTTTCACATAGACCTCGGTGCCCAGAACTATGGCTCGGATGTCGTCGCGACGTGGACCGAGGCCCCAGAGCACGAACCCGCCTTCGCTCGCGCCACCGCCGAGGTCGTGAACGCCCAAGTCGATTGCGGCATCACCATCCCGACCGACGGCGAACAGCGACGAGAGAACTACGTGCATTATCAGTGCCGTCATTTCACGGGCTTCGACTTCGAGAACCTCGAGCGTCGAGTGCTGCGCGACGGTGCCTACGACTGCGACCTTCCCGCTATTCGGGGCGATGTGAAGCCCGGCGACAGCGTTCTGGTCCGTGACTACCGCCAAGCACAGGCGGCGAGTGGCCGACCGGTCAAGATCACCCTTCCCGGACCGATGACGATCGCCGACAGCACCGCGGACTGTCACTACAACGACGATCAACGGCTGGCCTTCGATCTGGCAGCTGCACTCAACGCCGAAGTACGTGCCCTGGCAACAGCCGGGTGTCAGCACATTCAAATCGACGAGCCGGTCTTCGCCCGCAAGCCCGATCAAGCTCTCGCGTTTGGCGTCGAAGCGCTCGAACGGTGCTTCCATGGTGTAGACGCCGACGTCACCCGCGCAATGCACATGTGCTGTGGCTATCCGGACCGGCTTGACAATCCTGAGTATCCCAAAGCCGATCACATGGCATATCACGTACTCGTGGAGGCGCTGGACGGCAAGGTCGATGCCATGTCGGTCGAGGACTGCCATCGCCACAACGACCTCTCGCTCTACGAGAAGTTCACCAGATCCGCCGCGATTGTCGGGTTCGTCGATGTTGCTGTGAGCAAGGTTGAGTCGGTCGGCGAGATCGCAGCCCGCAT
>JBPCTR010000069.1:0-14088 GCA_051011575.1 Acidimicrobiales bacterium | reverse complement strand
TGATCGTTAGCGCCCACACGAGCTCGTCGCGCGACGAGCGATAGAAGTCTTCGAAGGGGACGCTCACGTGCGCTCCCGAGCGCGCTTGAACGACCGCAGCGTGCGGTTGAACAGCGAGTACTCCGGCCATCGGTCGTGCCTCCACGGGCATTCCACGCCCAGCATGGGTGAAAGGTTCCCAGAAATCGGTCGCCGAACACCAAAAGGAGTCGCCAAACCTTCTCCTAGGCTCGTCGGATGCCTGCACGATTTCGCTTCAGCGCCAGCGTCGGCCGACTTCCGATCGACTCGCTCGTCGATACCGCCCTTCGGGCCGAGGAGCTCGGCTACTCCGCGGTGACGATTCCCGATCACCTCGACGACCAGGCGGCACCACTCATCGGACTGACCGCCGTGGCGACCGCAACCAGCACGATTCGGGTCCTCCCGCTCGTGCTGGCGAACGACTACCGCCACCCCGTGGTGCTGGCGAAGGAACTGGCCACCCTCGATGTCTTGTCGAACGGCCGGCTCGAGTTCGGCATCGGCGCCGGCTGGATGACCACCGACTACGAGTTCTCCGGAATTCAACACGATGGTCCGGGTGCCCGAATCTCCCGCCTGCGCGAGTCGGTCGACATCATCACCAGGCTTCTCGCAGGTGATCAGGTCGACATCGATGGTGAGCACTACCGCGTGCACGGAGCGCACGCCGAGCCCCACCCGGTGCAGCTGGGTGGAATCCCCCTCATGCTCGCCGGTGGCAAGCCGAAGATGCTCTCCCTCGCGGCGGAGAAGGCCGACATCGTCGGTATCAATGCGAGCCTCACCGCCGGCGTGATCGACGAACGGGCCGGCGCCGACTGCACCCCGGAACGGACTGACCGAAAGCTCGAATGGGTCCGCGACGCTGCCGGAAGCCGATTCGACGGCATCGAACTCCAGACCCGTGTGCACCTCGCGATGATCACCGACGATCGCGAGAAGACTGCGAGTGAGCTCGCGCCCCTTCTCGGCATCGATCCTCAGGACGCCCTCGAGTCACCGCATGCGTTGGTGGGAACGGTCGACCAGTGTGTCGAGTCCGTGCAGCGTTGGCGTGACCGCTGGGGAATCAGCTATGTCGCGATCGATGCCGATCAGATGGACGCGTTCGCGCCCGTCATCGAGAAGCTCACCGGATCCTGACCCGTATCCGCGTCGAGCCCCTCGTCGCCACCGCCCATCATGATCATCAAGATGATCACGGTCGCCACGAA
This sequence comes from Acidimicrobiales bacterium, assembly GCA_051011575.1. Lineage (GTDB taxonomy): Bacteria > Actinomycetota > Acidimicrobiia > Acidimicrobiales > SHLQ01 > SHLQ01. Next base: position 12,850 of record JBPCTR010000069.1, on the reverse strand, counting down.
CAGCGCCACGATCGCCCCGATGCCGAGCACGATTCCTTTGGCGGTGAGTTTTCCATCATCTTCGAGCTTGCGTTCAGCCGAAAGCCATTCCGGTGGTTTGTATCGATCGGTCAGCACCCGGTCGACCATCGGCGCCTGCGGAAGCGGCGTGCTGTCGCCGGTCGGAGGAGGCGGTTGATCCTGGATGGTGATCGCGACGCGCGAACCGATTGGCGGCGGCAAAGGTGGCAGCGTCGGTAGCGGGAGTTCGATCACAACGTTTTGAACGGATCGCAGAGGTCTTTCCTTTAGCTCCAGGTCCGATATTTCCGGGCCATACGATCCATGTATGACGACCTGTCTTTTTTGTCGAATCATCAGCGGAGATGAGGCCGCTCAGACCGTATTCCGAGACGACGTGGCCGTAGCGTTTCTCGACATCCGGCCCCTCTTCGCCGGCCATACCCTCGTCGTACCACTCGACCACCACAACACGTTGGCTGATCTGCCGCCCGAGTCGATCGATCCGCTGTTCGCGCGAGTTCGCGCCATGTCGGCCGCGATGGAAGCGTTCGGGGCGGAGGGGTCGTTCGTGGCGATGAACAACACGGTCAGCCAGTCGGTGCCGCACCTCCACGTGCACGTCGTACCACGCACGAAGGGAGACGGGCTGCGCGGGTTCTTCTGGCCTCGCACCCAATACGACTCCGAAGAGCACATGGCCGACACGGCGTCGACGCTCGGCCGGCTCTACGACTCGGAGCGATTCCCGGGCTGACGAGACGCGGCGAGAGCAGCGGAGACGAGAGCCGACGTGGTGGGTCGGTGCGCCACGTGAACAACGAAGCCCGCTGCGGAGGCGGCATTTGCTGTGACCGGCCCGATGCACACGGCCGTTCTCGGGTTCGAGCCCATCGACGCGACATGGCGGTCGACGGCCGAGGGTGACCCGAAGATGACCAGGTCTCCGGTAGCGGCGCGAACGACGAGATCCGGCGAGAGGTCGACCGGCAGGTTGTCGTATACGGAGATCGTGCTTACCGACCACCCTGCCTCGCCCAGTGCGTCGTCGAGTGTCGGCCGACCCTGCGCTGCCTGAGCGATCACCACTCGTCCGCCCAGAGGTGCTTCGGGGAATTCGGCGGCCAGGGCTGCTGCAGTTGCCGCCTGCGGTACGAGATCGGGCTCCCAGCCTGCTTGCCGGAACTCGGCGGCCGTTGCGGGACCAACGACGGCGAGATTGCAGCTCGGCACTCCGTCGATGGCATCGAGGACGGCGCGCGCTCCGTTCGTCGAGAGCACCGCGAGCCAGTCGACACCAACGAGTCCGGCCACGGCTGTACGAAGACTCGCTGACGCTTCGGGGATCGGTCGAATCTCGATCAGCGGTGCGAATACGACCGAGGCGCCAGCCGCCTCGAGTTCGTCGATCAGCGGGCCGGCCTGCGCGATCGAACGAGTGACAACGACGGTCGTGCCGGCCAGCGTCTTCACGATTCGAGCGCGCTCCGAAGATCGCGGGCGAGGCGGGTTCCGAGCGAGATGCCGTCGGCGTCAATGGCAACCATCGACACGATCGATGCTGGGTCGCCGTCGGACAGGAACGCTCGTAGTTCCACCTTTCCGTCGGCGAGGCGGCCGGAGCAGCCGGCCGGAAGATCGCAGTCGCCACCGAGTTCGGCCAAGAACGCACGCTCCGCATCGAGCAACCTTCGAGAAGAGGGGTCGTCGATGGCCGCGAGTACCTGTCTCGTGGAGTGGTCGTCGGCACGGCACTCGATCGCCAGCGTGCCCTGACCAACCTGCGGGATCATGAGCCTCGGGTCGAGACGTTCGACAACCGCCGGCTCTCGACCAAGCCGATCGAGCGCGGCCGCCGCCATGACGATGGCGTCGAGATCGTCGAGGCGGCTCAGCCGCGTATCGATGTTTCCTCGTAGTTCCTCGACCACGAGGTCGGGACGAACGGCGAGCAGCTGCACCCGACGTCGAACCGAGCCCGTACCGACGCGGGAACCCGGCGCAAGATCGTCGAACCTGGCACCCACGAGTGCGTCGCGAACGTCGGCGCGCGGTGGAACGGCCGCTATCACGAGCTCGGTAGGAGTGATCGCCGGAAGGTCCTTGGCGGAATGCACCGCGATATCGGCGCGTCCGTCGAGCAGCGCTGCCTGCACCTCCTTCACAAACACACCCTTGCCCCCGATCTCGTGGATCGGGGTGGATTTGTCGCGATCGCCGACGGTCGAAACGATCACGGGCTCTACATGTCGCGAAGAGGCGGCGGCGACCAGAGCGGCTACATGGTCGGTCTGCCAGCGGGCAAGCGCGCTCCCCCGCGTGGCCGCGCGTATCGGGTCGGACGCGGGCACGGGGTGGTGTCAGGCGTCGTCGAGGTCGATGCCGAACAGTTCGCGAAACGACTCGGCGAGCCGCTCTCCTCGAGCGGTGCCAGCAGCGTCGCGGAGTTCACTCGTTGGCCGATGGAGCAGCCGATTGAGGACTGCCCGCGTAGCGGCGTCGACAGCGTCGCGTGCGTCGTCGGACAGCGGCGCGCCCACTCGCTCGAGCTCGGCCTGGCGGATGGCCTCGACCTCTTGTCGGAACCCTGCGACCAGCGGCTCAACCGCTCGGCCGAGGGCGGTGGCCTGATAACGATCAACCTCGTCGTCGATCAAGGAGCGAACCGCCGCGATCTCGCCTCGACGCTCGGCGCGACCAACTTCGGCGAACGCCGAGAGGTCCTCCATGTCGAGCAACGTCACGCCGTCGATCTCGCCGGCGGCAGGGTCGACGTCGCGAGGTACCGCGATGTCCACGATGAGCAGGGGCCGATCGGTCCGTGCACTCATGATCTCGACAAGCGTTTGATGCTCGACCATGAGCGAGTTGGCGCCGGTTCCGGTGAGCAGGACGTCGACTCGCGCAACCGTGCTCGACAGTTCATCGAGAGGAGCGACAACACCACCCACACGCTCGGCCAGTGGCTCGGCACGCTCGATGGTTCGGTTGGAAATGATGAGCTCGCGGGCGCCGGCGTCGCGTAGAGCGACCGCCATACCTTCGCTCATCTCGCCTGCTCCAAGGACGCAGATCGATCGTCCGTCGAGTGTGCCGAGTTGAGCCGTCGCCATCGCTACCGCAGCGCGAGAGACCGAGGTGATGTTGCGTGCGATGCCCGTCTGGGCCCGAACCTTGCGCCCCACCGAAGACGACGCAGTGAACAGATCGCTCAGGGCAGCGCCTGCGGCTTCGGCATCGCGGGCGACCTCGTGGGCGCGGCGGACCTGGCCGAGGATCTCGGTTTCGCCGAGCACAGCCGAGTCGAGCCCACAGGTCACGCCGAAGAGATGTCGAGCAGCGTCGTCGTCGTGGTGGACGTAGAGATGGTCGGCGAAGGTATCGAGAGGAACTCCTGAATGCCGGGCGAGGGCGTCTCGCACGTCACCGAAGGCCGGATGAAAACGTTCGGCTCGCGCGTAGATCTCGATGCGGTTACACGTCGAGAGCACCACGGCTTCGGCCACGTCAGGAGACTGGGTGAGATCGTGGAGGACCTTGCCGACCTGGTCGTCGGAGATTGCCACACGTTCGAAAACATCGAGAGGCACCGAACGCTGATTCAGGCCTATCACGACAACCGACATGGACACTCGTATCTCGAAAACGACGATGGACGAACCCCTACATTGTCACCCTATTCGTTTCGCGTCGCCAAGCCTCGGCGATTGGAAGGAGCGTGACGTTGATCACGCGGCGATCCTTCGGACCGACGGTGGAGCGATCGGCGCCGCCTGTTCGCATGAGCTCCCGCACCGCGGCGATAACGTCGGCGGTCGTGGGGCGATCTCCTTGGCGAGCACTTCTTGAACTCCTCGTGCCCCATCGCGGGCGCGTGGCCGGCATGGCATCTGTGCTCGCTCTCGCCGGCGCGCTCCCGTTGTTCGGTCCGCTCCTGATCGGGCAGTTCATCGACGCCGCCGCCGACAACGCCACGACCCGTCGACTGCTCTTTGTGGCCCTGCTCTACGTCGGGGTCGGCCTCTGTCGCCAGCTCATGGCCGTGCTCGTAGCGTGGACGGCAGCCGACCTCGCATGGACGGTCACCAACGAGCTCCGGTCGGACCTCACCCGCCACGTTCTTGCCCTCGACCTCGGGTTCCATCGCCGTAGCAGCCCCGGCGAGCTCGTCAGTCGAGTCGACGGCGATGTCACCGCGCTGAGCGAGTTCATCGCCCAATTCGCGGTGAAGGCGATCGCCGCGGGTGTCACGCTCGCCGGCATCGTCGTGGTCATCACGACCCAGGACTGGCGCATCGGAATCGGCTTCGCCATCTACCTCTCGGTCGCGGTCGGCACGATGTACGCCCTGCGCAACCAGGCCGTCGACGAGGCAGCGAGTGAACAGGCCGCGATGGGGCGACTGCTCGGCGAGGTCGAGGAGCGTCTCACCGGCGCCGACGACCTCCGCGGCAACGGCGGCGGAAGCCACGCTGTGGCCACCTTCCAGCACTCGAGCGCTCGGCTGCTGCGGGCGATGCTGCAGCGCGAGAAGCAGGGCGTGATCCTCTGGGTCGCATCGAACGCGGTCTTCGTGTTCGGTGGCATCGCCATCCTTGCCGTAGATGCAGCGCTCCTGTCACGCGGCTCGATCTCACTCGGCACGGCGTATGTCGTCTTTCAGTACACCCAGATCCTGCGAGAGCCTCTCGGCCAACTGTCCGACGAGACCGAACGCGTCCAGCGAGCCGCCGGCGGCATGGCCCGCACCATCGAATTGATGGGCGAGCGCTCGGCCATCGCGGACGACGGAGCCGGCGCGTTTCCGCCGAGGGCGTTGTCGCTCACCCTCGACGACGTGTCGTTCACCTATGACGACGAGGAGAATGCAAGCCCGGTGCTCCGGCACGTGTCGCTCGATCTCGCGCCCGGCACCACACTCGGGGTGCTCGGCCGCACCGGTAGCGGCAAGACCACTCTCGCCCGCCTGTTGCTCCGGCTGGTCGAGCCGACCGACGGCGTAGTGGCGATGGGTGAGGTCGACATTTCATCGGTTCCGCTCCGTGATCTGCGGGCCCGCACGGGTGTGGTTAGCCAGGACGTCCATCTCTTCGCGGCTTCGATCCGCGACAACCTCGTGCTGTTCGACGAGTCAATCTCTGACGAGCGGGTTCGAGCAGCCCTCGGCGAGCTCGGTCTGCTCGACTGGGTCGAAGGTATGCCCAACGGCCTCGACACCGTGCTGGGGCCGGCCGGGAGCGGGCTGTCGGCTGGAGAGGCGCAGCTGATAGCGCTCACTCGTCTGTTCTTGCGCGAGCCGGATCTGGTGCTGCTCGACGAAGCGTCGTCGCGGGTCGATCCTCTGACCGAGGAACGGGTCACGCGGGCGGTCGACCGGCTGGTCGAGGGCCGAACGGCAATCGTAATCGCGCACCGCTTGTCGACGGTCGAGCGGCTCGACGAGATCCTGATCCTCGAGGCCGGTGAGGTCGCGGAGTACGGCACGCAGGCCGAGCTCTCCGCCAATTCGGCGAGCCGCTACGCGCGTCTTCTCGCAACCGGCGCCTCGAGCGAGGTCGACGCTGCGCTCCTGGATCCGGGGATGGCGCCGTGAGGGCCGAGATCCGCCCCGACTACTTCGCCTGGCGCACCGCCACGTTCCGCGGCCGCGTGTGGGCGGGTGCGTGGTTGTTCTGGACCGCGTACTACCTGAGCCCGCTGCTAACCGGCTGGTTGCTCAAGCTGGTATTCGACGAGCTCGAGCAGTCACGGTCGGTCACGCGGCTCCTGGTCTGGCTCGGCGTCGCAGAGTCGATCTCGTGGGTCCTGTTCGCGATCTCGATCTGGTTCGTGATCCGATGGTGGGTCGGTGTCAGCACGATGGTGCGTACCAACATGCTCCACGCCCAAACCGTGAGCGGCGGCCCCACCGCGGCGCGGTTGCCGATGAGCCCGTCCGAAGCGATCACCCGCTTCCACGACGACACCCGCGACACCGTCATCTGGGCCGACTCGTGGCTCGATGGTGGCGGGATCATGCTCTACGGAGTCGGTGCGCTCATCATCATGGCCACGATCAACGTCGGAGTCGCATTGGTGGCGGTGATCCCGCTGGTGGTGGTCACCGTCATCACCCGTCACCTGACCCCTCGACTGTATGCAGCACGCGCCGCCGATCGTCGGGCCGCGGCCACGGTCAACTCGTTCCTCGGCGAGATGTTCGCCGGCATGCTCGCCTTCCGGCTGGCGGGCCGCGAAGAGGCGGCGATCAACCGGCTCGAGGTGCACACCGCGCGTCGCCGGCGCACGGCGGTGCGCGACACCGTGCTGCAGCAGGCGATCAACGGCATGGCGTCGTCGACGTCCGATGTCACGATCGGCCTCACGCTGCTCGTCCTCGTGCCATCGATGCGCGACGGCACGCTGAGCGTTGGCGATCTCGCCTTGTTCGTGGCATATGCCGTCCAGCTCGGCCGGGTCCCTCGGTTCGCGGCTCGACTCGTGACGGCTCGCGAGCAGGCTGTCGTCGCCTACGAGCGAATGAGTGAGATGGTCGCACCGACCCGAGTCACCGACCTCATCGCCGACACGGAGGTCACCATCGAGGAGCGCGACACGATGCGCGTTCGCGATCCCGATCCCGAGCGCGTGCCGCTCGATCGTCTCGACGTGAGGGGTCTCACCGCAGTGCATCCCGACACCAACGGCGGCGTCCGCGACATCGATCTGGTTGTTCCGCGTCTGGCGTTCATCGTCGTCACCGGCGAGGTCGGCTCGGGCAAGTCGACCCTGCTGCGAGCACTCGCCGGGCTCGACCGTCTCGACGCCGGCGCCATCGAATGGAATGGCCAGCAGATCGACGACGTCGCAGCTTGGATGGTTCCCCCGCAGGCCGCCTATCTGGCGCAGATCCCCCGCCTGTTCAGCGAACCGATAGCCGCCAACGTTCGCCTCGGCCGCGATCACCTCGCGATCGACGGCGTAATGGAGCTCACGACACTCACCGCCGATCTGGCCGACATGCCTGACGGTGCCGATACCCGGGTCGGAGCGCGAGGTTTACGGCTCAGCGGCGGTCAGGCGCAGCGTGTGGCCACGGCACGGAGCCTGCTCACCGAACCCGAACTGCTGCTGATCGACGATGTGTCGAGCGCGCTCGACGTCGCCACCGAACTCGAACTCTGGACCAGCCTGCGGGCCCAAGCGCGCAGCACGATCATCGCGGTGTCTCACCGCCAGCTCGCGTTCGATCTCGCCGATCGGGTCATCACCCTTCGCGATGGCCGAATCATCTGACGCCGCCACGCCCAGCGAATCATCGGTCAGGCGGTTCTGTCGCTCTCCGCCGTACCGCGCTGCTGGTAGTAGCTCAGGATCTGCAGTTCCGTAGCGAGGTCGACCTTGCGCAAAGGAACGTCAACAGGCACGTCGATGATCGTCGGTGCGAACGTGAGGATCGCCTTGACGCCCGCGCCGACGAGAGAATCGGCGACGGTCTGGGCAGCCTCGGCGGGGGTTGCGATGATGCCGACGGCCAGGCCCAGCTCGGCAACCAGTGCCGGGAGATCGTCGACGTGTCGAATCTCGATGCCCTGAACCGTCTGGCCCACAGTGGTCGCGGCGGCATCGACGAGCGCAACGATCGGGAACCCCCGACTCTCGAACCCGCCGTACCGCGCGAGCGCCTGGCCGAGATTGCCCATACCCACGATCACGACCGGAGCCTCGACATCGAGTCCGAGTGACTCGCCGATCTGGATGAGAAGGTTTTCGACGTCGTAGCCGACCCCGCGAATGCCGTATGTGCCGAGATAGGAGAGGTCCTTTCGGACCTTGGCCGCATTCACACCGGACAGTTCGGCGAGTCGGGCAGAACTCACCGTCGTTTCACCACTGGCGGCCAGCTCCACCAAGGAGCGCCGGTACACGGGTAATCGCGAGACGGTTGCATCCGGGATCTCGCGCGCACTTACCACGCCACAACAGTACCGCTTGTGCACGGATTCACGAAGACCCGACGTCACGGATCGTGTCAGGAATAGTCCGATCGATCACTCAAGGTGCCTATCTCGTCCCTCCGAAGTAGTGGGGGCCGAACGAACGGCGGCGGACAACAACAGGCGAGAGAGGGAAACAGGGACCGAGTTGCACACGTTCACCAACGACATCGCGAATCGACGGGAACACTCAGCCGTGGCTAGCAGTGTTGCTACACCTCCTCGGCGAGCCGTTATTGCGCTCTTCGTGGTGTTCGCCATGGTGATCACCCTGCTGCCCCGGGTTCCCGCTTCCGCGACTCCCGCCGACGAGTCGTCATTCATCGATGAAGTCAACGCAACCAGGGCCGGTGTCGGCCTGCCGGCCTTGACGCTTGACGTCGAGCTCACCATTCTCGCCCGAGGCTGGGCCGATTCGATGGAGAGCGGAGCATGCGGTGCTGGCAACTTCATCTGTCACGCCAGCCCGATCAGCGAAGGCGTGACCCACCCGTGGGCAAAGCTCGGCGAGAACGTGGGCACGGGTCCCGATGTTCGATCGGTGATGGAAGCCTTCATCGCCTCACCGGGCCATTTCGCCAACATCGTCGACCCCGAGTTCACCCACATCGGTGTTGGCGTCGTGTGGGACGGGGGCCGTCTGTACACGACGCACCGGTTCATGAAGCTGCAGGGTTCCTCGGCGCCATCGACGACGGCCGCGCCAACAACCACGACTACCGCTGTGCCGACAACCACCGAACCGCCCGACGGAACCACGCCCACCTCGGAGAACCCGGCGCAGCCCACACCGTTGCCGCCAGAGACCCCTGTCGTGCCGCCGGTGAAGCCTGCCCGCGCGAATGTGGTGGTCCGGGCTTTGGCCAACCTCTCTTAGTCGATCAGGCCTGCTGGCGATCAGCGGGCGAGAAAGACGAATTGCATCAGGGCCGCTCCCACGATCACGAGTAGCAACGCGATGATGGTGAGCGTCACGGCGGGCCTCACGAGAGCTCTCCCGGTTCCTGCGATCGCCCTATCGAGACCGACGTCGTCGTGCCGGGCGGCGCATCAGCACGTTCGATTCGTATCTCCTGGCCGCTCGTGATGCCGAGCTGCGCCGCCGCACTGGCTCCGTTCACCGCCAATGAGACGAGCCCACTCGAATCGATCACGACACCGACCTCGCCGGTTCCGATCTCCCGGTAGGCCCGACGGCGCCAGATCGTTTCGCGGTGCTCGCCGACGATCAGCGTGATCGGGTCGCCCCAGTTCGCGAGGTCGTCAGGTCCGATGTTGAGCTGCACATTTCCGAACTGGTCGATCCAGAGCGCCTCGACGACGAGAGCATCCCCCTCTACCCCAAGGATCGGGAGCAGGCCGGGCATGAGCGCCGCCGGGTCGACCGGATCGCCGAACTCGGCGAGGTCCACGCCGTTCGCCAGGTGAGCAGCTGCGGGTCCGAAAATGTCGCGGCCGTCGAAGGTGGAACCCATTCGTGGAAGCTGGAGCTCGGCGTTCGCCAGCTCCACGGCTCTGTCGGCGCCGCCGACCATGGCCACGGCGCTGGCCAGCAATCCGTTGTCGGGCCCCACGAGAACCGAAGCTCCCTGCCCAACCTCGATCGCCACCGCCTTTCGGTCGGTTCCGACCCCGGGATCGACAACGCCGAGTACCACGCCCGGACACAGGTATTGGGCGGAGCGAGCGAGTGCGAGTGCCCCGGCACGCACATCGTGAGGCGGAATCCCATGAGTGATGTCGACCACGGCGACATCCGGGGCGATCGAACGGATCACGGAGTGCACGACACCCACGAACTCGTCGGTCAGACCGAAGTCGGAAAGAAACGAGATCGTGGGGTAGCGGACCATCAGCGCGAGGGTATCGGCCAGGACGCGAAGGGAGGCCGGACACGAATGTCCGGCCTCAGTCCTTCAAGGCGCCCAGTGGATCGGACGATACGTCAGCCGGCTTCGGTGTATCGATCCCCGAGATACCGGTCGACATCATCGGGTCGGAGCCGGTATGACCGGCCCACCCGTACGGCGGAGAGTTCCCCCGCTTTTATCAGTCGATACACTGTCATGGTCGATACTCGCATCAGCTGTGCCACTTCTGCGACGGTCATGAAGTGTCGACGCTCGTCGAACTGCCCCACGTGTTCGCCCCTTCTCCGCTTGCCGTTCGCGAACTTATTCGCTCAGCAGCAGAACGCAAATGCGGAGACCAAATTGAGCGCGGCAAACCGGTGATCAGGAACCCAGTTCGCGGGATCGTTCCGCCGCGGCATGCACCACCCGGCCGACGAGTCCGACGAGATCGGCGTCGGCAAATACGGCGAGGCCCGCGGCGGTCGTACCCCCCGGTGAGGTCACGTTCTCCCGTAGGACGCCCGGGTCCTCGCCCGACTCAGTCATGAGCGTGGCCGCACCAAGAATGGTCTGGCGAGCAAGGGCATCGGCAACATCCGGCGAGAGCCCTTCGGCGACGCCGGCCGCGATCAATCCTTCCGCCAAATGGAAGACATAGGCCGGCCCGGAGCCGCTCAGACCCGTGACGGCATCAAGGTCGGATTCGTCGAGCCGCACCACGGTTCCCACCGAGGTCAGGATCGACTCGGCCCAGGCGAGGTCGTCGTCGGTCGCGCGGGTTCCCGCGGCAATTGCTGCCGCTCCCTTGGCGACAAGGCTCGGCGTGTTGGGCATGCACCGAACGACGGCGGCGTTGGGCGCTTGGGCTTCCATCGCGGCGAGGGTGACACCCGCCGCGATCGACAGAATGCGGCCCACACCGTTCTCGCCGAGTGACCGCACGACACCCTCTACGTGCTGGGGCTTCACGGCGATGATCGCATCGACGCCTTCGACCGGATCCTCGCGGACCAGGAGTTCGGGATTCTGGGCCGACAGTTCGGCTCGCCGTTCGGTGGATGGCTCAACAACGGTCAAATCGGTCACTTCGGCCCAGCTCGTTGCGAGCACACCCCCGAGCAGGGCCTCGCCCATCTTGCCCCCACCAACGATCTGCAGCTTCATGGGCGGGGAGAGTAGCCCGCGAATTCCCCGAGCAACGCGCGGGTTAGCGTTTCACATGGATGATCTGCGGCGAATCAACCGGCGGCTGTTCCTGAACGACATGGGCCGCAACACGCTCGCGATCGCGGTGCTCGGGTCGGGAGTCCTCGCCGCCTGCAGTAGCGATGGCGAGATCACCCCGTCGGCGGCCGGTTCGACCGAGGACTCGGGCACCACGACGACCGCCGCAACCACGTCGACGGCAGACGAGCCGACCACGGCGGGAGCTGAGTCCGCCGACACGACCGACGCCGCTCAGCCTGCGGCAGCATTCCGCTGGGAGCGCGTCGTTCTCGGCAACGTGTCCGCCTACGTCCTGGCCCGCGGTAGCGAGATCGCGATCGTCGACACGGGCTTCGCAGGCAGCTCCACCCAGATCGAGACGGCGCTCAGCACGCTCGGCGCCGGGTGGGGCGACGTCAACGACGTCGTGCTCACCCACCTGCACAACGATCACGTCGGTGGCCTGCCCGAGATCCTCGACCTCTCCCCGACCGCCACGGCATGGGCAGGTGAAGCCGACGTCTCGCGGATCAGCGCACCCCGCGACATCGAGCCGCTCAACGACGGCGACGAGGTGTTCGGACTTCAGGTCATTGCCACGCCCGGACACACGCCAGGGCACATCTCCGTGCTCGACCCCGACGCCGGTTTTCTCGTTGCCGGCGACTCGATGAATGAAAGCGGCGGCATGGTGCTCGGCCCCAACCCGTCGTTCACCCCCGACATGGACACCGCCAACGCGTCGGTGAAACGTTTGGCGGAGCGCTCGTTCGAGACGGTCGTGTTCGGGCACGGCAGCCCGATCGAGGTTGACGCGTCCGATGCCGTCGTGGCGCTCGCCCAGACCCTCTGATCGTCAGGCGCCGGGGGTGGCGAGTCTCGCCTCGTACCAACGCAGCATCAGGCTCAGCACGAGCGTGAGGGTCACGTAGATCACCATCAGGATGAAGAACGTCTCGCGCACGCGAAAGGAGCTTCCCTGGTATATGCGGGCGTTGTACGTGAGCTCGGCGGCGGCGATCACCGACACCAGCGACGTGTCCTTCATCAGTGCGATCAGATCGTTGCCGAGCGCCGGGAGCGTGTTGCGGATCGCCTGCGGGAGCGTGATGTGGCGCATGACCTGACGTCCCTTGAGGCCCACCGCTTTGCCCGCCTCGATCTGACCGGCCGGCACCGACTGGATGCCCGCCCGGAACACTTCGGCGATGAACGCCGCGTAGAAGAGGCAGAGCGCGATGCCACCACGCCACAGGTTGCTGACCGATCGTGTTCTGATCTCCCAGCCGAACAAGCTGTTGAGCGCCTTGACCGACTCGGGAATCGCCATCAGCGCGATCGCGAAGATGAACACGATCATGGGCACGCCGCGTATGAATTCGATGTACACCGTCGCTGGCGTGTTGATCCACGGCCGCTTGCTGATGCGCGCGATGCCGATGAACAAGCCGAGGAACATCGACGCGACGAACGAAGCAACGGTGAGTATCAGCGTGGTGCGGAGTCCAGGGATGATTTCGTTGAAGGCCTCGCGATAGTTGTCGCTGAAGATGACCTGCAACGCCATCCATCCGATGATTCCGATCATGACGACGAGCCAGTACGGGAATCCTTCGCGGAAGTCGATCTTGGTGACCGACGTTTGGCCGACGACCTCGGTGTCCGTCTCGAGCCCTTGCATCGCGTACTCCTTCGAAAACGAGCGGGGGAGGCGGACCCCGCCAGAGCCCCACACCCTCCCCTCCCAACACAGGGGGGACCACCCAACGCCCAACCACAAAAACCGATCCAACCCCCCGAAACAACCCACCCACC
>JBPCTR010000068.1:0-12392 GCA_051011575.1 Acidimicrobiales bacterium | reverse complement strand
CGGGGAAGACGTTCAACGGCCACGTCGCCAGGTTCGCCGAGGGCAACTACGCCTGCTTCTTCGGATGGCCCAACCTCACGAACAGCGCGAAGGGCGGATTCCTGGGTCTGCCCGGCGCCGACCGCCCCGCGGACATGCGCGTCGTCGATGTGTACCGCCGCGACGGCGAGAAGCTCGCCGAGAACTGGGTATTCATCGATCTCCTTCATTGGCTCGACCAGCAGGGTCTCGACGTCCTCCAACGCATGCGCCAACTCAACGGCACGGAAGGCTTCTCGTGAAGATCGGTGCCGACATGGGTTTCCCCCTGTGTGCGTATACGCGCCAGTGGGTCGCCAGCTCCCCAGGAGCGAGGGACGAGCGACGTGACTCCGCCTCCGGCGCAACCGGCGCGAGGTCGAGGAGCGAAGCGACGGATCCGAGCCCGGGAGAGTACGGAGAATGAAGGGAAACAGGCCGGAGCAGGCCGAGCTCACCCGCGATACCGATCTCTCTCAGACCGACGCCACGCGAGCAGTTATCGAGGGAATGGTCGACGGGCTGAACGATCATCGCATCGAAGATATCGGTGAGTTCTTCGCCGACGATTTCCGCTGGATGGGAAATACGGGATGTGGGACCAAGACCGGACTCCGCGCGTTCCAGGACAACTGGCAGAAGCCGTTCCAGGCGGCGTTCGGCGACAAGTTGTGCATCGACGAAGCGCGCCTCTACATGGGCGAGTGGGCGGCTGCTTTCGGGCGCCAGGAAGCCACCCACAGGGGAGAGTTCATGGGCGTGGCGCCCACGGGGGAGCGTGTCGAGATTCGATACATGGACTTCTGGAAGGTGGTCGACGGAAAGATCGTCGACAACTGGGTGATGGTTGATTTCCCGCATGTGCTCGCGCAGCTGGGAGTGGACGTGTTCGACGGCGAAGGATGGGAGAGCCTCGATGGCTGATGTGAAACTGGATGCACTGACCAAGGTCTACCCGAACGGGTTCCAGGCGGTGACCGATCTCAGCCTCGAGCTCTCCGACGGTGAGTTCCTGGTGCTCGTCGGCCCGTCGGGTTGCGGCAAGTCGACCGCACTTCGCATGATCGCTGGTCTCGAGGACATCAGTGGGGGTGAGCTTTTCGTCGGTGAGCGGAGGGTCAACGACGTGGCACCACGAGACCGTGACATCGCAATGGTCTTCCAGAACTATGCGCTGTATCCGCAGATGACTGTCCGGGAGAACATCGGGTTTCCGTTGCGGCTTCGCAAGGTGCCCAAGGAGGCGCGAGCGAAGCAGGTTGACGAGGCGGCCGAGATTCTCGAACTCACCGATCAGCTCGACAGCAAGCCCGGACAGCTCTCGGGCGGTCAGCGGCAGCGGGTGGCGATGGGGCGGGCGATCGTTCGCGAACCCTCACTGTTCCTGATGGACGAACCGCTCTCGAACCTCGATGCCAAGCTCCGGGTCCAGATGAGAGCCGACATCGCCGGCATCCAGCGGAACGTTGGTGTGACCACGTTCTATGTCACCCACGACCAGGTCGAGGCGATGACGATGGGCGATCGTGTCGCCGTGATCAAAGACGGGATCCTGCAGCAGGTGGCGGCGCCCGAAGAGCTCTACGACGATCCCGACAACGTGTTCGTGGCCGCCTTCATCGGCTCACCGTCGATGAACCTCTACGAGGGCGTGTTGTCGCGCGCTGGCGACAGCTTCGGCCTGCGACTCGGCGATCAGAACATGGTGCTGCCGGCATCGGTTGTCGACCGACGATCTCGGCTCGTGGAGTACCTCGACAAGCCCGTCGTCGTAGGAATCCGACCCGAAGACCTCGAGGATGGCGCGGTCGCGACCGAACATCCCGAAGATCAGAGGCTGTCGGCGAGAGTGGAGGTGCGCGAGGCGCTCGGTGCCGAGACCCTCATGCACTTCTCGATCAGCGCGACCCAGGTCGACAGTGGGGACCCCGACGCCCTCGACGAACTGGGCGACGAGGAAACGAGCCGGTGTACGGCACGCTTCAGCGCGAAATCGATGGCTCGAGTCGGCGACGACGTTCGGATAAACGTGACGACCGAGCACATGCATTTCTTCGACAAAGCAACACACCTCGCGATTCGCTGATGCGACACAGCTCGGATCGAATCCTCACGACCCACGTTGGGAGCCTTCCCCGGTCGCAAGCGGTCACCGAGGGAATTTTCGCGATCGAGGCGGAGGAGATCGTCGATCTCGAACGCCACCGTCGTGAGGTCGCCGCCGCCGTCGTCGATGTCGTACGCCGTCAGGTCGTCGAGGGCGTCGACGTGGTGAGCGACGGAGAGATGAGCAAGCTCAGCTACGCCACGTACATCAAGGATCGAATCAGCGGGTTCGAAGGCGACAGTCCCCGCCGCGCCCCTGCCGATCTCGAGCAGTTCCCGACGTTCCTGGCGCGTCTGGCGAAATCGGGTGGCACCCCCACCTACCGTCGGCCTCAGTGCGTAGGCCCGATCGAGGTGACCGACACCCGGCCGTGCGAGGAGGACCTCGCAAACTTCCGAGCAGCGGTCGACCTGCACGGACCTGTTCAGGGCTTCATGAACGCAGCGTCTCCGGGCGTGATCGCGCTGTTTCAACCAAATCAGCATTACCCCGACCACGAGTCGTATCTGTATGCGCTCGCCGACGCGATGCGACACGAGTACGAGGCGATCGTGGAGGCGGGGTTCGTGCTCCAGCTCGATTCGCCGGACCTCGGCCTTGGTCGACACATGATGTTCAAAGGTGAGCCGGACTCGGCATACGAGGCGCTCGCCTCCCAACACGTCGAAGCATTGAATCACGCGGTGGCCAACATCCCAGCGGAAATGATGCGAATGCACATCTGTTGGGGGAACTACGAGGGTCCTCACACCTGCGACGCACCGATGTCGCAGGTGCTTCCGATCGCGCTCAAGGCGAAACCGCAGGCCTTGTTGTTCGAAGCCGCCAATCCGCGCCACGCTCATGAATGGGCAACATTTGCCTCGAGCGACATCCCCGACGACAAGATCCTCGTGCCCGGCGTGATCGACTCGACCACACATTTCGTCGAGCATCCAGAGCTCGTCGCCCAGCGAATCGAGACCTTCGCCAAGATCGTCGGCAAGGAACGGGTCATGGCGGGCACCGACTGCGGGTTCTCGACATTCGCCGGCTATGAGGGGATCGACCCCGAGATCGCGTATGCGAAGCTCGGATCGTTGGCCGAGGGAGCGGCGATCGCGTCCGACCGCCTCTGGTGAGGCGGCAGGGACACTCGCCGACGTGTCGATGACCTCCGTTGACCGCCGCCCAGCCGACGGGTTGCCGACGGTCGAGGCACGTCCATACCGAATGGTGATGGGGGCCCTCATCCTCTTCCTGCAGTTCGCGCTCGGGTTGAACATGTTCTCGATCTCACCGCTGCTCCCGCTCGTGATCGACGACTACGACGTGTCTCGAACGTGGGCGAGCCTCCTCGTTGCCGGGCCTCTGCTGATGCAGGCAGCGACCGGCATTCCCGGAAGTCTCGTGATCGGGAGATACGGCCTCCGGCGAACCGTGTTCGTCGGATCTGTTCTCGTCGGGTCGTTGAGCTTGGCGTTCCTGTTCGACGGGTTCCTGATGATCGCAGTTCTGCGTCTTTTGTCGGGGGCTGGCGCGGGGTTGTTGATCGCAGGGACGGGCCCGGTGATCATGCGGTGGTTCGCGGGCCGCGCCGTACCCGTGATGAACACGCTCTTCCTGACGGCGCTCAGTTCGGGGATCGCGATCGGCGTCCTGGCAAGTGCTCCCCTTGCGAGCTCGACCGGGTGGCGCAATGTCCTGGGTGTGTTCGGCTTGTTCCCATTGATCGGGGCGGCCGCCTGGTTCTTGTTCTCTCGCACGGCGACGACGACATCGGCTCTACCGGAAGCGTTCGGTGTAGCCGAGGCCTGGGGTGTGCTTCGCGATCGAACGATCTTCTCCCTCGTCACCGCCGACGCCCTCGTGTTCGTGCAGTACGCCGTGCTCACGAGCTGGCTTCCCACGTTCTTCCACGAGAGCCGCGGCATGTCGTTGGAGAGAGCGGGGTATCTGACCGGGCTCCTGCCAGCTGTCGGCATCGTCGCGGTGCTTGTGGGAGGGGGGCTCTCCTTCCGATTCACGCAGTGGCGTCCGATGCTCATTCTCCCTGGAATCGCTGTGGGCCTCAGCGGTTTCGCCACGTTCCTCCTGACCGGTACGGCCGCGATTTCGGTCGCGGTGATCGTTCTCGGAGTCGGCACCTGGATCTATCAGCCCACGTTCCACACCGTGCCCATGAGCCTCCCTTGGATGACGCCCGACAAGGTGGCGGTCGTATGGGGGGCATCGATGACGATCGCCGGGATCGGCCAGTTCATCGCTCCGATCGTGGCCGGCGCTTCCCGAGATGTGTTCGGGAGCTTCGTACCTGGATTCGCAGTGTGGTCTGCGCTTGCCTGGTCGCTTCTTCTCGTCGGTGTGTTCCTGCCCGACCCATCCGGCGACGATCAACCAATCTGACGCAGCCCAAAGGAGACACGAGTGTCGACGTCCATCAATCAGCAGAACAAGGCAACGATCTGGGACTTCTGGCAGAAGACGAACCACCTTCCGAATGAAGACGTGCCCGATCTCATCCGATCGAAGTTCCACGACGACGTCTCCTGGAACGGATCGGCCCCCATCGATCGGCTCGTCGGGGTCGACGCACTGATCGATCAGTTCTGGATGCCGTTGCTCCATTCGTTCCCCGACCTTCGACGAGACCCGTATGTGTTCCTGGGTGGGATCGAAGATGGCGAGTCGTCCTACGGAAGTGATCACGGCGAGGAGTGGGTGTCGGGCTGCGGCTACCTCACCGGCACCTTCGTGAACGACTGGCTGGGAATCCCCGCCACCGGGAGGAAGACGAACATCCACTTCGGGCAGTTCTATGTCATGCGCGACGGCAAGATCGCCGAGAGCTACGTGATGTTCGACATCTTGTCGGTGATGCGGCAGGCCGGGTATGAGGTGCTCCCGCCAGCTCCGGGTGCCGACGGCGGGAAGATCCCGGGGCCGGTGGCCGGCGATGGGATCAAGCTGACCGAACAGGATCCACTCGAGGGGCGCAAGACGGTCCAGCTCGTCGAAGCGATGGGTCGAGGCCTCGAACGATACGTGCGCGATCGCGACGGCGGCGACATGTCGAAAATGGAGCAGTGGCTCTACTGGGCGCGCGACATGAAGTGGTACGGCTACTCAGGAATCGGGATGTGTTTCACGCTCGAGGAATTCCAGGACTTTCACCAGCGGCCGTGGCTCCACGGATTCGGCGGACGCAATATGAGCCGCGATGGCACCGGCCGAACCATGGGATTCGTGGGAGAGGGGAATGTGTCCTGCGGCGGAATCTGGGATACGACGTTTTCGTATCACAGCGGTGAGTACGCAGGTATCCCCGCCACGGGCAACCTCATGACGATTCGCGACTTCGACTGGTGGGTCCGCAAGGACGATCTTCTCGTCGAGAACTGGATTCCGATCGATCTGATCGATCTGTGTCGTCAGATGGGCGTCGATCTCATGGATCGGCTACGGGACCAGGTCGAGGCTCGCCGGACATGACACCACGATTGGCCGACAAGGTTGCGATCATCACGGGAGCTGGCGGGGGAGTGGGTCGGGCGACCGCTCGTCGTTTCGCGGAGGAGGGTGCGGCCGTCGTATGCGCCGACGTCGCCGCCGATGCGAACGAGGCGACCGTACAGATCGTGACCGACGCGGGTGGCCGGGCGGTCGCCATCTCGACCGATGTCACGAGCGACGACGATGTCGCCGCAATGATCACGATTGCCGAGACGGAGTTCGGTGGGCTCGACGTGCTGTTCAACAACGCTGGGGTCATGCTGTCGGGAGACGATGACGCCGTTGGGACAGCGGACGATGTGATCGACCGCACGCTGAACATCAACGTACGGGGTGTTCTGCTCGGCTGTCGGCACGGCATTCCGGCGTTGCGACGGCGCGGAGGTGGCTCGATCATCAATACGGCGTCGTTCGTCGCAACCGTTGGCGCCGCCACCCCCCAGATCGCGTACACGGCCTCAAAGGGAGCGGTGCTTTCGATGACTCGGGAACTGGCGGTCACCCATGCGCGGGAGGGAATTCGTATCAACTCTGTGTCGCCGGGGCCGTTGAAGACCGAGCTGCTCATGAGTTTCCTCGACACCGAAGAGAAGCGGCAGCGACGACTGGTGCACGTCCCGATGGGACGCTTCGGCGAGTCTTCCGAGATCGCCGAGGCCGCGCTGTTCCTCGCATCAGACGAGTCGAGCTATGTGACCGGTGCTGATTTGAAGGTCGACGGAGGCCTCACAGCCGCCTACGTGACCCCGGAGTGATCCATTGAATACTCGCAATGGAAACAAGAAGCTCGTCGCCGACTGGTGGGCAGCGATCGACCGAGCTGGTGCCCATGCAGGCGACGCGGCCCACTCGGCGACGTCGGCTCGAATGGTGTGGCACGGTCCACATCCGGTTGGTGACCTGGAGGGTCACGCCACATTCGTCGAGGAGTTTTGGGCGCCGTTGCGTTCGTCGTTTCCGGATCTCGAGCGCGACACGTTCATCTTCTTCGAGGGTGAGTCCAACGGCCGTGTCGACGGCAACATCTCGAAGGACGGCCGCCAGTGGGTGACCGGCACCGGTGTGCTGCGCGGCTCGTTCGCCGAGGACTACCTCGGCATCCCCGCGACGGGCGAGCAGGTGGAGATCCGGTGGGGCGAGTTCGCACGGGTAGAGGGTGGGCAGATCGTCGAGGTGTTCTGTCTGCTCGACTACGTCGACCTGATGGAACAGGCCGGGTGGTCCGTGCTGCCGCCGAGCCGGGGTGCGCCGAGCCTCTACCCGTCGCCAGCGGCCGGTGATGGTGTACTCCGCGACGCGGCCGATGCAGCTACCACCGCGTACAGCCTCGACCACATTCGGCGCTTCATCTTCGATGGCCTCAACAGTTTCGATGAAAGCGATCTTGAGAGCATGGGGATGGCACGCTGGTTTCACCCCGATGTCCACTGGTACGGCCCGGGCGGAATTGGCGCGTGTCTCAGTTTCCACGAGTTCGAGAGCTTTCACCAGGCGCCGTGGCTCGTGGCATTTCCAGACCGCGCTGTGCAAGACCTGGACGCGCTAATTGCCGAGGGCGTCTACAGCGGCGCCCCTGGGTGGGCGGGAGTGCGGGCTACACACACGGGGCCCTACCTCGACCAGCCCGCGACCGGCGGACCGATCGCGTTCAACGGCCTCGACTGGTGGAAACGCGATGGCGAGCAGTACGTCGAGAACTGGGTGTTCGTCGACATGGTGCATCTCTTCGCTCAGTTCGGGGTCGATCTGTTCGCGCGGCTCGCAGACCAGGTCGCGGCTCGATGACGGCAGAGCTCCGGGAGGCTGATCACGTTGGCAAACGGGCGCTCGTCATCGCCCACGAACCCTTCGACACCGCCGGTCAGATCGGAGTGCGGCTCCGCGCACGCGGTTTCGAGATCGACACGGCTGTGATGACGCCCGATCCGTCGGTTCCGGAGGGCCCGCCGGTGTGGCCGAGTGAGCCCCTCTCGGCCGACCTGCTGCTCGTCATGGGCTCGGAGCGCAGCCTCACCGATACGTCGGCGTACGAGAGCTGGTTGCTCGACGAGATCGAGCTGATCCACACGTTCGAGGAGACCGCTCGGCCGATCCTTGGCGTGTGCTTCGGCGGCCAGCTGCTGGCGAAGATTCATGGCGGCTCGGTCGAACGATCGTCGGTCATGGAGATCGGGTTCCACCGGATCGAACCGACCGACGGCTCACCGGTGGGCGAAGGCCCATGGATGCAGTGGCACCACGATCGCTTCTCGCTTCCGCCGCACGCTGAGCTTCTGGCATGGAACGAGGCGGGGCCTCAGATGTTTCAGGTCGGTTCGATGGTCGGCACCCAGTTCCATCCCGAGGTCGATCACGATCATGTCGCCAGGTGGATCGCGGGCGTGTCGAAGGAATACTTGGCCGAGTTCGGCCTCTCGAGTGACGATTTGCTCGACGATCTGATCCACAATGAGGCCCGCAACATCGAACAATGCCATGCCCTCGTCGACTGGTTCCTCGACGAGGTGGCCTTCCCGAGCTGAGGGTGTCCTGAACGTCACGCTGCTTCCCGACTACGACCGCCAGAACGGGTGGCTCGAGATTCTTCCAGCCGCCCCCGAACCCACCGTGATGCGAGGCGAACTGACCGCCGACGTGGTGGTGGTCGGTGCCGGATATGGCGGGCTGGCAGCGGCTCGAAGACTGGCCGAGCTTCGTCCCGACGCGTCGATTGTGCTGCTCGAGGCCGATCGTCTCGGCAACAACGCCGCCGGCCGGTGCTCGGGGTTCATCATCGACCACGCGCACAACATTCGGGCCAAGGGATTTGCCGAAGACCCGGAACGATCGAAGGCCCAGATCGCCATGAACCGCGACGCGGTCGACTGGCTGGGCGAGATCGTCGAGCGCGAAGCCATCGACTGCGACTGGCGCTTCGAGGGCAAGATCCACGCTGCGGCGAGCGAGCAGGGCGAGAAGCTTCTCGAGGCCTTTCGCACGTCACTTGATGCCATCGGCGAGGCCTACACCATGCACGATGCCGCCGATCTGAAGGAGCGATTCGGCACCGACTACTACCGGTCGGGACTTCACGCGCCGTACACCGCCATCGTGAACCCAGCGGCGTTGGTTCGTGGCCTGGGTACGACCATGCCCGAGAACGTAACCGTGTACGAAAACACTCCCGTCACCTCACTCGACCGAGGTCGCCCACACGTACTGGCTACGCCGGAGGGCGCCGTCCGGGCGGAGCACCTCGTGCTCGCAACGAACGGCTTTGTCGAGGGGTTCGGCTACTTCCAGAAGAAGCTGTTGCCACTCATCACCTGGGGCTCGATGACCCGCCCGCTCACCGACGCGGAAGCCGATCGGCTCGGAGGCCACGAGAACTACGCGGTGATCCCGGCCCATCCAGCGGGGACCACGGTGCGACGTCGTCCCGATCGGCGCATCCTCATCCGCAACCAATACACGTGGAGTCGTCGTTCCGACGTTCGCAAGGGTCGCGAGCGAGCCCGAGCCATCCACGAGAAGTCATTCGCAGCGCGCTACCCCATGCTTCCGGACGTGGAGTTCGAGTACAGCTGGGGTGGTGCGCTCAGCCTCAGCCGGAACGGTGCGGGAGTGTGCGGACGGGTCGACGACAACGTGTGGGCCACGGTTGCATACCAGGGCACTGGGATGTCGAAGGGAACCATCTCGGGCAAGGTCCTGGCCGAGGCCATGATGGGCGAAGTCGACCCCCGGGTCGAGCTGCTCACGAATGGCACCCAGCCCAGTCGCAACTTCCCCGAGCCCTTCAACGGCTGGGGTGTTCACCTCAACACGATGTGGCGCACCCGCCAAGCCGGCGCCGAGCTGTAACTCGCCGCAAGGCGAGATCCGTCGCTTCGCTCCTCGACTCGCGCTGCGGACTGCCGGAGGCCGCGAGCCGTCGCTCGTCCCTCGATCCTGGCGCGCTGGCGTCACCTCGTACGTATACAGCTTCTGCGTTGACCGGTGCGAGCGCTGCACGTGGCGGTACCCAACACCGAAATTTTGGTTCTGGTGCACCGTCTGGCTGCATCAGAACCAAAACTTCGTGTGCGAGACGTCAGTTGCGCGCCAGCGATGAGGGACGAAGAGCGGCTCGCCGCCTCGGGCGCAGCCGGAGGGAGGTCGAGCCCGTCCCGATCCGCCCTCACGGGCGGATCCGAGCCCGGGAGCGAGGAACGAGCGGGAACTAGCGGTGTTTGAAGCTGTCGCGGCGGAAGCTGTAGAGGGCGTCGGGGTCGACGGCCACGTCCACCACGGCCGGCTTGCCGCAGGCGAGTGCCGCTTCGATCGCTGGCACCACGTCTTCGGTACGTTCGGCACTGAAGCCGGCCGCTCCGTACAGCTCGGCCACCTGGTCGAAGGGCGGTGAGCTGATGTCGGCCCCGATGTACCGCTCGCCGAAGAAATCGCGCTGGTAGGCCTTCTCGGCCCCCCAACACTGGTTGTTCATCACGACCGTCACCGTGTTGAGCCCGTAGGTCACCGCAGTACTGAGCTCGCTCAGCGTCATGCCGAAGCCACCGTCGCCCATGAGGCTGATCACCGGCCGGTCGGGTTGGGCGGCCTTGATCCCGATGCCGGCGCCGAACGAGAAGCCGACGAGCCCAAAGTCGAGCGGCGTGAACAGACTTCGCGGGCTCCAATAGTTGAGGGCGTCGGTCGCCTGCAGACACATCGTGCCGGCATCCATCGTGATCGCAGCTTCACGAGGGATTGCCTCACGCAACTCCTTGAAGAGGCCCGAGGGCACGATCGGGAAGGCGGCCGAGTCGGCTGAAGCATCGCGTTCGACGAGGTACGCGCGTCGTTCCGCCTCGAACGCAGCCGTCCATTCGTCGACGGCGGCGCGAGCCTCGAGGTTGGCGAGGGCATTGGTGAGCTGACGGGCCGCGGTCGGGGCGTCGGCCCAGATCCCCACCTCGACGGGGAAGAAGCGGCCGATCGCGGTGGGCTCCAGCTCGACGTGGATGATGGCCGCGTCCGCATTGATGTTGTCGTAGCTGTAAAAGGTGCTGTTGAACCCGAGGCGGGTGCCGAGGGCGAGAATCACGTCGGCTTCGCGCGCGAGCCTCGAGGCCACTGCGTTGCCGCGAGGGCCGACCTGGCCGGCGTTCAGCCGATGTCCGAATGGGATCGCATCGCCATGCCCGGGTGAGGTGACGATCGGGCAGTTGAGCGCCTCGGCGAGGTCGAGTGCGGCCTCATGTCCTGCGGTGTTCTTGATACCGCCGCCGGCGACGATCACCGGCTTGGACGCGTTCCGAAGCAGCTCGGCTGAGGCACTGATGCTGTCGGCCGAGGCGGCGGGAATGTCGTCAGCGCGATATCCCGAGGGCGCTTGCGGCTCAGCGAAATCGGCGTTTCCAGAGAGGACGTCACGGGGGAGATTCACGAGCACGGGCCCGCGCCGTGGAGAGAGTGCGACGCGGAACGCTTCCCGGAACATTTCCTGCACCCGGTCGGTCGAGGTGACGGTCCACGTCTTCTTCGTGATCGGGGTGAACAGTGTCTCCTGGTCGACCTCCTGGAATGCATCGCGGTACACGTGCCCCGATGCCAACGCTCCGGCCACGGCGACCACGGGGGAATACGCAGCCTTCGCCTGCGCGATGCCCGTCACCAGATTGGTACTGCCAGGGCCGTTCTGGCCGGCGAGGATCACACCCGCCCGGCCGGTCACGCGGGCATACGCGTCGGCCATGTGGGTGCCGGTGCGTTCGTCGCGCACACCGACGAAGTCGATCGTGTCCGCGTCGTAGAGCGCGTCGAAGATCTCCATCGTCGCCGAGCCGATCAGCCCGAACACGTGGCCGACGTTCTCGGTTGTGAGGGCTTCGACCGCCGCCTGGCCGCCGGAAAGGGTGCGGGTCATGGTGTGCTCCTGATGAAGGTGACGAGCGGTTCGGTGAACAACTCTGGTCGTTCGATCAAGCCGAGGTGCTGGAGTTCGGGGATGATGATCAGCTGTGCGCCCGGAATCTCTGACGCGATCGCGTGGCTCATGTCCGGGGTACTGCCCGAGTCATGCTCGCAGGTGATGACAAGCGTGCGATGTGCGATCGGAGGGTCGGGGCGGATCAACTCGACCACTCCGCTGGCGAGCACGAAGCGACAGTCCGCATAGGTCGCGGCGTCGTTCGACGTGACACATCGGCGCACCTCGTCGACCCGCTGCGGATGCGACGCTCGGAACGCCGGCGTGAACCAGCGGTTGAGGGTCTGCTCGATGTTTGCGCTCGGCCCCGCCTTGGCGGAGTCGCGCGCTCGCTGTTCCACCGCCTGCTGGTCCTCTGGGGATCGTTCGTGAGGAGAGTTGAGTATTGCGAGAGACTCGACGCGGTCAGGGTGATCGGCGGCGAAGCGACGGTTGATCATGCCTCCGAGCGAAAAGCCCACGACGTGCGCCGACGCGATGTCGAGTTCATCGAGGAGTGCTGCAAGCTGTTCGGAGTAGGTGGTGAGAGACGGAGTTTCGGGTGGTCCGTCGCTGTCGCCGTGTCCGAACAGGTCGTACGTGAGCACCCGAAAGTCTTCGGTGAACGTGCGCACGTGGTCGCGCCACGTTTCCCGGTCGAGGCCGAGACCATGGATCAGGACAAGGGGTGGAGCGTCGGGATCTCCCGAGAGCCCATATGCGGTGCCGCGGGCGGATCGCGTCACGAAAAGGCGGGGATCACTTCGTCACAGAAAAGCTGCATCGACTTCTTCTGCTCCTCGATTCCGAGACCAAGCGACGCGTAATAGATGAACTCGTCGACTC
>JBPCTR010000067.1:0-7202 GCA_051011575.1 Acidimicrobiales bacterium | reverse complement strand
CGATGCGGCCAAGGTGACACGCTCGGCCCTGCAGAATGCGGCATCGATCGCTGCGCTTTTCCTGACCACCGAGGCCGTCATCACCGACGCCCCGGTCGAGGTCGACGCCGAGTAGTAAGGATCAGCGATTGCGCGGGTGATTGCGGGCCTGGCGCTCGTTCCCGCGCTTGTAGTTGCCCGTGAGCCGGGCCATCAGCTCCTGGTCGTTGGCGTCATCGACTTCCGACAAGAACTCGGCGGCTCTTCTGCCGCGTAGCGTCGTGGCGACACGACCGCGGTGCGAGATCACGATGTCGCCGTTTTGGTTGCGGGACCACTGGAACCCATCCGGAACTGCCATCGCCACAGTCTGACGCGTCGCGTTCGGACGCGCGCTTGCAGATGGGGGTGACATCATTGGCGGATGACCTCGTCGAAGTACCAGTTCCTGCTGATCCCGCCGTTCCGGCTGCCGACTTCCACCGAGTGGGGGTACCAGACGCTTCACCTCGACGGCTCGCTCCCGAAGACCGAGCGGCTGATGAACGCCGAGATGACGATGCCGTACCTCGAGGGCATCGATTGGGATCTTCATCCAGGCGCCGAACCGACGTATGGCGACTGGCCGGTCGAGACCCGCGAGGAGTTCACATACGCGGCCAATGCCCGGTTGAAGAACATTCGCGAGGCCTGCGAGAGCGGGATGTACAACGGGATTGTCCTGCTCGGGGGCGGCGAGCCGGGATTCCCTGAGGCCCGCGAGATGTGCCGGTCGTTCGGCATCGTGTGCACCGCCAACGGTCATTCGCAGATGTATCTGGCCACCATGCTCGGCCACAAATTCTCCGTGATCGATATCGCCGGAGTGCACAACGTGTACTACCGCGATCTCATCTACACCCATCAGCTCCAGAACCGCTGTGCGTCGATTCGCAACATCGGGATGCGCCTACCTCGCCCCGGTGTGACCGACGGGCCACAGCTACGGGAGGAGCGGCGGAAGGCCCTCGCCGGAGAACCATCGATCGCCGTCGACAACGCTATCGAGCAGGCCGAACTCGCTCTCCTCGAGGATGGCGCCGAAGTGATCACCCTCGGGTGTTCAGGAGTCTTCTGGCTGAAGCCATTCATCCAGGCCGGACTCGACGAACGCGGCTGGGAGGTGCCGGTCCTCGAGGGCTACTCATCGTCGATCCTGCTCGCCAAGATGCTGCTCGACCTCGGCGTGAACGCATCCGGTGTCACGTACATGGCGGACCATCCCAACCGGCTTCCCGGCAAGATCCAGATGTAGCTCCGAACCAGGCTCTACCGGTCGGGGAGCGTGACGACCGCCTTGACATAGGCGCGCCGAAAGCCATGCCGGAGCACGTTTCTCTCCGAGGCCCCATCGGTGGTGGCCTGCGTGAGGGCGAGGTTGCATCCGGCGGCGTGTGCGAGGTGCAAGCGGTGGCGAATCATCGCTGATTGCACGCCTTGTCGACGTTCGTCAGGAAGCGTGGCCATCCCACCGAGGGTTGCGACGCCGTCGTCGATCTTGAGTGTCGAGCAGCCGAGGAGGCGGCCGTCGTCGACCGATCTGGCGAGCATCGGACCGGGGTCGTCGATCTCCATTGCAACCCTTGCGAACACGTCCGACGCGCGCCGCCGTAGTGGGTCGGCGATCTCGAATCCTGCGGCCGCGGTTTCCTGCCACGATTCCAGCTTCTCGGCGGCGATCAGGTCAACGACAATATTTTCGCCGGTTCGCTCGTCGTGATGTGGGTCGAGCTCTCGCACAAGAACGGATGCGCTGAAGTCGAGCTCGTAGCCGCGATCGTCGAGCATCGACCGCACCCGTGGTCGCGTCGCGTCGGTGCACTCGACCGACGGAGGCACGCCAACCTCACGCGCACGCGTCTCGAACGAATCCAGCTCGTGAGAGGTCACCTCTCCATCCAGACCCAATGCAAACACTCGGTTCACGAAGAGGCCGGGCCCGCCCAGCACTGCCGCGCCGTCGGCCAGGTCGAAGGTGATGGTTCCCCAGCTTGGATCGAGACGCGACAGAGCCTCGGCAAACCGACGTTCCTGCCGTGCGATCACACGCTCGAGTTCGACGATCCGGTCGCGATCGATCATTCGAGGATGTCCCGAGAGTCGGGCTCCGAATCGAGCGCGTCGCCGCCGGGTCGCGTGCCGGCATGGGCTCCGAGCATCGTCCTCGCAATGGGGGCCGCATGTTCGAGAAGCTCTGTGACCGCGGCGTCGAGATGTCGATCGCTTATCGTGCCATCCGAGTCGACGAGCGCTTCATAGGTGGCTCGGCGGACGAGCTCCTTGATGAACGATGCGGTGACCCCAGCGGTTCGTTCGACGAGGTCGGCGATTTCGTCGAGGTCGTGGCTGGTCCCCTCGAGGTAGAGGCGTAGAAGCGCGGTGCGTGCGGCAGCGTCGGGCAGGGCGATCTCGACGGCGTGGTCGATTCGTCCGGGCCGGGCCGCGAGCGCAGGTTCGAGCATGTCGACTCGGTTCGTGGTCAGCACGAAGAGCACGTCGTCGGTCGGTGTGAGGCCATCCATCTCGTTGAGCAGCTGAAACATGAGCGGGTTGGTGTCCATGCCGTACATGCCGCGCTGGGAGGCGATCAGGTCGACATCCTCGATCACCAACATCGATGGCGACAGCGCTCGGACGATGGCGGCGCCATAGCCCAGCGCCCCAACGCTCGGTCCCTGGAGCACCACGACGGTTCGGTCGGGCATGGCCGACATGAGGTATCCGACGGTGTGGGTTTTGCCGGTTCCGGGCGGTCCGTAGAGGAGGAGTCCGCGTTTCAGGTGGCGACCGGCCGCGGTGAGCTGCTCGGCGAACTGGCCGATCCCGATCGCGTGTTTCTCGATCGAGGCGAGATCGCCAGCAGGGAGGATCACTTCCGACGAGGTCGTGGTCGATCGCTCGGAGAACTGAATCCCGAAGTCGCCGTATTCGGAGTGTGAGAACGAGAGGACCTTCCCGCGGTACACGTTGAGCTCGCGTCGAAGCTCGTTCAGTCGAGCGACCACTGCGTCCGCTACAGCGGGATCGGCGGCGAACACCTCGACCCGCGGTTGTCGTTGCTCGGGAGGCGCATGTTGCTCGCCCGGGAGGAGACCGATGAGCACGGGCTCGCCCTGGTGGTGGAGCAGCCAGATCCCGGCGGACACACACCCGAGGGTCTCATCGATGTCGACCGGCAGTTGGTCGTAGACAGGAGGGACAGGCTCGCCCGGCCCGCGGAACCGTCCGGCGAGAAGCGCCGAAATCGAGAACTCGGAGAAGTGTCGAAGTTCGGGTGAGATGCCGATCACGGTGCTCGCCGGATCGTCGGCGACGAGACGATCAAGTGCCAACTGGAGGTTGGGTCGCTCGACCGGCGGGATCATCACGGAAACCGCAGGGATCGTCGCCGGATCCGTACCGAGATGGCGGGTTGCGAGCTCTGCGATCTCGGAGGTCTGCGGCACGAGCCTGTGCGCGAATGTGGCCAGCTCGGAGAAGGACCGAGCGAAACGCTCGAGTTCGTCGGAGGATGGAGCTGTGACGTCGTCGGGCATTGCGCGACCTTAGATGACACCTTGTACGACCGGCCCGGGCGTCAGGAGAACTGAGCAACGACCTCGGTGTTGAACCGTTCGATCGCCTCGCGGCGCTCGGTCGCGCTGTCACCCATGTTCCAGTCGGGAACGATGAACTCGTCGAAGCCGGCGCCGGCGTACGCGCCAAGCATGTCCACGATCTGCCCGGCTGACCCGGCGATCGAGCGTGTACCCATCGGACCGGACAGTGCTTCGCGCACAGTCCCCTCATCGTCGGTGAGCGTCACAAGGGCCTGGACCGAAGTGTGCATCGAATCGGGAGCCCGACCGACCTTCTCGCACGTCTCCATGAATCGCGCTCGGTTCGTGCCGGCCAACTCGGGTGCGCCCCATGCGTTCCACTCGTCGGCGTGGCGAGCGGTGATGCGCATCATGCGAGGGCTGGCGGTGCCCACGAGAATCGGTAGCGGCGATTGAATCGGTGCCGGGTCCGAAGGCGCGTTCGTCATGGAGTACACGGTGCCTTCGAACGTCGTGTGGTCTTCGGCGAACAGCGACCGGATGATCTGGATTGCTTCATCGAAGCGGGTGACACGGGCACCTGGCGGCTCGAGGTCGATGCCATATGCCACGTGCTCGTTGATCTGCCATCCGGCCCCCAGGCCGAGCACCATGCGACCGTTGGAAAGGTGGTCGATTGTTGCCGCGCGGTTCGCGAGCACTGCGGGATGGTGCACCGACGTGGGCGACACCAGCGAACCAACGCGCACTCGGTTGGTCACAGCTGCGATCGCCGGCAGCAGCGCCCAGCACTCGTGGCAGTCTCCGGGCTCGAGCGCGTCGGAGCCGGTGTTCGGCATGTAGTGGTCGGCGTACCAAACGCCGAACCAGCCGGAGGCGTCGGCCCACTTCGCGATGTCGAGCACCTCGGATGGGGCGTGGCTCATGTCGGGCCAAATCGAGAATTTCATTTGCCGACGCTAGCTCCCTCTCGTGGTCACCTGCTTCCCGCTTCGCCCGCAGGCTCGATCCGTGGCTGCGCTCCCCGACTCGCGCTGCGGACTGCCGGAGGCCGCGAGCCGTCGCGCGTCCCTCGCTCCTGGGGTGGGTGTTGAGGTGTTACAGCGCGCTCGCCAGAGCTTCGGGGTCGGCGACGCTCACCCAGAGTGCAGAGTGATCCTTGAGTCCGATCACCCTCGGAATCCTCTCGACGAAGGCGATACACAGGCCCCGGTCGTGGTTGGTGCCGAAGGTCAGCCCGTCGTCGGTGAAGCTCAGGCGCAATCCGACGGCGGTGTACCAACGGTGAGGTCCGGTGATCAGGGTGTGATCGACGTTCGCCAGCGGCGTCTCGACGGACACGTGGCCAAACGATGCCCGGAGCCTGCCATCGGCCGTGACTTCCACGGCATCGTCGTCACCCACCCCGAGCACGACGAACAACGGCTTCCATCGGTTGTCGAAGCGATAAGGGAAACGCTGCGATTCGGTCACGAGATGCCGACGCGAGCCTCGTCGTTCGCCCACTCGGGCCAGCGCTTGCGGCTGTTCGTGGCCAGACGATGCATGAGCGCGATTGCAGCCGGGTCGTCGTCACCGGGCCGGGTCTCGATGGAACCGTCCTCGATCATGGCCTTGATCACCGCACGACCGAGTTCGGTGCGAACGATCGTGAGCGTCCAGTCGGTCTCGTTGCCGATGCCGCCGGTGGAGATGTCGGCGTGTTCCGCTGCGAAGTCGGGACAGTGGTGGCAGCCGGTGCGCGTCCACGCGTGGCATTCCCGCAGGTTGATCTCGTGGTAGTCGCCGTTCTTCATCCAGATCTGGAACACGCCTTTGATGTTCATCTTCGCAATGTCTTCCTTGCGCAGGCCGTACTTCACGCCAAAGAGCTCGTCGAACATCGAGTCGTCGAAACTCTTCGAGCACAGAAGGCCGATGTTCAGCTTGAACGGCTTCGACACCTTGCCAACCTTCCGATGCCACATCACCGGCGCGATCGAGGTCTGACAGCTCATGCCGACGAGGGCGAGACGATCGAGACCCTTCTCCTTCGCCTCGTTGAACGCCATCGTGTTGGCCGAGTAGGTGTAGCGGCTGCCGGCACCCCGCAGAACCTCGTGGCGATTCGTGGCGACCATGGGAAGGGCCTTCCAGCCGGGCGAGCCGTCGGGCAGGTTTTCGACGCCGCTGGTGAGCGCGCCGTCGATCACGTCGTTCTCGAGCAGCCAGATGAGCATCGCCGATACCAGCCCGCCGTCCTGTCCGGTCTCGTAGACGAAGTCATCGCTCGCCCGCACGAGGAGGATGTCGGAGTAGATCCCGCTCATCTCGTCGTCCTCGCGCAACCGGCCGTGGAGGTGCATGTCGGCCTCGGTCTCCCAGTTGCGGAAGCGGGGGCAGGCCCGAGTGCAGGACGTGCACCCCTTCTCGCCGTGGGTGCAGTTCGACGGGCCGAGCTCGTCCTCGAGGTGAAACGGCGTGTACGCGCCGGGCTCATGTTTGTACCCGATGACGTCGTGGGGGCACGCGATCACGCAGCCGGCGCAGCCGGTGCACAGACCCGAAGTGATCACTTCGTCGTACAACTCCTTCCACTGGAAGGTCCAACGGGGCTTCTTCTCGGGGGTGGCCGGGGGAGCGGCGGTGTCGGTCATGGGTCGTTCCTCAGGGAGCCAGCGGTCGGCCGAAGGGCAGCCGTTCCGACCATTTTCTCATGTTGGCTTCGGCGGCCTCGGCGGCGGCGACGAACATGTCGGCGTGCTCGCCCGCCGCGGCGGTGGTCTCCGCCGCCACCGTTCGAAGGCGTTCGGGCGGCCATTTGTCACCCGTGGCTGCGAGAACCGGCCCGGCGGCCGAGATGAAATCGGGGACGACCTCGACGCCGGCCCTGGTAGCGACCGCCAGCCCGCGGGCCGTGAAGGTGAGCGGTTGCAGCCCAACGAGGCGGCCGGCACGAATCCCGTCGACCGTCGAGTGACTGACGCAGCCGGTCGAACCGCGCACGAACACGACGTCGGCTCCGGCCGCAAACGCGGAGGCGAGGTCCGACGTGCAGTCGATCGAACCTGCGGAGGCTTCTTCGAGCTCATTCGAGAGTGACTCGTCGATGGCATCGGTGGTGACGATCACCCGGGCTCCGCTGAGTTCACCAGCGGCGCCCCTGGCCGTCGCGGCGAGCGCTGGGGCAGCGGTTGATCCAGTGCGGAGAAGGCCGCGGAGCGCGTCTGGGTCGATGCCGAGCGCTCCCGTGGCGCTGAACCCAACACGGTCGGCCCATCGCGACAATTCTCCGGAGAACGCCTGCACCGAATCGTCGTCGGCGGCACTCGGATCGAGGTTGAGGGCGGCGGCCCCGCCCGCACCGGATACGCCGAAGGCGGCGAGTGCATAGGTGGCATGCCGAGCGAGGTCCTGGGTCGTGCGTTGCAGCACCTTCTTCGCCTGACGCACCGGCCCGATCACGATCGGCGCCTCCGGGATGTCTATCAGTGCGTAGGCGTCGGAGTTCGTGAACGTGGTCACCGTCATCCTCGCCATCATGGCCCAGTCGCGGCGACGACCGCAGGTCTCTGTGGGCGCGCATCGGAAAACGATCGCCGCCAGCGGCCGATGGAGCGACCGGGGGTCCAAAGAAACCGGGAAGCCCCCCAGTCCCCTCCTCGC
>JBPCTR010000066.1:0-4771 GCA_051011575.1 Acidimicrobiales bacterium | reverse complement strand
AGTTCAGCGTGGCCTATTCACAGCGGTTCAATGCGAAGCAGGCGTTGGCCAAACGATCGATCGTCGACGGCTCGCTCGGTGATCCCACCTCGATCCTGGTCAGCCGCCACATCGGTCGAAATCTCGGAGCGAAAATCGGCAACCGCATCAAACTTTCACCCGCGGCCATGGAGGCGACCCACGACATCGACTTCGCGATGTGGTGCCTCGAGCCACGGCGGCCGGTGCGGGTCTATTCGCAGTACTCGTACGGCATTCGCAAGGACACCCTCGGACTGCCCGACGCCCAGCTCACCGTGATCACGATGGACGACGGCGTGGTCGTCACGGTGAACGCCGGTATGTCACTTCCGAACCACTACCCGAATGCGTCCACGACCTGGATAGAGGTGATTGGCACCGACGGTTCGGTGTTCGCCGACGACAGTCACCGCGACATCGTGGTGAACACGGTCGATGACGGCATCCAGTTCCCGCTCTCGACCATGCCGGGTGAGGCGGGGGGATCGATGTACGCAGGGCCGATGGAGCGAGAGACAATCGCCTTCCTCGAAGCCGTGCTGTATGACCGGGAGCCCATGGTCGACGCCCGTCTCGCCCGAATGACGATGGAGGTCTACATGGCGGCCGATCTGTCGGCAGACCTCAACGAGATCGTGGAGTTGCCGCTGTCGCCCGAGCAGGCCGGATTGGCCCTCGCCGCGAGCGTGAAGCAGTAACGCGTGGACTGCCGGGTCCACATGATCGAACCCGAGGACGCCACCGGCGACGTGGCGGTCCTGTACGACGCGGTCGAGGCCATGCTCGGTCGGGTGCCGCACTCCTATCGGGTGATGGCGAACTCGCCCCACGTCGCCAAGATGTTGGTTCCGTTCAACGCCGTTCTCCAACGCCAGGGCGCCGGCAGCGTGCTCGATACGAAGCTCAAAGAGATGGTGGTCATCAAGACCAGCCACCTCAACGGGTGTGAATATTGAACGGCCCACAACACGTCGCTTGGTCAAGCGGCAGGGATCACCTGGCAGCAGATCGACGCCATCGGTACCGACGCCTACATGGAGAGTGACGTGCTCTCCGATCGTGAGAAGGCGGCCATCCTGTGGGCCGAGCACGTCACCCTGAACACCGCGCGCAGCCGCGACGACGTGTTCGAGGAGGTCTCGAAACACTTCGACGACGCGGAGATCGTCGAACTCACGCTGATGAGCGGGCTGTTCGCGATGTTCAACCGGCTGATGGACTCGCTTCGGATCCCGGTGGAGGTACCGCGAGAGGTGGACAAGATCAAACGATCGTTGCACCTCGACCCCGACAAGGTGCTCGGCTACTACGAGACCGTGGCGGCCACATGGCCCGACGACTTTCCCCACCCGGCGGCCGCCGAGCCAGGTGCGGAGCAGGGGTAACGCACGTGCATGCCAGCGCCGTGGCCGATTCCTACGAACGCGATGGTTTCTGCTTTCCGCTTCGCGCGATCGACGACAGCGCTGCGAAGCGATGCCTGGCGGAGCGGGACGCCGCACTGGCCCGATGTAGCGATGACGCCGTTCTTCGCCGCGTCGCAAGTGGGTTCGCCAACATCGTGTTGCCGACGGTTGACGAACTGAGCCGATGCTCCGAGATCGTCGACCCGGTGACCCAGATTCTGGGTCCCGATGTGCTCGTGCTGGGCGCGAGCTTCTTTGCGAAGCCTGCCGAATCTCCACAGTTCGTGAGCTGGCACCAGGACCTCACCTACTGGGATCTCTCCGGCGACGACGAGGTCACGGCCTGGGTCGCACTGACGGCCTCGACGGTCCAGAACGGATGTATGCGCTTCGTGCCGGGCAGCCATCGGCGCCCGATCGTCGAACATCGCGATACCGACGACCCGACCAACATGTTGTCGAGGGGCCAGGAGCTGGCCGAACCGGTCGCCGAAAATCTCGCGGTCGACGTGGAACTTGCCCCCGGCGAGATGTCACTTCATCACGGACGGATGTTCCATGCATCCGGACCGAATCGGTCGACCGGGCCTCGAATCGGCGTGGCGGTGCGATATGTGGCGGCATCGATGCGTCAGGAGTCGGGGGTTCGCACGCTGGCACGATTGGTGGCCGGAGAGGACCGGGGCGGAAACTTCGAACTGTTCGAGGGGCCGACTTCGGTGATGGATGCGGTCGACGTGGAGACCGCCCGTCGTTCGATCGCGCTTCAGGACGGCATTCGTCTTGGCGACGAGTGAGCTCGTCGGACGTAAGCGTCATCGGGCGAGTCCTTCGTTCACGAGTGCTGCGATCTCATCGGCGCTCGCGCCAAGTTCGGCCAGGACTTCTTGGGTGTGTTCGCCGAGGAGCGGGGGAGCCGTACCGGCGACCGCGGAGGATCCGTTTACGCGGATCGGACTCCCGGTCACCGGAATGGGTCCGGCGGTGGGGTGGTGCAGGTCGAGGCGCATCTGGTTGTGTTCGACCTGCGGATCGGCAAAGACCTCTTCGATATCGAGGATTCGGCCGGCCGGGAGGCCCCGGTCGAGTAGTCGCTCGAGCCAGTTGGCAGTGGTATCGCCGCGGAACTCCCGCCCGATCGTGTCGCTGAGCACTGCCATGCTCTCGACCCTCGCTCCATTGGTCGCAAACCGATCGTCGGTTGCGATGTCGAGCTCGAGAACCTCACACAGGACGGCGAAGTGGCGATCGCTCACGATGGCGACGTTGAGGTAGCCGTCGGCGGTCGCGAAGGTCTGCGTGGGTGCGGTGAACCACGACGCGGTGCCGACGCGTTCGGGCTGCTCGCCGGTTGCGAAGAACATGGCGTTCCACGTCGACTGGATGGCGACCAGTCCATCGCGAAGTGAAATCTCGACCTTGCGTCCGCGTCCGGAGCCGGCCCGGCCGGCCAACGCGGCACAGACGGCCATGGCGGCGTTGGTACCGGCGAGATAGTCGCCCACCGTTGTCGCCGTCTTGGTTGGTGGTCCATCCGGCGACCCCGAAATACTCATCATCCCCGACTCGCCCTGGAACAGGATGTCGATTCCGGCCCGCTCGGCGTCGGGTCCGGTCGAACCAAACGCCGATATCTCGGCGTAGACGAGGCCGGGGTTATCGGCCGCGAGGTTGTCGTAGCCAAGTCCCATCCGTTCCATCGCACCGAAGCGCAAGTTGTGCACGACCACGTCGGCTTCAAGACACAGCTGTCGAACCCACGGATTGGCTTCGTCGGCTCGGGGGTCGATGGCCACACTGCGTTTACCGCGGTTGGCGGTGGCGAAGTAGTAACTCACGGCGCCGACGTGAGGGCCGAAGACCCGGCCGAGATCACCCGACGGTGGCTCGACTTTGACGACGTCGGCGCCCATGTCGGCAAGCAGCATCGTGGCGTAGGGACCGGCGATCAGATTTCCCAGCTCGACGACCCGGATCCCGGTGAGAGGTGGCGGCTCGACGGGCATGCGGGCCAAGATTACCGATCGGCGGCGGCGCGTGAGTCGGAGATGCCGCCGTAGCTGGCGGCCGCACCGCGGCTCAAGCCATGAGTTGCGGTCGCTTCGGCGAGATCATCGAGCAACTGGCTCGTCACCGATGCGTGGCCAGGCGACACCATCACGTGCAATCCACCCTGCTGTCGGTCGAGGTGCCATCCCTTGTCGTCCATCACGTCGCCGATCGCGCCCGTCGCGTTTTCACCGGCGATTGCCGAGAACTCGAAGACCGACATGTCGGGCTGGACGGAGATCTCGAGGCCGTCGATCGACCGGATGCCATCGAGGATGACGCGGGTCGCGTCCCGGACGACGCCGGCCTTTGCGAGGTAGCCGTCGCGACCCAGGTGTTGGATCGTCGCCCAGGCGGCGGCGATCGGAGCAGCGGGCCGAGTCCCAGCGGTGGTCGCCGACCCGTAGAGCCCGCCGGGCCAGTTGTCGAACAGGAAGTGCTGCCGCTTCTTCGTCTCGACGTCGCGGTACATGATCACCGATGCGCCCTTGAAGCAGTACCCGTACTTGTGGATGTCGGCAGAGAGCGACGTCACGCCATCGACGTCGAACGTCCATGGCGGAACGGGCTCGCCGATGTCCTTCCAGAAGGGCAGGAGCCAGCCGCCGAGGCACGCATCGACATGGCAGAGGACTGCTCGCTCAGCGGCCATCGCAGCGAGGTCGGTGATCGGGTCGATGACCCCGTAGGGGTAACACGGCGCAGAGCCCACGACGAGCGCGGTGTTGCCGTCGACGGCCGCCGCCATCCGTTCCACGTCAGCTCGGAGGTCGGGGCCAATCGACACCCGGGTCTCGGCCACACCCAGGTAGTGCGCCGCCTTTGAGAAGGCGGGATGCGCGGTGGCCGGGAGGACGATGTTCGGAGAGGTGACGCCACGATCGGATGAATCTTCGCGGGCGGTGTACACGGCCAGGAAGATGCTCTCGGTCCCGCCCGATGACATCGTGCCCGCCCGCGGGTCGGTGTCGAACAGCTCGGCGGCGGCGGCGACGACTTCGTGTTCCATGCGCAACAGACTCGGATACACGAACGGGTTGAGCGCATTTTCGTGGAGGAATCGATCGGCCACATCGTGTTGGAGTAATTCGAGCGTAGGGTCGGCCGCGTTGTACACGAGGCTGAACGCGCGCCCGCTCTTCCAGTCGATGTCGCCGCCCTGCCACTCGGCGAGTAGTCCGCGAAGCTCGTCGGGATCGCGGCCCTGTTCGGGGAAAACGGAGGTCATGCGCCGAGCGTAGGTGTGTGCGTCTACACGATCGATTCGGCGATGAGCCCCCCGACCACGGCTACAC
>JBPCTR010000065.1:0-28858 GCA_051011575.1 Acidimicrobiales bacterium | reverse complement strand
CCCTGCGACCGACGGCCATGCCCGTGATCGTCTCGATTTCGGGGCCGTGCGCCGAGCGGCTCAGGAGGATCTTGTCGAACTGAAGTGTTGAGTCGTGAAGCGCTTCGATCACCGGCTTTCTTCCCATGACCGTGAGGAAGCGGTCCCTGGGCGAGTCCACCGAGGTCAGCCCGCCACGACGAAACTGAGTGAGCCGACCCCGGCGGCGTCGTGTCCGCTGTCGACCGACCCGTACTCGACGCTGGTGGCCAGGACCTGCTCGGCGACGTAGCCCTCCATCGCTCGGACCGCCTCGACGGCATCGGGAGGAAGGTCCAGGGTGAGGGCGATGCGATCGGTGACCACCAGATCCTCGTTCTTGCGAGCTTCCTGCACCGACCGCACGATGTCGCGGGCCAGGCCTTCGGCCTCGAGCTCCTGCGTCAGCTCGGTGTCGAGCACGACCACCGCGTCGTTCGTGGGAAGTGCAGCAGCGGTGACGCCTTCGGCGGGCCTGAACGTGAGGTCGACCTCGTCGCAGGCGAGCGTGTGGCCGGCGATCTCGATCGTGCCGTCTTCGTTCTGCTCCCACTGCCCCTGCTTGGCCGCACCGAAGACCTTCTGAACGTCGCCACCCAGGCGAGGACCGAGGACCTTGCCGTTGGGCTGCAGTGCGAACTCGGCGAACGACGACAGCTCGGGCGAGAACTTGACCGACTTCACATTGACTTCATCGGCGACGAGATGCGCCAGCGATTCGAGCGAGGCGGAATCGGCACCGGCAACCGTGAGGGAGGCGAGCGGCAGGCGAACGCGGAGTCCGTTGTCTTCGCGCAGCCGAAGCGCGCACGATACGACCGACCGCACCCGATCCATGCCGTCGACAAGATCGTGATCGGCGGGGAAGTCCGCGGGGTCGGGCCAGTCGGCGAGGTGCACCGACTCTTCACCGGTGAGGTTGGTGTAGATCTCTTCGGTGATCATCGGCAGGAACGGCGCCGCGATCTTCAAGAAGTTGGTCAGAACCGTATAGAGCGTGTCATAGGCGCGCTCCCGATCGGCAGGATCGGCGGAGTCGCTCGTTCCCCAGAAGCGCTCGCGGGAGCGGCGGATGTACCAGTTGTTGAGCGCGTCGAGAAACGAGGCGATCTGCGCGGTGGCGCCGGCGAGGTCGTAGGCCTCCATGCGTTCGGTCGTGTTCTCGATGACCTCGCGGAGCTTGGCCAGGATGTATCGGTCCAACTCGTCGGGCGAGTCGGTGCGGATCTTCGCGCGGTAGCCGTCGATGTTTGCGTAGAGGGTGAAGAACGAATACGCGTTCCACACGGGGAGCATCACCTGGCGGGTGACCTCAGCGATGCCGTGATCGGAGATGCGCGCATCGCCGCCTCGCACGATGTTCGAGTTCATGAAGTACCAACGCAGCGCGTCAGCTCCCTGCTCATC
The DNA here is from genome assembly GCA_051011575.1 of Acidimicrobiales bacterium. Taxonomy (GTDB): domain Bacteria; phylum Actinomycetota; class Acidimicrobiia; order Acidimicrobiales; family SHLQ01; genus SHLQ01. The sequence goes on along the minus strand of JBPCTR010000065.1, from coordinate 27,433 downwards.
GAAGATCTCGGTCGGTTCAGTGTAGTTGCGCAGTTTCTTCGACAACTTGGTGCCGTCTTCGGCGAGCAGGATGCCGTGGCAGATCACGTTCTGGAACGACGGCTTGTCGAACAGCGCGCCGGCCAGCACGTGCAGCGTGTAGAACCAGCCGCGCGTCTGATTGATGTACTCCACGATGAAGTCGGCGGGGTAGTGATCCTCGAACCATTCCTTGTTCTCGAACGGGTAGTGGACCTGGGCGAAGGGCATCGACCCGGACTCGAACCAGCAGTCGAGAACCTCGGGCACGCGGCGCATCATCGCCTGACCGGTGGGGTCGTCGGGGTTTGGACGCACCAGCTCGTCGATGTAGGGGCGGTGCAGGTCCTGGGGGCGCACGCCGAAATCGGCCTCGATCTCGTCGAGGCTGCCGTACACGTCGATGCGGGGATACTCGGGATTGTCGGAACGCCAGACCGGGATGGGCGATCCCCAGAAACGGTTACGGCTTATCGACCAGTCGCGCGCTCCTTCGAGCCAACGACCGAAGCGGCCATCGCGCACGTTCTCGGGGATCCAGTTGATCTCCTGATTCAGCTCGACCAGGCGATCTCGAATGTCGGTGACCCGCACGTACCAGCTGGGAAGCGCCCGGTAGATGATCGGCGTGTCCGTGCGCCAACAGTGCGGGTAGTTGTGCTCGTACGTGTCGTGACGGATCAACCGGCCGGCGTCCTTGAGTACCCGGATGATGTCGGTGTTCGCCTCGAGCACGTTGCGACCGGCAAAGTCGGTGACCTCGGCGGTGAAGCGGCCCTGGTCGTCGACCGGCACCACCATGCCCATGCCGTTCTCCTCGGCGATGCGCTGATCGTCTTCGCCGAAGCCCGGAGCCGTGTGTACCACTCCCGTGCCTTCTTCGGTTTCGACGAAGTCGCCCGACATCACGCGGAACGCGTAGAGGTCGGGACGGTCGGCGAAGTAGCCGAACATGGGCTCGTACGTGCGGCCCACGAGCTCCGAGCCGAGAACCCGGCCATGCTCGACCGCGCCTTCGAGCTGCTTCTCGTAGTTGGCCACCGTGGCCGCACCGAGCACGTAGTAAGCGCCCTCGAGTTCCATGATCGAGTACTCGAGGTCGGGGCCCACGATGAGGCCGAGGTTCGAGGGCAGGGTCCACGGTGTCGTGGTCCAGGCCAGCATCTTCATCGGGCCAGGGTCGCCCGGTTCGGGGTTCAGGTCGAACGCCACGGTGATCGCGGGGTCCTGGCGGGGCCTCGTCGCATCGTCGAGGCGGATCTCGAAGTTCGAAAGCGGCGTCTCCGCGCCCCACGAGTAGGGCATGACCCGGTTGGCCTCGTAGATCAGCCCCTTGTCCCAGAGTTGTTTGAACGCCCAGATCACCGACTCCATGTAGTCGATGTCCATCGTCTTGTAGTCGTTCTCGAAGTCGACCCATCGAGCCTGGCGGGTGACTGTGCTCTCCCAGTCCTCGGTGTACCGCTGCACCGACGTGCGGCACGCTTCGTTGAACTCCGCGATCCCGAACTCGGTGATGGCTGCGCGGCCGGATACGCCCAACTGCTTTTCTGTCTCCATCTCGGCGGGAAGGCCGTGGCAGTCCCACCCGAACCGGCGCTCCACCTTCTTGCCGCGCATGGCGCGATACCGCGGCACCACGTCCTTCACGTAGCCCGTGAGGAGGTGTCCGTGGTGGGGGAGACCGTTGGCAAATGGCGGGCCGTCGTAGAACACGTACTCGCTGCTGTCGGGCCGCTGGTCGACCGACTTCTCGAACGCTCCCTGCTCGTCCCAACGCGCCAGAGTACGCTCCTCGATCGCCGGGAAATCGGGTTTGTCGACGGACGGGTAGGGCTGGGCGTCGCCTGCAGTCATAGCGCATCAGACTATCGAAAAAGCGGGGGTGGACCGTGGGCCCACATGACAGACTCGATCCATGAACGGCCTCCACCTCGACACCCTCGGAACCGACGTGATCCGTCGTCACTCCCACGGTCTCGCCGACGTCGCAAACGCCGCGTCGCTCGCCGATTCTGTCCCCACCTGCGGCGACTGGACGATGGCCGATCTCGTGTGGCACATGATCGAAGTTCAGACGTTCTGGCGTTACATCCTCGGGGGGCGCCCCGATGCCCGCCCTCAGACCTACGAAGAGCCCGAGCGGCTTCCCGACGTCGCGCTCGCGTCGGCCCTCCGCAGCGGAGTCGATGACCTCGTTCACATCCTCGATGGAGCCGACCCCGGCGAAGCCGCGTGGAGCTGGTCGAGCGATCACACCGTGGGCTTCAGCATCCGACGCCAGTCCCACGAGGCTCTCATCCACCACGTCGACGGACTTCTCGCCGCGAACGCTCCACTCCCCGTGGTCGCGCCTCGACTCGCCGCCGACGGGGTCGACGAGCTGATCAACCTCTTCATCGGCGACCTGCCTGATTGGGCGGCATGGCACCCCGGCGACCACACCGTCTCTCTGGTTGCCCGTGACACCACCGATCGTTGGGGGTTCCGTCTCGGACGGATGACCGGCACGTCACCCAAATCCGGGAAGACCTACGACCTCGTTGCCGCCGAACCGGTGCCCGACGTGGAAGATGCAACCCTCGCTCTCGGCGGCGCCGCGATCGATCTGCTCTTGTGGTTGTGGGGCCGAGGCGACCTTGGCGCTCTCGCCCGATCCGGCGATGTCGCGGTTGCGGGAACTGTGCGGGAGATGCTCACCAACGCCACCCAGTGAACCGTTGCGTGAAAACCTCACGTGGGCGGCTCCGCCCGAAGCCGCCCACGCGTTGGTGATTCTGTGTTCCGCCGACGTCATTGTCGGTTCTCGCCACCGTACGTGAGGAGTTTGTCGTCACACAAGGGGTTTGGAGGCCCGAAATGGTTACGGTTTACGCGCGTTCATGACAAACCTACGCGCGGAGAGTGTTGGGCCGTTCGACCGAGGCACGGATCGGATCGTCTGTCGTATCGTCGATCTCGCGGGACCCCATCACCAGATTCGAAAAGGCGACGTGATGCATTCACCACTACGGCAGACGATCCTCGCGTTCGTCCGCGCGACCATCCTGATCGCGGCGATAGCGGCGGGGGTGTCGTTCATGGCGACAACCGCCGGCGCCGACACCGGCCTCGTGCCCGAGACGCCACGCGACGATCTCCCGTCGGTCCTCGACGGCAAGGTCTGGGCCCACGCCCAGGTCGGCAGCCGCATCTTCGTCGGCGGCGACTTCCAACAGGTGCAACGGCCCGATGGGTCCATCGTCAATCAGCCGCACATCTTCGCGTACGACATCGACACCGGCGCGTTCGATGAGAACTTCCGCCCGGTCCTGAACAAATCCGTACGGGCACTCGAGGCCACACCCAGCGGCGACGGACTCTACGTCGGTGGTCTCTTCACCCAGTGGGACAGCGTGTGGCGTATCCGCGTCGTGAAGCTCGATGCCACAGGTGTGATCGTGCCCACGTTCAACGCCACGGCCAGTGCCCGTGTGTACTCAATTGCGGCGCGCAACGACGCGGTGTTCCTCGCTGGTGACTTCACGAACGTCTCCGGCAGCACCCGACTCGGCATCGCCTCGGTTGACCCCGCGACCGGGGCGGCCGATCCAAACTTCGTGATGAACGTCGAGAACTCGGCGATCGGGGCTGCTCTCGCCCGCGTCGCCGAGTTGACGAGCGATGGCTCGACCCTTTTCGTCCTCCACCACGGCGACGACATCAACGGCACCAACCGCAAGGCCGTGGCCAAGATCGATGTGAGCGGACCAACCGCCGTGCTCGCCGACTGGCGAATCCCTTGGCAGGAACAGCGCGGCCGCCGCGGGTGTCAGGACAAACTCCGTGACCTGGCGATCTCGCCCGACGATTCGTTCATCGTGATCGTCGGCCAGGGTGCCGACAATCCGCCGAACTGCGACACCGCTCTTCGATATCCGACAGCCGGGACCGGTGACATCGCTTACGACTGGGCCGCCCGGCTGTACTCGAGCCCATTGTCGGTCGCGATCTCCAACAGCGCCGTGTACCTGGGTGGCCACTTCTGTGCGGCTCCCCGCAACCCGATCTCACCCGGTGGCCAGAGCTCGGACTACCCGAGTGCGATCAACAGGTGCAATCTCAACGATCCGTTCCACCCCCAGAATCCAAGCGTCGTCGATGAGCCGAACGCCGTGTTCCGACATCAGACCGCCGCACTCGACCCGACCACCGGCCAGGCACTTGACTGGGACGCCCGCAGCGACGCCTTCGCCGGTGTGTACGACCTGACGTTGATCGACCGCGGCATGCTCATGGGACACGACCGAACCTCGTTCAACGGAGTGGTCACGGGTCGTTCCGGCTTCGTCGACTTCGGACCCACGGATCCGCCAGTCGATCCACCCGTCGATCCACCCGTCGACCCCCCCGAAGCGGCGTGTACCGCAGAAGTCGACGCTGCCGGGAGCGTTCTCGTGAGCTGGACCGACATCGATTCGGCGATCGTGAACGAGGTCAACCTTCGACGCGACGGCGCCTGGTTCGCCACGGTTTCGACCGCCACGGGATCGGGCACCGACGTGACGCCACCGATCGGTGACCACACGTACGTCGTCCGAACTCGCCCTGGTGGAGGAGTGGTCGACATCACCTGTTCACCCGATCCGGTCACGATCGATCCGCCTCCAGCTGCGGGGGGTTGTGACGCCGTTGTCGACGGCAACGGCGATGTCGTCCTGTTATGGACTGCGGTCGAGGGCGTGACCCGGTATCAGGTACGGGAGGGTACGAGCACGTGGATCGCGACTGTCGACCCCGGTCTCACCCATACGGTCGACTCGCCGACGCCTGGCGCGCACACCTACGTGATTCGGCACCGCGTTGCCGGCGTGGTGACCGACAGAACGTGTACTCCCGACCCCGTGCAGGTGTAGCGCTCAGACGCCGTCGAGCGCCTCGACGCCCACCCCCCCGGCGGACTCAAACGCCGTCGAGGGCCTCGTTGAGATCCGCAACCAGATCATCGGCGGTCTCGATACCGACCGACAGGCGGACGAGGTCGTCGGGCACCTCGAGCGGGGAACCCGCCGCCGAAGCATGAGTCATGACACCTGGGTGTTCGATCAGTGACTCGATCCCGCCGAGAGACTCGGCGAGCGTGAACAGGCGGGTCTTGGTGGTGACGGCCTTTGCGGCTTCGATCCCACCGTGCACACGGAACGAGATCATGCCGCCGCCCGCTTTCATCTGTTCCTTGGCGATCGCAGCGCCCGGATTCGTGTCGAGCGTCGGGTACAGCACGGTCGACACCTTCGGATGTGCGAGCAGCATCTCGACCACCTGCTCGGCGTTCGAGCAGTGGCGATCCATCCGCACTCCCAGCGTCTTGAGGCCCCGGTGTGTGAGGAAGCAGTCCATCGGAGCCGGCACCGCACCCACCGCGTTCTGCAGGTATTTGATGTCCGAGGCCCACTCCTCGTCGTTCGTGGCGGCGAACCCTCCGACCGTGTCGGAGTGGCCACCGACGTACTTTGTCGTCGAGTGAATGACCAGGTCGGCGCCATGGGCGATCGGCTGCTGGAGGTACGGCGATGCGAACGTATTGTCGACGACGAGCTTTGCGCCGTTGGCGTGGGCGACCTCTGCGATCGCTGAGATGCTGAAAACGGTAAGCAGCGGGTTGGTGGGTGTCTCCATCCACACGATTCTTGTTGCGGGATTCCAGTTGTCAGAGAGCGCCGACGGATCGGTCAGATCGGCTGCCGACCACGTAACACCAGCGCGGGTGACCACGTTGCTGATCAGGCGGAAGGTGCCACCGTAGACGTCGTTGCCGCGGACGACGTGATCGCCGGCGCTCAGCGATCTGAGAACGGTGTCTTCGGCCGCCATACCCGACGCGAACGAGTAGCCGAACCGGGCATCTTCGAGGTCGGCGAGCGCTGCCTGGAGAGCGGTGCGGGTCGGGTTGTCGGTGCGGCTGTATTCGTATCCGGTGTGGTCACCTGGCGATGGCTGGGCGTAGGTCGAGGTCTGGAAGATCGGTGTGATCACCGCTCCCGTGATCGCTTCGTGTTCCTGGCCGGCGTGAATGGCTCGGGTGTCGAAGCCGTCGGTCGTGTCGCTCATCGGTCAGGACTCCTCGGCGGAAGGTGAAAGGAATTCGAGTACATCGGTGTGGCTGATGATGGTCCGGGGGCGGCCACCGTCGATCACGAGCAGGGCGTTGGCGTGTTCGAACAATTCCACAGCGGTCTGCACCGTCTGGCCGACGCCGATCGTGGGAAGCGCGTCCGCCATCACGGTTTCGACCGGTTTGTCGAGCACACTCTCGTCGGCGAACGCCGCATTCATCAACTGGAGCTCGCTGACCGACCCCGAGATCTCGGCAACCGCGAACGGCGGTTCGTTCTTGGCAACGGGCACCTGGCTCACACCGGTGGCGCGCATCAGCTCGACGGCGTCGCGCACGAGCGTTTCGGGGTTGACATAGATCAGGTCACGGTCGTTGTTGCCCTTGGCGTCCACCACTTCGGACACACACGGCGATCCGCCGCATTCGATGAACCCGAACGTGGCCAGGTAATCGTCGTTGAACACCTTCGACAGGTAGCCGCGGCCCGTGTCGGGCGTGAGCACGACCATGAGATCGTCGGGGCCGAGACCTTCCGCGACCTGCAGTCCAGCGGCTATCGCCGTGCCGCACGAACCGCCGAGGAGGATGCCCTCTTCCCGGGCCACGCGGCGGGCCATCATGAAGCTGTCCTGATCCGAGACAGCGATCGTGTCGTCGATCATGTCGGGGTAATAGGTGGTGGGCCAGAAGTCTTCGCCCACGCCCTCGACAAGGTACGGCCGGCCGGAGCCGCCCGAGTACACCGAACCTTCGGGGTCGGCTGCGATCACTTTGATGTCGGGGTTCTGTTCCTTGAGGTACTTCGCCACGCCGGAGATCGTGCCACCGGTGCCGGCACCGGCCACGAAGTGGGTGATCTTCCCGTCGGTCTGGCTCCAGATCTCGGGACCGGTCGTGTCGTAGTGCGACTGAGGATTCACCTGGTTCGAGTACTGGTCGGGGCGGAAAGCCCCCGGGATCTCCTGCACGAGGCGCTCGGCGGTCGAGTAGTACGACTCGGGGTCCTCGGGCGGCACCGCCACGGGGCACACGACGACCTCGGCTCCGTAGGCCCGCAGCAGATCGACCTTTTCGGGGGCGACCTTGTCGGTCATGACGAATACACACTTGTAGCCGCGTTGGTTCGCAACGATCGCGAGACCCACGCCGGTGTTGCCGCTGGTGGGCTCGACGATGGTGCCCCCCGGCTGCAATAGCCCATCGCGTTCGGCAGCGTCGATCATCGCCAGCGCAGGTCGATCCTTCGATGAGCCACCGGGATTGGTGAGTTCGAGCTTCAACACGAAATCGCAGTCGAGATGGCCGGCGATCCGAGGCGTGCGAACGAGCGGTGTGTCGCCGATCAGCTCGATGACAGAATCCGCGATCTCCATGACATCAATCCTCTGGGTGCTCGACTGGCCCCAGTCTCTCGCACGCCGCCGGCAATTACACCCCTTCGGCGGCGTAGGCCCGAGCGAATCCGCGACGGCCACGTGCGAGCAGGGACTCGGCGCACTCGTAGCTGCACCCCACGTGGTCCGCGACGCCGACGACCGGCGTCCCCAGCAGGTACCGAAGGGTGATCGCATCGTGTTGACGCGACGGGAGCGAAGCGAGCGCCTGTTGAATGCATCGACGGTCTTCGATCCGGTCGATTGGGTCGAGCGCCGGTATGAATCCGCCAAGCAATCGATGATTGAGTTGCTCCCGCCGCTCGGCTCGCCTCCAGTGATCCGCGACGCGGCGTCGGGCGACGGTAAGGACCCAGCCGACCGTGAGGTGTCGTTCGGGTTCCCTCGCCAACACGTCTGCAGCTGCGAGAAAGGTCTCGGACACAATGTCGTCGGCGATTGCCCGATTGCGCACCCGCCGTCGCACAAACACCTGTACGACCCGCTCGTGATCCCTGTACAGCGTCTCGAGTAGGTCAGCCTCGGCTCCCGGTCTTGTCATGGCCTCACGCTGTGCGCAAAGGCTGAGCCTTGACTGAAAGTGGCCGAATCGGCGGGCGATCCAATGGTGCGACCGAGGCACGATTGTCAGCGAAACGTCAGGCGGCCACTCGGTCGAATCGTTCGATCCAATCGTCTGCCGGGCCGATGATCAGATCGACTGGCCAAGCTCCGAGGATCTGCCCCGTCCAAGGTTCGAGCGCGGCCGACGCGGCTCGTGCAACGCCGGGATCACGCAGCGATTCGGCGATCCGGCCCAGCGCGATCGGCACGAGGGCAAACTGTTTGTCTCGATCGATCGACGGCAACTCACTCGCGAATATCCGAGCGTGCTCGGCGACGGGACGGCCCGTATTCATATCGCGGAGGAGCCGTAGAGCGCGGGCCGCCGGCGCTCGAACCACGTGGACAGCGCTGTAGAACTGAGCGTCCGAGAGCGGTTCTTCGGGCGAGTTGAGAATGAGCCGCCGGGCACACTCGTTCACGTCGATCAGAGCGCGATCGGCCCTGAATCGCCCGAATCGCAATGCGCCACCATCGCGGAAGCGTGCCGCACAGTCCGGGTCGAGTGATCGTTGAAGGCTCGCCCGCGCCATCGACGCGAAATCGTCGCCGCTTTCCTTCCAGACCTTTGCGGCCAAGCTGTCGTGCGCGTCGAGCAGCTCATGAGCATCATTCCAGCGGCCCGTCCGAAGCGCATTCACGAACCGGAATCGGGTGGCCTCTACCTCGGCTGCCGGAAGATCGATTCTTGCGACCGCATCGACGAGATCGTCGTCGTATTCATCGATCGGCCCGGCGAGGCGGCGCATGTATTCCGCGCGGAGAGCTCGCAGGCGAAGCGCGTCGGTGGAGGATTCCGCGATTTCGGTTCTGGCGATATGGCCACCATCGTGCATCAGGTTCAGGGTGTCGCCATCGAGCGACGCGAGCGTCCGCTCGGAGTCATTCGTTTGATACTCAGGGACCGACTCGAGCATGTTGCGTGCTCCTGGATCCTCGGGAGAGTGCCACACGAGCGCCCGGTAGATTCGACGCTGCATGTCGGAATCGGGGAGCCGAACTGCGTCGAGCAGGTCGAGAGCCTCGTGGCTACGACCGGCGGCCCACAAGCCGATCACCTGACGCGTGGTCTCGCGGCTCTCGTCGTCAGGCTCGCGCGACGGTACCGCAGACGACGCGGGGAGCAGCAGAGCGATACGGCGACGCGTTTCTGATGGAGCATCATCGGCACGTCCCATGAGTACCGATCCGATTTGGGAAGCATAAGCATCATCGTCGAGCAGCGCTGCCGCCTCGAGCGCGGCCTCAAGAACCGGCTCGGGTGACGCCGCACGCTGCAGGAGACAGGCGAGCCGCTGTTGGACGGCGTCGATGTCGACGAGTTCGGTCGAGGCCAGCCAGGATCGCAATTGTTCCAGGGCGGTCCGTTCCAATTGCACTCGTAGCGAAACGTGCGGTTCCCATTGAGCGCCGACGAGTGGTTCGAGCCACCACTCCGCCCCGGCGGGCTCGTTCAAGTCGGTGACGACCGAATCGCTCAACTGATAGCCGCCAGGAACGTGAGCGATCAGTTCGTGGGGCGTTGCAACATCAAGCGAGGCCAAGTCGGCACGCAGGCTGGAGATGTGCCGCTCCACAGCGTTCGATCCCGACCGAGGTGGAGTATCCCAGAATCTGTCGATCAGGCTCGTCGTCGACACCGTGGCACCGTGGTTCTCGGCAAGGGCCAGAAGGATCTTCAGCCGAATCCGCCCCCCAACCACCCTCGAGCGCCCGCCAGTGTCCCAGTAAATCCCTCCGTACAACCGGAGCCTCGGTGTCATTGCGTCCCAACGGTAGTGAGTCTCTGCCTACGACTCCTACTCCGAGCGGTGGCAGCCTCTGCGTTCTACGATGCGGCCACGCGAACAGGAGGCTCGCCATGGCGTTCGAAACAATCCGGCTCGAAGACACGGGCGACGGTGTCTGGGAACTCGTGCTCTGCCGTCCGCCGGCAAATGCATTGAACAAGCTGAACGCTTTCGAACTCCGCCAGGCTGCCGCGCAGCTCGCCACCGATCCGAGCGTCCGAGCGGTCGTTCTGTGGGGCGAGGGCAAGGTCTTTTTCGGAGGCGGCGACCTCGTCGAGTTCCGTGACGGTGGCGATCAGACACCGGCAAATCTGCACGAGATGACCATCGACTTCCATGGCGCCGTCAGCCGACTATCGAGAATGGACGCTCCGGTCGTGGGTGCGATCACCGGCACGGCCGGAGGAGCGGGGATGAGCCTGGTGTCGGCGCTCGACCTCGTGTTTGCCGGCGAGTCGGCGAAGTTCACGATGGCCTACACCGCGGCGGGGCTGACGCCGGACGGCACCTCGACGTTCTTCCTTGCCCGCACGATCGGGCTGCGCCGGGCAACTGAAATGGTGCTCACCAATCGGGTGCTGAGTGCAGCCGAGGCGCTCGACTGGGGGCTGGTCAACAGCGTGTCGGGAGACGCCGACGTTGTCGACGATGCCCGGGCTCTCGCCCGCAGACTCGCCGCCGGCCCGAAGCGAGCGTTCGGTGAGGCCAAGCGCCTTCTGATCTCGGGCGCGTCGTCGGCGCTGGGCGAAGCGATGGAGAACGAAGCGCTAGCGATGGCCGGACAGTCGCTGAACCCCGAAGCGGTCGAAGGCATCGCCGCTTTCCTCGAGAAACGACGCCCGAACTTTCCTGTGTGACCGCTCGGCTGAGCGGCGTGGGTCAGTGGGCGGCGGAGCGGTCGGCCATCGCTTGGAGAATCGCGAGGGCGAGCGGAGGATCGGACTCGACGAGCGCTTTGAACGCAGGGCGTCCAAGGGCGAACATCGTGCAGTTCTCTGCGGCTGTGATCGTCGCGTTGCGAACGCCACCTGACAGAAGTGCCGTCTCGCCGAAAAAGTCGCCGGAACGGAGGCGATTGACAGCGGTGCGACCACGCGTCACATCGACCGAGCCGTCGAGGATGAGGAAGAAAGCAGCTGCCTTCGAGCCTTCCTTGACCCCGACCTTGCCGTCGGCCCACGGGAGGACCTTGCCCGCCTTGGCGAGCGCCTTGCGTTGCTTTGGCGTCGTTCGACTGAACAGCGGCGTCTTCGCCAGCTGTGCCTCGAGTTCGCTGCCGGCTTTCTTGCTCATCGTAGCCATCCCCCTGCAACGCTCTCCGTGAGCACTGCCGCTCGCATCGTAGTTCGCACGTGACCTCAGTGCGCCAGTTGGCGGAGTCTCCACGTTCCGAGCGCGTCGACTGCGGCATGCATCGATTCGGTGCTGCCGCAGAAGCTGAAGCGCATGAACCGACGTCCATGCTCAGGATCGAAGTCGACGCCAGGTGTCGCCGCCACCCCCAATTCTCGGAGCCACTGCGCCGCGAGGTCTTTGCTGTCGGCGGCGAGATGATCGGTGCGGGCCCACACGTAGAACGCACCGTCGGCCGGTGCCAGCTCGGTCATCCCGGCCTGGGGAAGGCCCTCGAGGAGAACCCGGCGGTTCTCGGCATAGCGATCGACATGACCCTGCAGCTCGACATGGCAATCCAGTGCGGCGAGCGCGACGTGTTGAGAGATGGACGGCGGGCAGATCACGAGATTCTGCGCGAGCCGGTCGAACGGCGTCACGAGGTGTTCCGGGAGAACTGTCCAGCCGATGCGCCAGCCGGTCATCGAGAAGTACTTGCTGAAACTGTTGATGACGATGGCGCGATCGGAAAAAGCGGCCGCCGTTGCGAGGTCGGCATCGCCGTAGGTCAGCCCGTGGTAGATCTCGTCGCTGATCAGTGTGGTGCTGTTTGTGTCACACCACGCCGCGATGGCGCTCAGCTCGTCGGTGGTCAGCATGGTGCCGGTCGGGTTGTTCGGGCTCGCCACGATCAGGCCGTCGAGTGGACCCGCCGCGTCGAGGTGTTGCGTCGTCGGCTGGAAACGGGAGGAAACATCAACCCGAATCGGGACCGGCTCCATATTCATCGCGGTCAGCATGTTGCGATAGCAGGGGTAGCCCGGGACGGGCACGCCTACGCGGGCGCGAGGCTCGAAAGCAGCCAGGATCGCGAGAACGAACGCGCCGGTGGCGCCCTGGGTGATCGCGATTCGGCCGGGATCGACATCGAGGCCGTACCAGTCGTGAACATGGCCGGAGAGTGCCGGCGCGAGTTCGGGGATTCCTCGGCTGATCGTGTAGCCCAGCGGATGTTCGTCGAGCAGTTGGTGGGCTCGGGCGATCGCGCCAGCGGGTGCACCGGTGGCGGGCTGCCCCACCTCGAGATGGAACACCGCGTTCCCTTCGCGCTCGCGGGCATCGGCGCTCGCGACCACCTCCATCACATAGAAGGGATCGATCTCCACCACGTGTCAGCCCCCCGAGCTGAAGGCTTCGGAAGCGGCGCCAGGCGGAGTGCGGTCGTCGCGGCTCTCGAGCCAGCGATGCGGAAGCACGACGGGCTTCGGGCCGTGACTGTGACCGCGCGTGAGGCGAGCCGCTTCGGGCGGGAACGGTTCGTCGTGAAGCGTGTGGAGGATGGCGAGCATCTCGTCACGGCTGTGCATCTGGTTCAGCGCGTGTCGAACCTGGGATCCCACGGCGAATCCCTTGAGGTACCAGCCCGGATGCTTCCGAAAGTCCCGGGTGCCACGTTCGACGCCGAGCCAGTCCGTGAGCAGGTCGAGGTGGGTGACCATGATCTCGACGATCTCGTGCAGCGTGGGGGCGGCTGTGAGGGGATCGCCGCGCAGGCCCTCTGCCAACTCTCGGAACAACCACGGTCGGCCGAGACATCCGCGACCCACGACCACGCCGTCGCAACCGGTCTGCTCCATCATGGCGATCGCGTCGGAGGCCTCCCACACGTCGCCGTTTCCAAGAACGGGGATCGACGTGACGTGGGCCTTGAGTTCGCCGATGGCATCCCAGCGGGCCAAGCCGCTGTACGCCTGCTCGGCGGTGCGAGCGTGAAGGGCGATTGCCGCCGCACCCTCATCTTCCGCAATGCGGCCGGTGTCGAGCATCGTGATGTGGTCGTCGTCGATCCCGATGCGGAATTTCAGCGTGACCGGAATCCCCTCGGAGTTGGCCACCATCGCCTTCACGATGTCGCGGAGCAGGTGATGGTGCCACGGTAGGGCGCTCCCACCACCGTGCCTGGTGACCTTGGGAACGGGGCAGCCGAGGTTCATGTCGATGTGGTCGACCTTGCCCTCTCCCACGAGTTTCTTGACCGCTTCGCCAATCCAGAACGGATCGGTCCCGTACAGCTGAATGCTCCGAGGCGACTCCCCCTCGGCGAACTCGGCCGCATGCATCATCTTCTGATGACCCTCCATGAGGGCGCGCGCTGTGATCATCTGATTCACGTAGAGCCCGCCGATCGCATCGGTTGCGGTTCCCCGGGAAGGGCTCGGGTCGTCGAATCGTTGACCGGTACCGAAGCGTCGACACAACGTGCGGTAGGGCGCGGTCGTCACACCCGCCATCGGTGCGAGCACCACGGGCGGCGAAACGGTGAGTGAACCGATCTGAAGATTGCGCACAGGCGCGGTGACGGCCATCGATTCAGTGTGCCGCGATCGCCAAGAGATCGACATCGATGGTCGCCGCGAGGTCGATGAGGAATCGGCGTGGCAGGCCGATCACGTTGTCGAAAGGACCTTCGATCGAGGTCACGAGTGCACCCCCGGCGCCCTGGATCGCATAGGAGCCCGCTTTGCCGAAGGGCTCCCCGGTCGAGAGATACCACTCGATCTGTGCTTCAGGAAGGGCAGCGAAGCGTACTTGGGTGCCGGTCACGCCCGCCGCGATCCGTTCGCCGTGGCGAATCGCCAGACCCGTGAACACATCGTGTTCGCGGCCGGACAAGAGCCGAAGATGGGATCGGACCTCGTGGTCGTCGGCCGGTTTGCCAAGCAACGCTCCATCGATGGCCACCGTGGTGTCGGCAGCGATCACCAAGGCCTCCGCAGGAGCCGCTATCGCGTCGCGCTTCTCGACGGCGAGTCGCTGCACATATGTTCGGGCCGCTTCGTCGGTTCGCGGTGTCTCGTCGATGTCGGCGGCGATGATCGTGGGATCGATTCCGAGTTGAACGAGCAACTCTCGGCGCCGGGGTGACGACGATGCGAGGACGATGTGCATCGGGCCAACCGTAGTGCGGCGATGCGCTCACCTCGATCGCACCGGAACCGATAAGAATGTGTCCAGCCAACCGAGGTGTGACCATGTCTGAAACTGTTCTCGTCACCGGCGGTGCCGGCTACATCGGCAGCCACACCGCGTTGGCATTGCTGGTCGCCGGGCATCGGGTCGTGGTCGTCGACAACTACGTGAACTCCAAGCCGGGCGCGCTCGAGGTCGTCGAAGCTCTCGCCGGATCCACCGTTCCGGTGATCGAAGGAGACGTGCGCGATCGTTCGCTCGTCGAGGGCGTCCTCGCCGATCACGGCGTCACTGCGGTGATTCACATGGCGGCGCTCAAAGCGGTCGGTGAGTCGGTCGAGATGCCGCTCGAGTACTACGGCAACAACCTCGGTGGGGCCATCACGACACTCGACGCCATGCGCAACGTGGGCGTCAAGAAGTTCGTGTTCTCCTCGTCGGCGACGGTGTACGGCGATCCCGAGAGCTGCCCGATCGCCGAGGCCGCACCCGTCGGATCCACGAACCCGTACGGAATGACGAAGCAGATGATCGAGGTCATCCTTGAAGACCTGGCGATCTCCGATCCCAGCTGGATCCTGACCTCGCTTCGCTACTTCAATCCCGTTGGCGCACACGAATCCGGAAGGATTGCCGAGGCGCCGATCGGCCGGCCGAACAACCTGATGCCGATGCTCATGGAGGTTGCCACCGGCAAACGCGATCGGGTCCTGATTTACGGCGACGACTATCCGACCATCGACGGCACCGGCGTACGCGATTACATCCACGTGATGGATCTGGTCGAGGGTCATGTCGCCGCTGTCGAGCACATGGAGCGCCAGACCGGGTATGACGTGTTCAATCTCGGCCAGGGCCAGGGCGTGAGCGTGTTCGAGCTGATCCGGGCGGTCGAAGCAGCAACCGGGCTCTCGATCCCCTACGAGGTCACCGATCGCCGAGCCGGTGACATCGCCGAGTGTGTCGCCGACCCCTCAAAGGCGAATTCAGTTCTCGGGTGGTCGACATCGCGCACGATTCCCGAGGCGTGTCGAGATGCATGGAACAGTCAGGCGACGACCTGACGAAGGGTCCGCGCCGGCCGAGCCTCAGAGGATCCTTCGATCGGCTGCCCATCTGGTGAGTTCGTTGCGATTCGAGAGCTGAAGTTTGCGGAGCACCGCGCTCGCATGCGACTCGACCGTCTTGATCGAGATGGTGAGCCGTCGAGCGATCTCCTTGTACGCGTACCCGCGAGCCAACAGTCGCATGACCTCCTGCTCTCGGTTGGTGAGTGAGTCGAGTTCGGGATCGGCCGACGGTGCCTCGATGTCGGTGGCGAAGGCGTCGAGCACGAAACCGGCCAGCCGCGGAGAGAACACGGCGTCGCCCTCCGCCACGCGCCGGACCGCGTCGACGAGCGCACCGCCGTCGGTGGCTTTGGTGATGTACCCCCGGGCTCCCGCACGGATCACCTCGATCACGTCTTCCGCGGCATCCGACACCGACAGCGCGAGGAACACCGTGGTGACGCCCCGAGCGACGGCACCTTCGATCACATCGGCGGCGGTGCCGCTCGGAAGGTGAACGTCACACACCACGACATCGGGCTTCTCCCGCGCGATCACATCGATGGCGTCGGGCACATCGGCTGCCTCGCCCACGATCGCGAATTCGTTCTCGAGCTCGGCCCGCACTCCGGCGCGAACGAGGGCATGGTCGTCGACGAGTACGACGCGTTTCATCGGTGTTCTCCTTCTGATGCGGACGGCCCCGGCAATGGCATGCTCAGTTCCACTTCGGTACCCGCTCCGGGCGCCGAAGAGATCGTGGCCGAGCCGCCCGCTCGATCCATCCTCGCGACGATCGACTCGGCCACACCTTTTCTGTCGGAGTCGATCGTGTGCGGATCGAAACCAACGCCCGTGTCTCGGACGAACACGTCGATGGTGCCGTTGTGGCGTTCTGCGTACACGTCGATGCGGTCGACGCCCGAGTGTCGGGCCGCGTTCGTCATCGCTTCGGTGGCCGCCGCGAGGAGCTCGGAGACATCGGCGGCGGCGAGATCGTCGGCATCTCCGACCGCAACCACCTCGATGAGGACGCCATGCTGGGACTCGACCCGGTCGGCGGCTGTATGGAGAGCGGACTCGAGCCGAACGCCGTCGGGTGTCGTGGGAGGGCGCCCATAGAGCCACGTGCGCAGCTCGCGTTCTTGTTGCCGAGCGATTCGCGCCGTGAGGTGCGGGTCCTCGACATTGCGTTGGATGAGGCTGAGCGACTGGAGGACCGAATCGTGCAGATGCGCAGAGATGCGTGCCCGCTCGTCGGCGCGGGTTCGTTCGAGCCGCTCACCGTCGAGGTCGCGCGCCATCCGAACGACCGACGGTGCGGCCACCAGCACCATTCCGGCGAGGATCGCAATGCCGAATACGAGCGCGATGATCGTGTCGACGAGGTCGAACTGCAGCGCGGCGAACGCAAGCATGCCTCCGACGGCCACGCTGAGCCCGGCGAAGACGCGCGCGATGGCCGACAGGCCGCCCCGTTGGTCCTGGCTGCGGCTCCATGCGATCAGCGCACCGGTCAACACGAACCCGACCGGCCACACGAGACCATCGAACGCATCGTTGGTCAGCGGGAGTAGTCCGAGCACCATGCCGAGCACGACCATGGCGACGCCGAGGTGGCGATGCGCGCTCGTGGCGGCTTTCGGCTGAGGTCGATACGGGCTGATGTGATCGGGGGTGCCGATTGCGAGGACCGCCCAACCCAGTGCATACAGCACCAAACCCCAACCGCCGACTGTCGCGAGCACCACGAAGGAGACGCGGATGACCATCGGTTGCACGCCGAGCTCGCGTGCGATCGCAGCAGCGACGCCGCCCACCCAGCGTTCATTCCGGTCGAGCCGGGGCAGTTGCCAGCGCGACACCGGCATGGTCTCCATCACTCGAGTCTCGCAGGTAACGGATCGTTCGACATCAGGGTGATACCCCGAGACGACCCTGAGATCCCGACAACCGATCGGGGAGCGATCCGGGGGAGTCCCGATGGTGGATGCGATGGGGTTTCCCGAACATGGAAGCATGGACGACGAAGACATGAACGAAGAACAAAACATCCCCGAATCCGAATCCGAAGACATCGACGAGCAGATCGACGAGTTCGATCCAATCGACGCCGACGATGTCACGGCCGAGATTCATGACAGCGATACGGTCGACGTGACCGACGAGTTCGGCGAACCCGAATCCTTCGATGGATCCGCCGAGGTCGCCGCCGACTCCGACGGCGGGTCCGGTGGCGACTCGCTACCTCCAGGCCCCGCGGAGAACGTGGCACCGCCACCACAGCCGATGGCGGGGCTTGTGCGCGATCCCTACGCCACGTTCGGCGGGGTGCTATCGGGCATCGCTCACCGCTACGGCTGGGACGTTGCCGTCACACGCCTGGTATTCATGGTGATCCTGCTACTGAGCGGCGGCACCGCGCTGATCGCCTATTTGCTCGCGTGGCTGATCATCCCCCGGGCCACGTATTGGCCTCCAGGGCGCTCTGTCGCCCCCAGGAGCGGTCGCTTCACCAGCCGTGAGATCGGCATCGGCGTCATCGGCGCGGGTGTACTCGTCGCACTCGCCATCGGCGGAGGCGGCTCGGCGAGCGTTCTCGTTCCCCTCGCGCTCGTCGGCGGCGGACTCTACCTGCTGCTTCAACCGCAGCGCGACGAAGCGCCGGTTGCGCCCGCCGCACCGCCTCCGTCGGTGCCCACCGCGGCCATGGCCGGCGCAGCACCTCTTGCTCCACCGTCGCCTCCGTACCAGGCAGCGAGCGGATTTGGTGCTCCTACCGCACCCCTGATGCCGCCACCCATGCCGGTCGAGAAGCGCTCTCGGGGACGAAGGTTTGCGCTGTTCGCCCTTGTTGGCACCGGCATCGTCGCGCTGCTGGCGATCATCGCTATTCCGTTCATCTTCTTGATCGCCGTCACGGAGGGCGACATCGATTTCGGAAGCGACCGTCAGATCTCGTACATTCCGAGCGACGTCGAGAGCATCCCGAGGGTCGTCACCGAGCGCGATGGCGAACTCGTTCTCGACCTCACGATGCTCGAGCCCAGTGACTTCGAGGGCGTCGAGACCCCCGTCGAGGTCGTCATCGATCTCGACCTCGGTGTCATCGACGTCATCGTGCCGCCGGAGCTGCGGGTCGACATAGATGCATCCGCCGGACTCGGCGATGTGACGCTCTTCGACAGGCGCAGCGATGGGATCAACCCATCACGCAGTATCGATGTCGAGGATCCGCACCTCCACCTCGAGCTTGACGCTGGGCTCGGCGAGGTGCACGTTCAGTCGCACCCGGCTCGCTGACCATGTTCCTCGGAACCGAGTTGATCATGCTCGTGCTGCTCCTCCTGGGAACGGTGAGCATCGACCGCTAGTGATACGCCCCTCCGGCGACGACATGCCCAGAGCGCCGGAGGGGCGAAACTACGCTGACGACGATGCCCGGTCGACCCCTCACTGCTGTTCTTGCGGCCGCCCTCGTGGCGGCCGCTTGCACGTCCGAAGGTGGCGACGGCGTCGCGCTGCCGACCACAACCGGCGGAGCGACGACGTCAATTGCAAGCACGACGACCGAGCCGACGAGCCCGCCGACGACAGAGTCCCTCCTCGAGCCGGAACGCCGGACGACGGATCCCCGGCTCGTGGTCGATGCCTGCCTCAGCGATGTCGAGGCGCCTGTCGGACTCCAGACGTCGGTGCTGGTGTCGGGAGGAGTCGACTACACATTCCAATGGACGGTTCCATCGGGTTATGAGGGCCAGGCACTGCCGGTCGTGCTCGACTTCCACGACATCGGTAACACGGGAGCGGATCAGGGTCGACTCAGCGGTCTGGCAGCACTCGCCGAGACCGAAGTGTTCCTGGCGGTGCAGCCGACGGCGCCCACGACTGCCAACGATCCACGCTCGGCTTGGGAGCTCGCGGTGTTCGACGAGCCAGGCCGTGATGACGTTGCCTTCGTGCTCGACCTGCTCGATCATCTCGGCGGCAAGACGTGTCTCGACCAGGATCGGATCTACGCGACAGGTATGGGGAATGGCGGATTCTTCGTGTCGACTCTTGTGTGCGAAATCGGCAGCCGGCTCGCGGCGGCAGTTTCTGTTGCGGGGGTCACCGAACCCGATGCATGCGATCCAAATCGCACCGTGCCCTACCTGGCCTTCCATGGCACGGCAGATGAGATCGTCCCGATCCAGGGCGGCACCGCGGTGAGCGGCGAAGGTGACGCCGAACTCGAACGATTCTTCGAGCAGCCGATTCCCGACGCGTTTGCATCCCTGGCCTCCCTGGCCGGATGTCTCGACTCCGTGGACGAGCAGATCACCGAATCGGTGACGCTGCGCGCGTTCGGTGGCTGCCCCGACAGCGCCACGGTGGGGCTCTACACCGTCTCCGGAGGCGGCCACACGTGGCCGGGTTCGGCGGAATCGGAGCTGATGCCCCACCTCGGCCCGACCGACAGCAGCATCGACGCAACCCGCATCGCGCTCGAATTCCTCTTCGCGAACGCGCTTGCTTCCGCCGGAGAATGAGCCCGGCTGACGTCGAGTCGCGGCACCGAGCGGGCACACTGAAGGATGTCGAAATTTCTCCATCGGCTCGACGATGCCGCGAATCTTCTGGTCGACGGCGCCATGGGAACCGAACTGTTCACCCGCGGGCTCACGGCCGGCGATCCGCCCGAGATGTGGAACGTCGATCGGCCCGACGCGATCGAGTCCGTTCATGCCGGGTACATCGAGGCGGGCTCCGACATCATCCTCACCAACTCATTCGGCGGCACCGCATTCCGCCTCGCACTTCACCGGCTCGAAGACCGCGTCCACGAACTCAATGAGCGTGCCGCTCAGATCGCGCGCCGAGCAGCCGATGCCTCCGACCGACCGGTGGTCGTCGCCGGTTCGATCGGTCCGAGCGGAGAACTCCTCGAGCCACTCGGTGCGATGACACCCGATGGCGCCCGAGCTGCCTTCGCTGCCCAAGCCGCTGGCCTGGTCGCCGGTGGCGCCGACGTCCTCTGGGTCGAGACGATGTCGAGTCTCGACGAGGTCGACGCTGCGGTGCGCGGGATCCGAGAGGTGACAGATGTTCCGATCGCCGTGACGATGAGCTTCGACACCGCGAGTCGAACGATGATGGGTGTCACCGGCCAGCAAGCGGCAGAACACCTGGTCGAACTCGGTGTGGCGGCGTTGGGCGCCAACTGCGGCAACAACGTGGCCGATACTGAGCGAGCCGCCAAGCAGCTCGTTGCCAGCGCCGGTTCAACGCCGGTGATCGTCAAGGCGAATGCCGGTATCCCGGTGTTCGAAGGTGATGCGCTCACATATAGCGGATCGCCGGAGGTCATGGGTGCACATGTCGCGCGCATGGTCGAGCTCGGCGTTCAGATCATCGGCGGGTGCTGTGGAACCTCGACCGAACACCTCGGCTATATGCGACAGGTCCTCGACGGTGTGGTCGAGCCCCCGGCCATTGAGGCGCCCGGACCCGACCGCGACGAGGTGGCGCCCGCGGGGGCGCGTAGGTCGCGCCGACGTCGGGGCTGATTCTCAGCGAAGGACCGAGAGACGCTCGATCGCTGCGTCGAGTATCCGGTCTTGCTTGCAGAAGGCGAAGCGGATGAGTCTGCGGCCGGCCTCGCGGGTGTCGTAGAAGACCTCGCTCGGGACCGCGACGACACCGGCAGCCTCCGGGAGTGCGAGGCAAAAATCGACACTGGTCTGGGGGAGGCCCGTACGTTCCGCGAGCTCGACCATGTCGGCGGTCAGGAAGTAGGTCCCCTGCGTGTGCAGGACGTCGAAGCCGATGTCGCTCAGCCCTGTCGACAGCCGATCGCGCTTGGCCAGCAAGTCGCCGCGGAGACGATCGAAGTACTCATCGCCGAGGCGCAGACCCAACTCCACCGCCGGCTGCAGCGGAGCCGCGTTCACGAACGTGAGGAATTGTTTCGCGGTCATCACAGCGTCGCGGAGCGGCTTTGGTGCGGTCGACCAGCCGACCTTCCAGCCGGTGAACGAAAACGTCTTTCCCGCCGATCCGAGCGTGATGGTTCGCTCCCTCATTCCAGGCAGGCCAGCGATCGGAAGATGCTCACCGTCGAACACCATGTGTTCGTAGACCTCGTCGCTCACGACGATCAGGTCGTGTTCGATCGAAATGGCCGCCAGGGACTCGAGCTCGGCCTTGGTGAACACCTTCCCGGTCGGGTTGTGGGGGGTGTTGAGGAGCAGCACCCGGGTTCGCGGTGTGATCACCGACCGGACCGCGTCGAGGTCGAGTTCGTGATCGGGGGCGGCGAGGAGGATCGGGCGTTTGACCGCGCCTGCCATCGCGATCGACGCGGCATACGAGTCGTAGGTCGGCTCGAAGGTGATGACTTCGTCGCCGTGGTCGCAGAAGGCGAACATCGAGGCAGCGATCGCCTCGGTGGCTCCCGCCGTGATCAACACCTCGTCGTCCGGGTCGTAGCGCAGTCCATAGAAACGTTCAGCATGCTCGGCCACGGCCGTTCGCAGCCCGGGTTGACCCGGTAGCGGGGGATACTGATTCGGCCCCTCGAGCACGGCTCTGGCGGCCACCTCGGCAACCTCGACGGGTCCGTCAGTGTCGGGAAACCCCTGGCCCAGGTTGATGGCGCCGGTTCGGGCGGCGAGCGCCGACATCTCGGCGAACACGGTGGTACCGAATTCACGCAGTCGCGGATTTCGCAGAGCTTCGACCATGGCGGCAAAGTCTGCCACGCTGGTGCGCCGTGAACGCGATGGAACCCCTGCTCCTCGGTGTCGACACCGGCGGCACCTACACCGACGCGGTTCTGTTGCGGAGCTCTGATCGAACAGTCGTGTCCTCGGCGAAAGCGCTCACGACCCGAGACGACCTGGCCATCGGCGTGAGCAACGCGCTCGACTCGATCGCCTCCGACCTCGACCCCCGGCGGGTCGGGCTCGTGTCGATCTCGACCACACTCGCGACGAACGCTGTCGTCGAGGGTCACGGAAGTCCGGTGCTCGTCCTGCTCGTCGGCTTCGACGATGCGATGGTGAGGCGGAGCGGGATCAGCGACGCGTTCAGCGACGTCATGATCGAACGCGTCGCTGGCGGACACGATCATCACGGAGCCGAACGGGCGGCACTCGATCTCGATGTCATTCGATCGATTCTCAACACCTACGACGGTCAGGTGCGGGCCGTTGCCGTTGCCGCATCGTTCGCGGTGCGCAATCCGGCACACGAACACGCCATCCGCGATCTCGTACTCGCGGAGACCGAACTTCCAGTCACGGTGTCATCGGTGCTGTCGGAGTCACTCGATGCGCCACGGCGCGCCCTCACGGCCACCTTGAACGCCCGACTTTTGTCGAGGATCAGCGACCTCGTCGATGCGGTCCGCCGATCGCTCGACGAGCTCGGCGTCGATGCACCCGTCATGGTGGCCAAGGGTGACGGATCGCTCGCCGCTGCCGAGGCCGTCGAACGTCGTCCGATCGAGACGATCCTGTCCGGGCCGGCCGCCTCGATCGTGGGCGCGTCGGTTCTGGCCGGACTCGATGACTTCGTACTTTCCGACATCGGGGGTACGACGACCGACGTCGGGCAGCTCGTCGACGGACGCCCCCGGCTCGCCCCCGAGGGCGCCAAGGTGGGCGGCTGGCGCACGATGGTGAGTGCCATAGACGTACGGACGACCGGCCTCGGTGGTGACAGCGAAATTCGTACCGAGGGAAACCGGGTGACCGTCGGTCCCCAACGGCGAGTACCCCTCGCATTGCTGGGCTCGATGCACGAGAGGATCGCTCCGCTGTTGCGCGCCGATCTCTTGGAGCCACCTCCTCGTGAGATCGCAGCCGCGTTCGTGCTTGCCGTAGGCGATCCGGCTGCCGCAATCGGTGACGCAGTGTCGAGCACCGAGGCTCGTGTTCTCTCACGGTTGACCGACGCGCCCATGGCCATGCGAGACGTCGCCCTCGGCGTGCTCGAGCGGAGGGCGGTCGCCTCGTTGGCCGACAAGGGGTTGGTGCAGGTTGCCGGGTTCACGCCATCCGACGCCGCCCACGTATTGGGCATGCAGGACAACTGGGAACCGGCAGCTGCAGAGGCGGGCGCGCAACTACTGGCCTGGTACACCGGCCAGACCGTCGAGGACTTCTGCCGCGATGTGTGGTCCGAGGTCGTACGGCGAAGCGCGGGTTGTGTTCTCGAGGTCGCACTCGACGCCACCGACGACCCCCTCCTGAACCCGATCGTCGTTGCGGCCGTCGCCGGTGCGGGGGTTCATGGTCGAACCTCGGTGTCGATCAGCCCCCTCGATCCGATCGTGGCGGTTGGTGGCCCCGCGGCTGTTTACTACCCCGAGGTTGCGCAACGCCTTGGAGGCGAAGTTGTTCTGCCCGAGTCCTTTGAGGTGGCGAATGCGGTCGGCGCCGCGGCCGGACAGCTCGTCGCACGGAGCGGGGCGGCGGTCCACACCGATGGTCCGGGCCTCTTTCGAATCGTGTCGGGAACGGGGGTCGAAACCGCAACCCGTGGTCGCGACGCTCTCGATCGAGCGGAGGTGGCGGCGACTGCGGTAGCGACCGCACTGATCGAGGAGATGCGCGTAGGACTGCCGGGCGTGGGACCGATCGAGTCCCATATCGAGATCACCCGCCACGACGATCCCACCGCGGGCGACGACGACGGGCTGTACGGGGCGACTGTCCAGGTCGAGCTGAGAGCACACCCGGCTACGGCGCGGTGAGTACGGTGTCCGCTATGGAATCGGGAGATCGAGTTGCCGACTTCGCCGCGGTCGACGAGGAAGGTCGCAGCGTTCAGCTGAGCGAACTGTTGGCGTCCGGCCCGGTGGTGTTGTTCTTCTACCCCAAGGCCAAGACCCCCCTTTGAACGAAGGAAAGCTGTCATTTCCGTGACCTCGCCTCCGAGTTCGAAGAGCTTGGAGTCCAGCGGGTGGGAATCAGCGCAGATCCGGTGGATCTGCAACGTGAATTCAAGCTCGAGAACGCACTCGACTATCCGCTGCTGTCCGATCGTGATGGATCGATCCACAGACAGTTCGGTACGCACCGTTGGGGGCCGCTGCCCGGCAAACGGGCGACGTTCGTGATCGACTCCGATTCGACGCTCATCGCGAAAATTGGTTCGGAGAGCAGCGCAACCGTGCACGCCGACGATGCCTTGAAGGCACTGCGCGCGCGGGTCTGACGGCTAGCTGCGCTCGAGGTCGATCTCGAGCGTCGCGCCGCCCCATCCATTCACGAGGTCGCGCCCTTCGATCGTCACACGATCGACGACGTCAGGGATCTCGATGCCCGACTGCGAGCGGGTGAACGGCTGCTCCGACGCATGGTCGTGCGTGAGCACTCGAATGCCGAGCTCGGTGCCATCGGGCCCGACTACTCGCCACGCATCGGCGTATTGTTCGGGCGTGTCGTAGCGAGAGCTGATGGTCACGTCGAAACGCCACGAGCCGTCTTCGGCTTGTACCGCCACCGCTTCGATCACATTGGGGAAGTCGAGGCCCGAAGTGGAGGTTGTCGTCGCCGGACCGTCGTCGGCACCCGACCCGCATGCGCCGGCGAGTATTGCGAGCGCGGTCAGCAGCGCGGACCTACGGGCGAGCACGGCGTCAGGCCGCCTCGGGCACCGGTTCGTTGTCCGACGAACGACGGAAGTCGATGAGCCCCTTCCGTCGGGGACGTCGCTCGAGGACGATCGCGGCGCTCACGAGTGCGAAGGCCACAACGATCGCAGATCCGATCGTGTCGGACGGCCAGTGCTGTGCATCGGCTATCTGGTCGATCGCCACGGCCAACATCAGCACCACCGTTATTTCAACGACCACCTGCCACAGCAGTCGAGGCAGCCCGAACCACCACAGCACCAGCGCGATGAGGCCCAGCGCCACCCCAGCGTGCACGACCTCGATGCTCGGGTACGACGATGTGAGCGCCGTCGAGTCTTCGGGCCGGGGCCGTTCGACCGCGCCCCGAACCAGCCGAGCAGCGATCTCGGCGCCCACGACGGTGAGTGGAAGGACTGCGGCGAGGAGCCGGTCGAACAACAGAAGTAACACGGCTCCGACGATGGCGACCGTCCACACGAACCAGCTCGCTCCGAGCCACTCGAAGCGATCCCAGAACCCCGTGTCGGTTCCATCGAGCAACCAGTCGAGAACCTGATCCTCGACGTCGGTGATCGTGTCGTGACGGTTACGAACAAGCGCGGCGGCGCCGATCATCACGGCGAGGGTTGCGAGCCAGGCGCGGGTCCATGAGTTCGCCATTGTGAGTCGACTCTAGTTGGCTCGATCGTCACCGCTATGGTCTGGCCGTCGAGGAGGACACATGGATTTCACACCCTCTGCCCGGGTCGTTGAACAGTCGGAACGGGTGAACGCGTTCATGGATGAACACGTGTATCCGAACGAGCACGTGGTTCACCAGCAGGTCGAGGCGGACCGTTGGGCCCAACCCGCGATCATCGAAGAACTCAAGGTGAAGGCCCACGAGGCAGGCCTTTGGAATCTCTTTCTCCCCGACGCCGAGTACGGGGCCGGCCTCTCCAACCTCGAGTACGCCCCTCTTGCCGAAATCATGGGTCGGTCGCTGCACCTTGCCCCGGAGTCGATGAACTGCTCCGCCCCCGACACCGGGAACATGGAGGTGTTCCACGACTTCGGTACCGACGAACAGAAGGATCGATGGCTCGTCCCGCTCCTCGCCGGCGAGATTCGATCGTGCTTCGCGATGACCGAGCCCGACGTCGCGTCGTCGGACGCCGCGAACATCTCCACGACGATCACCCGAGAGGGCGATGAGTACGTGATCAACGGTCGTAAGTGGTGGACGTCGGGTGCAATGCATCCCCACTGTGCCGTCATGATCCTCATGGGAAAGACGAACCCCGACGCGGCACGCCACCAGCAACAGAGTCAGATCGCGGTTCCCATGGACGCTCCGGGCATCACGGTCGTTCGGCCGCTCACCGTGTTCGGCTACGACGACGCCCCGCATGGCCATGCCGAGGTCGTCCTCGAGGATGTGCGAGTTCCGGTTGAGAACGTGATCGGCGAAGAGGGCGGCGGGTTCGCGATCGCGCAGGCCCGGCTGGGTCCTGGCCGGATCCACCACTGCATGCGCCTGATCGGCATGGCTGAGCGAGCGCTCGAGATGATGTGCAGGCGCGCACACGAACGCAGCACCTTTGGGTCCACACTGGCCGAGAAGGGAGTGGTGCAGGAGTGGATCGCCGATTCGCGCATCGAGATCGAACAGGCCCGTCTGCTCGTGCTGAAGACAGCCTGGCTCATGGACACCGTGGGCAATCGTGGGGCTGCCACCGAGATCTCCGCCATCAAGGTCGCCGTGCCCAACATGGCACTACAGGTGATCGACCGTTCAATCCAGACCCATGGGGGCGGCGGCATCTCGCAGGACTTCCCGCTCGCAGGAATGTGGGCACAGGCCCGCACTCTTCGATTCGCCGATGGACCCGACGAGGTGCACCGTCGCCAGCTGGCCCGCCGGGAGCTTCGGGCGTACGCGCCGCAGTGACCAATCGCCCCGGCCGCGCACGCTGATGAGTGCTCGATTGCGGTTGGCTGCGATGGTGATCGTCGGTGCGGTCGCGGCCTCGGCGTGCGGGTCCGATGCTGCCGTCGACACGTCGGTGGCAGTCGATTTCTCGCGTCCATCGGTCGAGGCAGTGTCCGACTCGATCGTGCGAATCATCGGATTCGGGTGCGGGGCGCCCGCGTTGGGTTCCGGATTCGCAGTCGAGCCGAACCTCATCGTGACCAGTGGGCATCTCGTGACCGGCCGCGATCCCGAA
The DNA here is from genome assembly GCA_051011575.1 of Acidimicrobiales bacterium. Lineage (GTDB taxonomy): Bacteria > Actinomycetota > Acidimicrobiia > Acidimicrobiales > SHLQ01 > SHLQ01. Next base: position 348 of record JBPCTR010000065.1, on the reverse strand, counting down.
TCCCTCGCGGTGCTTCGGCCATCCGGCGACGAGTACCCGGCCACCCTCGTGGCGTTCGACGCCGACCTCGACCTGGCGGTGCTTCGCGTCGACGACGTGCAGTTCGAACCCGTGGATCTCCTCGCCGAGGTTCCGCTCGAGTCGGGCGTGGCGATCGGGATGCGAACCGCCTCGGGGGTTGGTGTGATCAACGAGGTCGAGTTCGAAGTCGACGCGCCGGTCATCGTGAACTGGGACGGCGTGTTTCGCGACACCGAGTCGCAGTTTCTCGGGATCCGGATCGAAGCCGAGATTCGACGCGGCGACAGCGGCAGTGCCTTGTTCGTCAACGACGACACGGTGATCGGG
>JBPCTR010000064.1:0-23733 GCA_051011575.1 Acidimicrobiales bacterium | reverse complement strand
TTCTGGCACAAAGGGGTCAGACCCCGGCAGCGAATCGAGTGGGGATCCGGCCGGACGGCAAGCGTTGGAAGAGCAGAGCGTGCCGTCCGGGGATCCGGCCGGAAGACCCGCGCAAAAAGGCGCGGGGACGGGTGCGACCGTGGGGAAGTGGCGAGGTGCCGAGTACGCGCGGCCGGGGGGTCTCGGTGTAGCCACCTTGAGGAGCGGCGACGTGGTGGTGACAGCCCTCATCGCGGTCAATGCGGTCGGCGACCTGGTCGGGAGCCCCGAGGCCGCAGATCTCGAGGCGTCGATCGCCCGCGGCACCTTCGAGTGGCCAGCGGCTCCGCCGTTGGGCAAGAACACCACGATCGGCGTCGTGGCGACCAATGCCGTGCTGACGAAGCTCGAGTGCTTCGGCCTGGCGAACGCGGCCCACGACGGACTCGCCCGTGCCATCATCCCGTCGCACACGCCCTATGACGGCGATGCGATCGTGGTCGTCGCGAAACCGGAGGTGGAAGCGCCCGTCGCCGGGGTTCGGACGCTTGCTGCTGCGGCGGTGGAACGCGCCATCCTCTCCACTCGCTGACGTCGCCGACCAGATCCGTAGACTGAACCACGTGCTGCTCGTCGCCACCACGTCGCCGTCCGAGACCGCCGATCTCGCCGAGACCCTCGCCGAACACGCGATGCCCGGCGACGTCCTGGTGCTCGCCGGCGACCTGGGCGCGGGCAAAACCGCCTTCTCGAAGGCGTACGGCCTTGCACTCGGGGTGAAGGAGGCGATGACCAGCCCCACGTTCACGCTGGCACGCGAATACGAAGGTCGGCTCACGCTCCATCACCTGGACGTATACCGGCTCGAGCTGATGGCAGAGGTGATGGACCTCGACCTGCCAGACCTCCTCGACTCCGGTGGGGTGGTGCTCATCGAATGGGGCGATGCGATCCTTCCGATGCTTCCCCCCGATTTCCTGGAGGTTCGATTCACCTTCGGCGACGGCGACGACGATCGGCTCATCGAACTTCGTCCGGTCGGTCGCCGTTGGAGTGCTCGCGAGCAGGCACTCGGCAACGCGCTCGGCGTGGCCTCAATCGACGGAGGGATCTGATCGTGTTGGTGCTCGGAATCGAATCAGCCACCGCCCAGGTCGGAGTGGCTGTCGGGGGCCACGAAGGTGTGCTCGCCAGTGCCCATTCGGCGCGCGATCGGCGGCACGCCGAGTCACTCACGCCCCAGATCGAATTCGTGTGCGCGCAAGCGCGGGTGGAGCTCGGCGAGATCGGCGTCGTCGCGGTCGATGTCGGGCCCGGGCTCTTCACGGGCCTTCGGGTGGGGATCGCGTCGGCGATTGCAATCGCCCACGGGCTCGGCGTCCCGATGATCGGCGTATCCAGCCTCGACCTCGGGGCGTTCGCCGTTCAGCACACACATCGCCGGATCGTCATGTGTTTCGATGCCCGCAGGGGTGAGGTGTTTCACGCCACATACCAGTCGGTCCCGGGGGGCGTGCAGCGAGTCAGCGAGCATGCGGTGTCCACTCCCGAGGAACTCGCTGTCGAGTTGCGAGCCGACGGGGTCGATGTGCTCCTCGTGGGCGACGGCGGCGTGCGCTACGAAGACGTGTTCGCGGGGGTCGGGCACATCGAGTTCGCCGGACCCGCCTTCGCTCATCCCTCGGCCAGAGCGCTGGTCGAGTTGGCCCATCCTCGAGCCCTGCGGGAAGAGTTCGTGCAGCCGGGCGAGATCGAGCCCTTGTATCTTCGCCTGCCCGACGCCGAGATCAACTGGGCCACACGTGATGGGATCTGAGACGATCGAGCTTCGTGTCGCTCTGGCGACCGATGTGGACGGCATTCGAGCGATCGATGCGCTCGTGTATCCGCGGGCATGGTCGGAACACATGACTCGCCAGCAGGTGAACCGTGCTGACCGTACCCACGTGGTCGCGATCGAGGGTGGCTCCATCGTTGGCCATGCCGGCCTGCTGTTTCAGGCCGGTGATGGCCATGTGAGCACGATCGCTGTGCACCCGAACGCGCAACAGCGGAGCGTCGGACGCAACCTCCTGCTCGCGCTGATGCGATGCGCACTCGCCGCGGATCTCACGGCGGTGACCCTCGAGGTGCGGTCGCACAACGAGGCCGCCCTCGCCCTGTACCGGAGTTTCGGCCTGGCGCCTGCGGGTATCCGACGCGGCTATTACACCGACACTGGAGATGATGCCCTCGTCCTCTGGTCGCCAGAACTCGAGGGCGAATATCTGAGTCGGATCCGAAGCATGCGGTTCTCGGACCACATCCGGCTCGACGCCATACTTGGCCGCATCGATGCCGCCACATCTGCACGCCAGGAGAACCTCACATGAGCGACCTCATCCTCGGAATCGAGACGAGCTGCGACGAGACGGCGGCCGCGGTCGTCGAGCGCGGGACGACCGTGTTGTCGAACGTCGTGTCGAGCCAAATCGACATCCATGCTCGATACGGGGGTGTCGTCCCCGAGGTGGCCAGCCGCGCTCACGTCGAGATGATGACGCCAGTGATCGCGCAAGCGATGATCGAAGCGGGTGTGGAGTCCCACGAGCTCGCAGGAATCGCGGCGACCGTGGGACCCGGGCTGATCGGCTCGCTCCTGATCGGTGTGAGTTCCGCGAAGTCGCTCTCGCTCGTGTGGAACACGCCGTTCATCGCGGTCAACCATCTCGAAGCGCACCTCTATGCGTCGTTCCTCGAGGAGCCGAACCTGCCGCTCCCCTTGGTCGTGTTACTCGTGTCGGGGGGCCACACAATGCTGGTTCTCATGGAGGGGCATGGGCAGTACCGCCTGCTCGGACAAACCCTCGACGACGCTGCGGGCGAGGCCTTCGACAAGGTGGCTCGGTTCCTCGGCCTCGGGTACCCCGGAGGTCCGGCGATCGATCGATTGTCGGCGGAGGGAGACCCCTCGGCGATCAGCTTCCCGCGCGCGATGAAAAACGATGGGTACGACTTCTCCTTCAGCGGACTGAAGACGTCGGTGGTGAACCACGTACGAAAGAACCCCGACGTCAGCGCGGCCGACGTGGCGGCATCGTTCCAGGAAGCTGTCGTCGACGTCCTCGTGAGCAAGGCCCGGCGCGCAGTGGCCGACACCGGCGCCGCGGGGCTTTGTCTCGCCGGCGGAGTGGCGGCAAACTCTTCGCTTCGGGATCGAGTCGAAAAAGCGGCCGCGGCCGATGGAGTACGCGCGTTCGTCCCGAGTCGGTCGATGTGCACCGACAACGCCGCAATGGTCGCCGCGGCCGGGTGGCATCGACTCGCATCCGATGGTCCCGCACCGCTCGATCACGGGGCTCACTCGAGCTTGCCGCTACCGACCATCGGCGCCGACGAGTGAGCGGGCGGATCGATCTCGTCACCCTGGTGGTGCACGACTACGACCAGGCGATCGCCTTCTTCGTGGATTCCCTCGGGTTCACGCTCGTCGAGGACTCACCGTCGACCACCAACGATGGTCGGCCCAAGCGTTGGGTTGTGGTCTCACCCGGCGATGCGGGAGCGTCGCTCCTTCTTGCCGAGGCCGACGGCCCGGCCCAGGAAACGGCGGTCGGTGCCCAGACCGCCGGGAGAGTCGGATTCTTCCTTCGGGTCGACGACTTCGATGCAATGCATGCACGAATGCTCGAACACCGGGTCGAGATCGTCGATGGACCACGCGACGAGGCGTATGGCCGGGTTGCGGTTTGGGTCGACGTCGCGGGAAATCGCTGGGATCTGATCGGGCCACCGCCAGCCGCTGACTAACACGCGTGCGCGATCTTCGAACCGTGTTGCGAACCGGGGGACCGATGCCTATCGTTGGCAGTCGCCTGAGTCGAGTGCCAATCGCTCGAACACGGCGTGATACCCCACAAACACTGCAATATCGCCATAGGAGGCGTGAATGAATCTGCAGCCACTCGAGGACCGCATCGTGGTTCGCCCGGCAGCTCCGGAGCAGACAACCGCAAGCGGTCTGGTCATCCCTGACACCGCGACCGAGAAGCCGCAGCAGGGCGAAGTCCTGGCCGCTGGTCCGGGCAAGCGTTCCGATCAGACCGGCGACGTCATCCCCATGGACGTCGGCGTCGGTGACGTGGTCGTCTACTCGAAGTACGGCGGAACCGAGATCAGCTCGGCCGGCGAAGATCTGCTCATCCTCAACGCTCGCGACGTGCTCGCGATCGTGAAGTGACCTGAGGTACACAACATGGCAAAGACACTGAAGTTCCACGAAGACGCGCGCCGCGGCCTCGAGGCGGGCGTGAACAAGCTCGCCGACGCCGTCAAGGTGACGCTCGGCCCGAAGGGTCGCAACGTCGTTCTCGACAAGAAGTTCGGCACTCCCACGATCACGAGCGACGGCGTGAGCATCGCCCGTGAGATCGAGCTCGAGGACGCCTATGAGAACATGGGTGCCCAGCTCGTCAAAGAGGTCGCCACCAAGACCAACGACGTGGCCGGCGACGGCACCACCACCGCAACCGTGCTCGCTCAGGCGCTCGTGAAGGAAGGCCTCCGCAACGTGGCCGCCGGTGCGAACCCAATGGGTCTCAAGCGCGGCATCGAGAAGGCCGTCGCTTCGGCGGTCGACGCCATCGCCGATCAGGCGGTGCAGGTTGATGACTCCAAGGACAAGATTGCTCAGGTCGCGTCGATCTCGGCCGCCGATGACGAGGTCGGTCGAGTCATCGCCGACGCCATCGACAAGGTCGGCAAGGACGGCGTGGTCACGGTCGAAGAGTCGAACACCTTCGGTATGGATCTCGACTTCGTCGAGGGCATGCAGTTCGACAAGGGCTACCTCTCGCCGTACTTCGTCTCCGATCCGGAGCGCCAGGAAGCTGTACTCGAGGATGCCTACATCCTGTTCAACCAAGGCAAGATCGGCTCGGTTCAGGACCTCCTGCCCGTGCTCGAGAAGGTCATGCAGGCGGGCAAGCCGCTCGTGATCCTCGCCGAGGACGTCGAGGGCGAAGCTCTCGCCACGCTCGTGGTGAACAAGATCCGCGGCACCTTCAACTCGGTCGCCGTCAAGGCGCCGGGCTTCGGCGAGCGCCGCAAGGCCATGCTCACCGACATGGCAATCCTCACCGGCGGTCAGGTCATCGCCGAAGAGGTGGGGCTCAAGCTCGACAACGTGTCACTCGACATGCTCGGTCAGGCTCGCAAGATCGTGATCACGAAGGACAACACCACCATCGTCGAGGGTGCGGGCTCGCACGACGAGGTGACTGGTCGCGTGGCTCAGATCCAGCGCGAGATCGAGGAGACCGACTCCGATTGGGACCGTGAGAAGCTGCAGGAACGTCTGGCCAAGCTGGCCGGCGGTGTGGCGCTCGTCCAGGTCGGCGCGGCCACCGAGGTTGAGCTCAAGGAAAAGAAGCACCGCATCGAGGACGCCCTCTCGGCTACTCGTGCAGCGATCGAGGAAGGCGTGGTCGCCGGCGGAGGCACCGCCCTCGTACGTGCGAAGTCGGCTGTCGAGGCCGTCACCCGCAAGAAGAGCCTGTCCGACGACGAAGCGACGGGCGCACGTATTGTGCTCGCGTCGCTGGACTCTCCGGCCAAGCTCATCGCCGAGAACGCCGGCATGAACGGTGCTGTCTGGGTTCAGAAGGTCGAAGAGGCGGAGGGCTCGATGGGCCTGAACGCTGCCACCGGCCAGATCGAGGACCTCATCGTCGCCGGCGTCATCGACCCGGCGAAGGTGACCCGTGCGGCGCTGCAGAACGCTGCTTCGATCGCGGCGCTCCTGCTCACCACCGAGTGTCTCGTGGTGGACAAGCCCGAGCCTGAAGGTGCCGGCGGCATGCCCGCTGGCATGGACGGCATGGGTGGCATGGGCGGCATGATGTAATCGAGGCCTTCGGGCATCGAAGTAACGCCCGAACGGGGCTCGGCTACGGCCGGGCCCCGTTCGTCGTTTTCAGGGAGAGAGACTGGCTACGGCAGTCGGGTCGGAGGTTCCCTGTTCTCTCAGCTGAATACATCCGAGATCGCCTGCCACGCGGCCCAGATCACCCCGGGTCCGACGAATGCGATCACCACGATCGTGAGGATGACGAACCACGGTGCTTCGATCCACTCGTGCCACACGCTGGCGAGGGCTCGTCCGAGAGCACGCATGAACCCAGTCTCTCACGAGATAGCGCCCTGCGGGTAGGCCGCGGGCGGACCATGAGCGTTCTCTCGCGGTTGCCGACTGGAGGTCTCGACGATGCGACGCGCGTCCTACCATGGCGGCCGTGGCGAAGCACCGGATCGAGATCCCCGAGTGGGTCGCATTGGCGTCGACCGTGCGTGGAAGCAAGGACCCGGTGATGATCGGGCCATCGGAAGTTCGCTGGAACACCCGCACTCCAGATGGGCTCGGCAGCCTCCATCTCGATCGTGTCGACGCCGCGACCGTCGAGGTTGAGGCGTTCGGTCCTGGCGCCGACTGGATGATCGCCCAGGCGCCGCGTCTGCTCGGGGCCGACGACGACCCGTCGGGGTTCGATCCGCCGCGCGGCCCGCTCGGCGACCGCTGGCGTCGAGCGCCATTCCTCCTCGGTCGAACCGACCGATTGTGGGACGCGTTGGTGGGCGGCGTGCTCGGCCAGAAGGTGCAGGCGAAGAATGCGTACGCCTCGCGGCGCAGAATCGCCAGGCGGTTCGGGAACGAGGCCCCCGGTCCGGACGGTGGGTGGATTCTTCCTTCGCCCGAACGGTTCGCGGAGCTCGGATACTCCGACCTGCACCCTGGAGGAGTGGAGCGCAAACGAGCCGAGATCCTCCTACGGGTCTCGCGCGAGATGCCCCGGATCGAGGGCATCACCAACCGCACGCCAGCGCAGGTGCAGGCGCGCATCCAACAGATCAGGGGGATCGGGCCATGGACCGCAGCGATGGTCACTGCCTCGGCCATGGGTGACGCCGACGCGGTTCCGGTCGGCGACTACCACATCCCCAACACAATCGCCTGGCATCTGGCCGGGGAAGAGCGCGGTACCGACGATCGAATGCAAGAGCTGCTCGAGCCATGGGCAGGCCATCGGTGGCGGGTGATCCGCTTGGCGAAGGCATCGGGAGGTGCGCCGAAACGTGGCCCCAAACTCTCACTAACCGGCGACGGCCTCCATCAGGAACGCTTAGCCCGTCCGCCCGCGTGGAGGCCCTGATGTCGACCGACCATTTCACGGCGGTGATCATCGACGGAGTTGTCGTCGATGCCGCCACCGCATCGATCCCCGTCACCGACATCGGCTTCATCCGAGGGTTTGGCGTGTTCGAGGTGATCCGCGGTTTCGACGGGCGATGCTTCCGTCTCGACCACCATCTAGAGAGGCTCGGCCGATCGGCGGCGATGCTTGGAATCGATCTTCCGGCCGCCGAGGACATCGGTGATTGGGCCACGACCGTGGCCGCTGCGGAACCCGAGGCACTTGTACGATTGCTCGTGTCGGCGGGCGATGACCCCTTCGAGGGCACTACCCGGGTGGTGGTCACGTGCGAGCCGGCTCCGGAGCAAGCCGACGAACTCACCCTTCTTCCCGTTGTCGCCCCCTGGCATTCCGACGGCGCTCAATGGGAGTTGCTCGGTGCGAAGACCCTCTCGTACGGGAACAACTTCGGCGCGATCCGCCAAGCGAAGCTCGCCGGTTTCTCCGACGCTCTGCTGATCGGACGCTCCGGCGCGATGCTCGAGGGTCCGACTTTCACGGTGGGATGGGTCGTGGAGGAAACGGGCACGACGATTTACGAAACGCCCGCGATGTCGCTCGGAATTCTCGACTCGATCACGCGCCGGGTGGCCCTCGATGCGGCCACCGAGGCGGGCCTCCACGTTCGACAGGTGCGAGCGCCGTTGGAGCGGCTCGACCGGGCGGTCGAGTTCTTCGCTCTCTCGACCTTGCGGGACACGATCTCGGTGACCCGTGTGGGCGATCGGGAGTTCGCTCCCGGCCAGGCGACGCTCGCACTGCGCGAGGCGATGCTCGCCCTCAAGCACAGGGAGCTGGGCGCCGGGTCGGTAGCCTGACCCGCGATGGACGATCGACCCGCACCGTCGCCGCAGAAGCTCCTGGGCCAGTTCAACGACTGGCTTGCTGAAACCGAGCTTCCAGGCCGCACGATGAGCTACCTGAAGACCGGCTTTCTGCCCGAGATTCTCGCCGAGCAGACCGAGGCGGATGGCGTCTCAGAGATGCTCGACGCGTGGGGCGGATGGGAGTCCGGCAAAACACACCCGTCGGTCGTCCTCGAGGAGCTGCGGGATCGCGGGCTCGCATCACTGCTCACGGAGCTGTCGCAAACCTGATGGCCCAGGGGGGTGGTCCGCAGCACATCCCGAGGCCCCCTGAATGGCGCCCGGGTGAACCACCGGCCTGGCTCGATTACCGCGCCACGCCGCTCGGGGTGGCCGATGTCGAACGGGCACTTGCCGGCTTTGAGCCGCGGGAGATCGATCGAGGAGTTTTGGTCGGCCGTCCGGAACGCCCAGGGCGGCGGTCCGCCGTCCTCGTGCCGCTCTACGACCACGATTCGCACGGTCTCACGACGATTCTGACCCGGCGCCCGCTTCACATGAGAAAACACGCCGGTGAGGTCGCGTTCCCGGGAGGCGCTGTCGACGATGACGATCCCACCGTGTGGGACACCGCGCTGCGGGAGGCCGAAGAGGAGATCGCGCTCGATCCCACGCTTCCTCGTCGTCTCGGTGAACTCGATCGATTCGTGACCGGGGCCAGCTTCTCCCTCGTTACCCCCGTTGTCGCGGCCCTCCCAAGCCGGCCGGTCGGATTGCGCCCGTCACCGGACGAAGTCGACGAGATCCTCGACGTGCCGCTTTCGGCCCTCCTCGTCCCCGATGCGTATCGTCAAGAGCTCTGGACCTGGCAGGGTGAGGAGCGAGCGGTGCATTTCTTCGAAATCGAAGGCGACACGATCTGGGGTGCCACGGCCTTCATGCTCCTTCGCCTGCTCGAAGTCGTGACCACGAGCTGATGACCAAAGACGCCCCCTACGAACCCCCCATGGATCTCGACGGGTTCCGTCGCGCAGGGCACGACATGATCAACTGGATCGCGGACTACTGGGAGCGAGCCGAACGCCTCCCGGTTCTCAGCCGGGTCGAACCCGGCGACATCCGAACTTCGCTTCCCGAGCGTCCACCGACATCCCCCGAACCGTGGGATGCGATCATGCGCGATGTCGACGAGCTGATCATGCCCGGCATCACCCACTGGCAATCACCGAACTTCTTCGCCTACTTCCCGGCCAACGCCTCGCCGCCGTCGGTCCTCGGTGAGCTGCTTTCATCCGGGCTCGGCGTGCAGGGCATGTTGTGGGCGACGTCACCGGCGTGCACCGAGCTCGAAACGCACATGCTCGACTGGATGATCGACCTACTCGGCCTGCCCGATCGATTTCGTTCGTCGGGCCCGGGCGGCGGTTGTATCCAGGATTCGGCCTCTGACGGTGCGCTCGTGGCGATTCTTGCGGCGCGCGAACGCGCGGCCGGACAGTGGCGGATGAACGAACTGGTCGCCTATGCCTCGGAACACGCCCACTCGTCGTTGCTGAAGGGCATTCGGATCGTCGGGCTGTTCGAGGACCAGATCCGCTTCATTCCCACCGACGGCGATCACGCCATGGATCCGGCGAAACTCCGCGACGCGATGGTGGCCGACATCGTTGCCGACAAAAGGCCGTTCTTCGTGCAGGCGACAGCAGGCACGACCACGTCGACGGCGTTCGACCCGGTGGATGCGATCGCCGACGTCTGCAAGGACTTCGGTGCGTGGCTCCACGTCGATGGTGCGTTCGCCGGCTCGGCGGCCGTCGCTCCCGAGTTCCGATTTGTGAACGAGGGGTTGCACCGCGCGGACAGCTACACACTCAACCCTCACAAGTGGTTGCTGACGAACTTCGACTGCTCGCTCTTCTACATCGCCGACCGGGCGCCCATGCTCTCTGCATTGAGCGTCCTGCCCGAGTATCTCCGGAATGCGGCCACCGAGAGCGGGTCGGTCGTCGACTACCGGGATTGGCAGGTTTCGCTCGGCCGCAGATTCCGAGCGCTCAAACTCTGGTTCGTGATTCGTTCTCATGGGGCCGAGGGCCTTGCACGCTTCGTCCGGTCGCATGTGGCCATGGCGCAGGACCTCGCCGAGCGGATCGACGAGCATGCCAGCTACGAGGTGGTCGCCCCCACGCCGCTTTCACTCGTCACCTTCCGCCACCTCGGTGGCGATGCCGAGAACGAACGGATCCGTGACGCAATCAACGAATCCGGAGATGCATACATCACCCACGGAGTCCTCAACGGCACCGTCGTGTTGCGAGCCTCGGTCGGCGCCGTCCGAACCGAACAGCGTCACGTCGACGCGCTTTTCGCCATGTTGGAGAGACTTGGCTAGGTGAGCCCGCGACGAGTGCGCGTGAACCTCAACTGTCCAACCAGGTGAGCACTGCCAGCACCCGGCGATGGTCGGTGGATCGCGGCTCGAGATTCAGCTTCGAGAAAATCGAGGACGTGTGCTTCTCGATCGCGCCGGCCCCAACGTCCAACTGATCGGCGATGGCTGCGTTGGTGAAGCCCTGAGCCATGAGCGAGAGCACCTCGGATTCTCTGGGGGTCAACCGATCGAGCGGATTCTGCCGGCGCGAGAACAGCTGGTTGACGACCTCTGGATCGAGCGCGGTGCCGCCGCCAGCCACCCTCTCGACGGCGTCGACGAACTCGGCCACGTCGGCGATTCGTTCCTTCAGGAGATAGCCGATCCCACCCGATCCGTCGGCGAGCAGTTCGTTGGCGTACTGAACTTCCACGTATTGGGAGAGAACGAGGATCCTGGCGTCGGGGTGACGCTTCCGCAGCTCGACCGAGGCCCGGATCCCCTCGTCGGTGTGGGTTGGTGGCATCCGTACGTCGACGATGCTGATGTCGGGTCGAGTCTCTTCCCAGATGGCAAGGAAAGATTCGGCGTCGCCGGCCTCTCCGACCAGCTCCATCTGCTCGTCCTCGAGCAACCGCCCGAGTCCGGCTCGTAGGAGCACAGAATCCTCGACCACGAGTACTCGCATCAGTGATCGGCCCCACGTCGAACGATCGGATCGATCGGCTCGGTGCCCAGGTCGACGGCCTGTTCGAGAACTCTGGCGGTCGCAAGAACGATTGCGTCGCCACGAGGCGGACCGATGAGCTGAATTCCAACCGGCATGCCGCTCGCGGTGAACCCGCACGGTACGGAGATCGCCGGCAGGCCAGCGGTGGTCGCGAGGTAGGAGAACCGAAGCCAGTCCATGTAGCCCGCCATCGGTTGCCCGGCCACCTCGGTGGGATACTCCACCTCGATGTCGGTCGGCTCGAGCCCGACGACAGCACAGGCGAGGACATCGAAGTCGTCGAGGAACTCGCGCATCGTGTGGTAGATCACGGTGCGCTTCACGCCGGCATCAAGGATCCGGGTTCCCGTGAGCGAATGGCCGAGAGCGATGTTGTCCGCAAGCGTTTTCTTGAAGTGGCGCTGAATGGTCTCGGGAAGACGGCCGGTGAGCGATGCCCAGTTCATCGCCCGGAGCGTCACGTAGGTGTCGTGAAGCTCGGGAAGCTCCGGACACGCGTCTTCGACCGCTGCGCCCCCACGTTCCACCGCTTCGAGAGCGGATCGCATGATGGCCTCGATCTCTGACTCGACCGGCGCAAAGCCGCCGAGGGTCGGGGCCCACGCGATGCGCACCTTCGGGTCGGCGCGATTCACCGCGTTCGTGAAGGACTCGTGCGGCGCGGGAAGGCCGAGCGGCGCCCGGTTGTCGTACCCGGCCATCGCGTCGAGGAACAGCGCGCAGTCGGTGACCGATCGAGCCATGGGACCGGTGAGCGATTCGCCCGAGAATCCAGCGTTCATCGGACCACCGAATACACGCCCCGGCGTTGGCCGCATCCCGACGACGCCGCAATATGCCGCTGGTGTCCGAAGGGAGCCGCCGAGGTCCGATCCCTGGGCAAGCCAGACCTGACCCGTGGCGAGGGCTGCCGCGGACCCTCCGGATGATCCGCCCGCGTTCTTGCGGGTGTCCCACGGGTTGCGTGTCGACCCGAACACGGCATTGAACGTGTTGCCCCCGGCCCCCATCTCGGGCGTGTTCGTTTTGCCGATTACGACGCCGCCGCTTCCCTCGATGATGTCGACGATCGGATCGTTGACAGTCGGTACGAAATCGGCGAGTGCAACCGTGCCCGAGGTAGTGCGAACGCCCTCCACGGCCGACAGGTCTTTGATCCCGACCGGAAGTCCGCCCAACCATCCCGGATCGCCTTCGCCCGATACCCGGATCGAGGGCAGTCGATCATCGGCCCACCGATGGGCCCGGTCGACGCACTGCGTGACCATGGCGTTGATCGGTCCGTCGGCAACATTCGTTCGATCAGCGCTCGCGTCGATCAGCTCGTGGACGCCCACATCGCCGCGCCGCAGAAGATCGACGATCTCGCTCGCTGAGCGTCGGCACAGCTCCGATCCCGAGTACGTCGTATCGGGGCGGTGGTTCGTCATGAGGACTCCAGAGGTCGGGAAGGAAGTCTCATGATTGTGGACGGGGTCGAGGTGTGGGGTGAGGGATATCGATCGACACCACGGTTCCTTCGCCGAGCGGACTTCGAACATCGAACGTGCCATCGACGGAGTCGATGCGATTGCGAAGCCCCGAGATGCCCGTTCCGAGATTGGCGTCGAGTCCACCGACTCCGTCATCGCTCACCTCGATCGCCACCGATGCGTCGTCGGATCGGACGATGGCCCAGCAGTTCGACGCGCGGGAATGGCGCCCCACATTGTTGAGAAGCTCGCAGACGGCGAAGTAGGCGGCGCTCTCGATGTGAGCAGCGGGGCGGCGGGCGACGTTCACGTCGAGATGCACCGGAACCGAACACCTCGACGTCGCGTCGGAGAGTGCCGCCTCGAGACCGCGGTCTGCCAACACCGCCGGGTGAATGCCCCGAGCCAGATCCCGCAGCTCGACGATCGCCGCCTTGGCATCGCCGTGAGCTCCGTCGATGATCTCGCTGACCTCCGCGGCGGGTGCTCCCTGCTCGAGTCTTCGGCGCGCCCGGCCGAGATCGAGCGCCACGGTCGCCAGGCGGGCCTGCGCTCCATCGTGCAGGTCGCGTTCGATCCGGCGGCGCTCGGCCTCGGCGGCCTCCACCGACCGGTCGCGGCTCACTCGAACGTGAGTGGATCGTTCGGTCAGCTCGGTGGTCGATGGTCCGAGCAGCGAATGCGCGAGTTGGATCTGGGCTTCGGTGATGCCGAACAGCAACAACGGCCCGGCGGCGACGGAGATCAATCCCGTCACCACGATCAGTGGGACCCACCAACCGAAGATGCCCCACGCCCAGATGAGGGTGGAGGCCGCCCACAGCGGATACGCGACGGTCAGGACCGCGAGCACGAACGATGCCAATCCCAGCGGGAAGCGCAGCACGAGGAACACGAGTTCGCGCCATCGGCTCGGATCGCGGAGCGGGCCGATGATGGTACGCGCCGCACCGTCGGTCACGGCCCTCGTTGGCGGGTCGATGTGCACGCCGACAAGTTCGCGCACCACGAACCTCTCCACCCTCGCCATGCCAGATGCGAGTCGCAGCACGAGCGAGAGGATCACGAAACCCACGCCGACCACGAGGAGCCCGAACGAAAGCGACAAGCCGGTGGTGAACAGCACGAGGGAGGCGACGCCGAGGGGAAGACCCGTCAGCGCGTAGAGCGCCCGCGGAAGCAGCTGGGTGGTGTGCGGGCGCACAGCGACAACCATCGCTTCGAGTGTCATCGGGGTTGCGGAACGTACCGCACGATCACTGTCATCACGGCCAATGTTGCCAGAACCACCACTACCACCGGGTCGGCGATCGCCAGCCAATCGGAGAGCCGATCCATCGTGGTCACGTCGATCATGAGACTCATCGTGATCGGCGCCCCCCACCCGCGGAATGGGGCGCACCCACGAGTCGGCCCGGGGGTATCCCCCCGTGCGTCGACTGGGTAGTCTTTCCCTTTCTCACCATCCGAGAGGTGGCCAGTGGCTGAGATCGACATCGGAATGGGCAAGTCCGCCCGGCGCGCCTACAGCTTCGACGACATCACGATTGTGCCGTCACGTCGAACCCGCGATCCCGAAGACATCGACCTCGGCTGGGAGATCGACGCATACCGATTCGACGTCCCGTTCATGGCTTCGGCCATGGACTCGGTCGTGAGTCCGGCCACGGCCATCGAGATCGGCCGCCTGGGCGGAGTTGGCGTGCTCAACCTCGAGGGCCTCTGGACTCGCTACGCCGATGCCGACGCCGTGCTCGCCGACATCGCCGAACTCGACGATGCCAAGGCGATGGCGCGGATGCAGGACCTGTATGCCGCTCCCGTCGATCCCGATCTCATCCTCGAGCGAATCGCCGAGATCAACGCCGCCGATGTCGTGAGCTGCGCCGCCATCAGCCCCCAACGAACCGCGGATCACATCGAGACGGTCCTCAGGGCCGAACTGGGATTGCTCGTCATCCAGCAACCGGTGATCTCCGCCGAGCATGTTTCGCGCAATCAGAGCGAACCTCTCAACCTCAAGACCTTCATCCGTCGACTCGAGGTACCGGTGATCGTGGGTGACTGCGCCAGCTACTCGGCGGCCCTCCATCTCATGAGGACCGGCGCTGCCGGCGTCCTGGTCGGTGTCGGCACCGGCGCGGCGAGCACCGTTCGCGATGTCCTCGGTATCGGTGGCCCCCAGGCCACCGCCCTCGCCGACGCCCGCGCGGCGCGGATGCGCCACCTGGACGAGACCGGCGTGTACACCCACATCATCGCCGACGGCTCGATGGCCACCGGCGGCGACATCGCCAAGGCGGTTGCGTGTGGCGCCGATGCCGTGATGCTCGGCGCTCCGTTGGCTGCCGCCGACGAAGCTCCGGGTCGGGGCTGGCATTGGGGCGTTCAGAGCGTGCACCCCACTGTTCCCCAGGGAGGCCGTGTGTCCACACCGGCTCGCGGGTCGCTCGCCGAGATCATCCATGGCCCCTCACACACCGACGACGGCGCGCTGAACCTCGCCGGTGGCCTTCGCCAGTCGATGGCGATGTGTGGCTACACCGATTTGAAGGACTTCCAGAAGGCAGAACTTCTGGTCGGCAGATCGTGACCGGAAACCCGGCCGACGAGTCCGTCCTCGTCGTCGACTTCGGCGCGCAGTACGCCCAACTCATCGCTCGGCGTGTTCGGGAGGCGAATGTCTACTCGGAGATCGTGCCACACACGATCAGTGCAGCCGAGGTCGCGGCCAAGGCGCCGACCGGCATCATCTTCAGTGGCGGCCCGAAATCGGTCCATGTCGACGGAGCGCCGCGCATCGATCCCGACGTCTACCATCTCGGGATTCCTGTACTCGGTATCTGTTACGGGGCCCAGCTGATCGCCCATCAGAACGAGGGCACGGTCGGTAGGAACGAACGGGGAGAATACGGCCGAACCGAGATGTCGGTGGTAAGTCCAGGAGCGCTACTCGCCGGGATTCCGACCGAACAGACCGTCTGGATGAGCCACTTCGACGCGATCACCGAGCTTCCCACCGACTTCCACGTGCTCGGATCCACACCGGACGCACCGGTAGCGGCATTCGAGGCGCCGGATCGTGGCCTCTACGGCGTGCAATATCACCCCGAGGTCGTCCACACGCCGCACGGACAGGCCGTCATCGAGCACTTTCTAACCACGGCGTGTCGCGCTCACCGCACCTGGACGATGGGCAGCGTGATCGAGGAGCAGGTCGAACACATCCGGGCGCAGGTGGGTACCGGACGAGCCATTTGCGGTCTGTCCGGTGGCGTGGACTCGGCGGTTGCAGCGGCTCTGGTACACAAGGCGATCGGTCCCCAGCTCACCTGCGTTTTCGTGGATACGGGCCTCATGCGCAAGGACGAAGGAGAACAGGTCGTCGAGACCTTCCGCCGCCATCAGGGCATCGAACTGATCCATGTTCGGGCTGCCGACCGATTCTTCGACAAGCTGGCCGGAGTCACCGAGCCCGAGGCCAAACGAAAGGCGATCGGTGAGCTCTTCATCCGCGTCTTTGAGGACGCCAAGGGTGGTATCGAGGATGCTCGGTTCCTCGTGCAGGGAACGCTTTACCCCGACGTCATCGAGTCCGGCACGAGCCATGCCGCGAAGATCAAGAGCCACCACAACGTGGGGGGCCTTCCCGAAGACATGGACTTCGAACTCGTCGAGCCGCTTCGGGCATTGTTCAAGGACGAGGTTCGTGCCGTCGGCTCCGAGTTGGGACTGCCCGATGAGATTGTTTGGCGCCAACCCTTCCCCGGGCCGGGCCTTGGTGTCCGCATCATTGGCGAGGTCACTCCGGATCGGGTCGCGCGACTCCAGGAAGCAGATGCGATCGTTCGTGAAGAGATCCACTTCGCCGGCCTCGAGCGAGAGATCTGGCAGGCGTTCGCGGTGCTACCCGGCATCAACTCGGTGGGTGTGATGGGCGACGAACGAACGTATGCCGACGCGGTCATCGTCCGTGCAGTCACATCCGAAGATGCCATGACGGCCGACTGGGCCCGATTGCCGTATGAGCTTCTCGATCGGATGTCGAGTCGTATCATCAACGAGGTCGGGGGCGTCAACCGGGTCGCCTACGACGTCACCTCGAAACCGCCCGGCACCATCGAGTGGGAATGACCCACAACGGCTCCAGCAGCTCCGATCCGGCCGGCGATACGATCGCCGCGATGGCGGTGTTCGGTCGGGTGCTCGAGCGTGTGAACGACGATCATCTCGAGCGCGAGACGCCCTGCACAGACTGGAATGTCGAGGCCCTGATCAGCCATGTCGTGCTCGGTGACGCGTCGGTCCCGCTCCTGTTCGCCGGCGAGCCATTGCCCGACTCGACGCTCATCGACCCGTCTCTGCTTGGGCCCAATCCGATGGCCACGTGGCGGGGCACGGCCCTGGCCGCGATCGAGGCGCTACGCGCGCCCGGAGCGATGGAGAGGGAGGTGGAACACCCGGCCGGTCGTCGTACGGGTGAGGTCATTGCACGCTTCCGGCTCGTCGATGTCCTCGGCCATGCGTGGGACCTTTCGACCGCCACCGGCATCGAAGTCGATCTTCCCGACGAACTGGCCGAGGCCGCACTCGAATTCCTGTTACCTCTCGTCGATGCACTCGCCGCCAGCGATGCGTTCGGACCCGCTCTCGAACCTCCAGAGGCATCGTCTCCAGCCGTTCGGTTTCTTGCCCTCATCGGCAGACGCGCCTGGTGAGCAGCTCGCCCGGCTGCGGGTCAGCTCTGGGCGAACACCGATCGATCGAGCGTCCAGACCGCTGCGGGGGCCAGATCCTCACCCGCGGCGCCGGCACGTCCGAGCGCGTACGCAGTCCCATCGTGTTCGATGAGTGACCAGAACTCCTCGTAGCCGTCGACCCGCAGGAGCGTTGTCTCTCGTGTCGCCCAGCGATCATCTGCGAGTTCGTCTCCTGGCAGAAGCTGCCAAAGTGCGCCGTCGGTCAGTCGGTCGGCGAACACCGCGTCCCCTTCCACCTCGCCCACGTCTCCGACCGCGACGATGCTGCCGTCGTCGAGCACAGCGACACCGTGCGCCCGGCCCGACGCATCTCCAACCGGCAACGTGTGAACGAACCCGGTACCCGCGAAGTCGGTGACGACCGCGATCGGACTCGACCTGCCGTCGGCCACGCGGGTGCCAACGGCGATCACCCGATCGGGTCCGATTGCAACCCCCTCGAGCTTGCTGTTCCCGATCGGTTCGAGAAGGGGCACCCACACGTCGTCACGGCGGATCATGATCACGCCGCGATCGTCGCCGTCGATGCGTTCGTGACCAACAGCGATTGCCACGCCATCTCCGAGGGCCACATCGGTGAGAACGCCGCGCCCACCTGCGCCGACGGCGATGGGCGTCCACTCCGGCGTCGACCAGTTGTCGTCACCCTCGCTCACGGTCCAGAGTCCGACGACCGACGTCGATTCTCCCCGTCGCTGACCGACGACGATGAACTCGTTGTTGCTCGGGTCGGCGACAACTCCCCGAAGCGATTGAGCGCCAGGACCGACGAAAGAGCTGTCGATCACCGGCCTCATCGCCGCCGCCGTGAGACCTATCCATCCGATCCCATCGGTGGAATCAGCGGACGCTTCACCAACGGCGAACAGCTGCAGGCCGTCGAGCACCCCGATGTCCCAGAGCCTCTGGGCGCGGTTGTCGAGTCCGTCGGCGACTGCGAAGTCGTCTCGCAGGTTCCACTGGCCGGCGTTGCTCATCGTCCAAACGACCGACTGCTGTTGGCTCACGCGCTCTCCGTTGCCAGCGGCACCAACTGCCGTCATTCCCTGACTGTTGACGACGGCCGCGAACATCACGCCATCGCTGCCGTCGGTGGCGGCCACTTGGGGTTGATCGACTCGGACAATCACCGAAGGAGCGGACGTCGTGGTCGCAGGAGCATCGGTGTTGGTCGACGTGGGCGCAACCGTTGTCGTGTTGGGCGGGTCGGTGGTGACGGTTCCCGGATCCTGAGCATCGGGCTGACTGATCTGCCACCCGGCGAAGCCAGCCCCGCCCACCAGCCCGAGGGCGACGACGGCGCCCGCAACCTTCGGCCAGCGTCGGGCCGGCGGAGGGCGTCGGGTGGTGGGTGATGCCTTCGTCACCGACGCCGGATTCTGGCCGGAAGGTTGATCGATTGGATCGCCGAGGGGGAGCACCGGAGGAGTAGGCGTTCCAGCGGCGCCGACGGAGAAGCGGTCGGCGTGGAGGCGATCGGCGGGCTCGATCACCGTTTCGGCACCAGGACCCGAGATCACGATCGGAGGAACTGGTGCCGCAGTCTCGTCGACGGCAGCATCCATCGGCGCGTCAAACGGCGGCGTCCGCAGGTGCGAGACCGTCTCGGGTGCGGTTGTGGAAGCTGCCGTGGACGTGTCGGCGACGGCAGCGGCCGGGACGTCCGGGCTGGTGGGCGGCCGACCGAGCACGAGTTCGGCCTCGTTGAGTCGCACGCCAAACTCACTTGCGGTCTGTGGCCGGTCATTGGGATCCTTCGCCAGCACCTCGTCGAGAAGGTCCGAGATCGGAAGGGGCACGTCGAACTGCGCGAGGGGTGGAGCCGGATTCTCGAGAATGCGCCTGATGACCATGGCCTTGTTGTCGGCAGCAGCCGAGGTGAACGGGGCGCGGCCAAGGAGCATCTCATACATCGTGATGCCCAGTTGGTAGATGTCGCCCCGACCGTCGAACGCCCTGTTGTGAAACAGTTCGGGAGGTGTGTACGCGAGCGTTCCGATGAGCGATTGCGCGGCCGTGAGCTGGGTCTGTCCGACGAGACGGGCGATGCCGAAATCGCCGAGCTTGGCGTCGCTGCCGTGGAGAAGGATGTTCGCGGGTTTGAGATCGCGATGGAGCACACCGGAACGATGAGCCGCATCGAGCGCATTGCAGATCTGCACCCCGACGGAGAGGACCTCCGCCCAGTGCATGGCGCCGCTCTCGTCGAGGCGATCTCGGACCGATCCGCCGTCTACGTACTCCAAAACGAGATATCGGCTGCCTTCGGGCGTCTCGCCCGAGCTCAGGACGTCGACGATGTTCGGGTGGCCCGACAGCGCAGTCATCGAGAGTCGTTCGCGGTCGAACCGCTTGAGGTCGCCTTCGGTCATGGCATGGTCGGCGAGCACCTTGATCGCTGCTCGATTGCCCTCGTCGTCGATGCCGAGGTAAACGGCAGCAAAGCCGCCGCGGCCGAGCACGGAATCGATGTGGAACCCCGGAATGTTGGGATGTGCCACCGCTGACGACTCCTCATGATCACGGCCGACCGCAGGCCTGATGCTGGCGAGATTCTTGCACGTATGAGAGCCGATTCCGTGCCGTGCACAGGACCGCGGCGTGGATCAGCGCAGGTCTTCCGCAGCCTGTCGAACCTGGCGATCTCGATCCTCGAGCGCCCGGTCGAGCGCATGCTCCACCAGAGGCCCTTCGAATGGGGCGAGCGCCAGAACGGCCCGTCGTCGAACCGGCGCCCGATCGTTGAGGCCGGCAAGGATCGCGTCGAGTCCACGCTCCGCGCCGATCGCTCCCAATGCGGCCACGGCGGCCTCGCGACAGATCGAGATCTCGTGGACGGTGGCGGTCGACCGGAGGGCGTCCACGACGGCGTCCGACGAATCTCCGCGCTCACCGAGCGCCCAGGCTGCAGACTCGACGACGAGATCGGAGCTGTCTGCCAACATCGAGACGAGGTCGATCGCCGGCCGATGCATGGCGAGAACAACCGCCCGGTTGCGTACGCGGGGGTCGGTATCGCCGAGCGAACGAGTCAGATGTGGTTCGTCGAGCGCTTCGAGGCGGTCGAGGGCTCCAAGCGAGAGGGCCCGGATCGAAGGGTCGCGGTCGACCGCCAGATCCCGGAGAGACGAGAGATCGCCTCGCAATTCGGCCCTTGCGATGCGTTGTGGGCCGCTCGGGTCCGCAGGGACGGTTGCACTAGGTTCGAACTCGCGGCCGGTCATGACTCAATTCCTGCGGGTGGAATCCGACGAGGGATACGGACACGTGACCACACACAGCGGAGCACAGACAATGTCATACATAGTGGTGTATCAGGATGCGACGGGATCTCCCGGACTCGAGTTCTGCGATGACATCGATACGGCCGTGATGGCCGCCGAGCGCATGCGTAACGTCGAGGGCATCGAAATGCCGAGGATCTACAAGGCTGAGGAGATCCACTTCGACTTCCGCCCCTACTACCGCGTGGAGGTCGCGGACGAGACTGTTGCGCCCATGCCGGTCGCTGTCGAGTCACCCGCTCCGCCCCCGGCACCGATGGTGGACGAGACCGACACCACGGCAGCTGATGCCGAGCCCGAGTCCGCGCCCGGCTGGAGCGAAGTGCAGCCCGCAGCCGATTCGATCGACGACGTGGTTCTGACCGCAGATGACGTGGCGGAAGCCGTCGATGACGTCGACGAGATCGAAACTCCAGAGCCCGTGATCAGCGCCCGCCGAGGGCTCTTCGGTCGCTGATACTCAGCTGCTGATCGCCTGCTCCAGAAGGAACAGCGCCACCAGGATGATCGAGCCGATGACGCCGGCGATGGCGATCCCCAGGAACAAGACGAGTGCTCCGAGCGAGAACAGAGATGTGATCCGCCGAAGGATCGAGGGGTACGCATCGGAGCCATACTCGGCCTGCGCGGGCGGCTGCGTGCCGACACCCAGCTTCTGTAGAAGGTTCCGTTCTGGGCGCGGCTCGACGGGCAGTCGGCGGGGTGATCGCGGGTTTTCATCCTGTCGTGCGATGCTGGACATCGTGATCGAGCCACCTCGTCTTGTCCCGCCGTTCGATCGCTGCTCGTCGGTGCGGGCACACAGCCGGTGAGCGAAGCCTCCACCGACCTGCTCGACAGCGTAGTTGACGTCGAGGCCGACCCGACGGTCGACGGCGGCCGTCGGAAGTTTGCCGTCGGCCTGTTCGTGTCGATGTTGCTCATGTTCGGACTCGGTGTCTTCGTGACCACGTACGACACGCCATATCTGGTCCTCGAGCCGGGTTCGACCTTCGAGACCGAGGATTTCGTCGAGGTCGACGGGATCGAGGAGTTCCCGAACCCCGACGGTGAGATCTTTTTCGTGACCGTGACGCAACGTCGGCTCACGCCGCTCGGCTGGGTGATGTCCCGATTCTCGCAATCCGACCGGATCTTCCACGAGGACGAGCTCCTCAGGGGCCGGACGATCGAAGAACAGCGGGAAGAGAACGCGCAGCTCATGTTGAGCTCCCAGAACACCGCCATCGTGGCGGCACTCGCCCATCTCGGCTTCGACGTCGACGATCCGGCCGGTGCGGTCATCGTCGACGTTCTCGATGCGGGCGTGCTCGACGGCCTCGCGGCTCGAAACGACGTGATCTCGGGAGTCGACGGGGAACCGGTGTTCACCGTCGACGAGTTGTACGAGGCAATCGACGCCCGTTCCGTGGGCGACGAGATCGTCCTCACCATGGGACGCCCGGGCGAGGAGCCCCGAGAAGTCGTGATCGAGTTGACGAACGACACTTCTGCGTTTCTGGGCGTCCAGCGAGATCCGGGTGCGGCCGACGACGGCACCGGTGCGCGTATCGATGACGTGGTCGCCGATGGTCCGGTCGCCGAGTTCCTGATTGGCAACGATCTGATCACGAAACTCGGTGGCAACGACGTCGGGTCCTTCGACGACCTCGTGACGGCACTGCGCGGACATCGTGCCGGCGACATCGTCGAGATCGAGGCCGAACGAACGGAGGACGGCCAGTTCGAGACGGTCTCGGCCGAGATCGAACTCGGAAGTCGCGTCTTCGAGCGGGCCGGTCTGGAAAACGTGGCCACCCAACTCCGGGAAGCAGAGCTCCCCTTCGAGGTCGGCATCGGGACCAACGACATCGGTGGGCCGTCGGCCGGACTCGCCTTCACGCTCACCGTGCTGGACGTCCTGACCGACGGCGACCTCACGGGCGGGACGGAGTTCGTGGTCACGGGCACGGTCGATCGCGCCGGAAACGTCGGCGGCATCGGCGGCGTGCACCAGAAGGCTTTCGCCGCCCGCGATCGTGGCGCCGCCGTCTTCATTGTTCCGACCGTCAATCTCGAAGAAGCGCGAGCGGCAGTCGACGGTCTTCGCATCGAGCCTGCCGACACCCTCCAGGAAGCTCTCGCCATCATCGACGAGTTCGGCGGCAACGCCCTCGAACTGCCGACCGGTGGCCAGCTCTAAGGCCCTCGCCGCCAACGATCACGGACGCAGGATTACCCGCGACGTACCCTTTCAAGATGGACAGTTCTGGTTCCGATGACATGTTGCCCGAACAGGTGACTCGCATCGACTTCGAGTCGCGGTTCCGCGGCGCTGATCGATCCGCGGTGACGGCCCACCTCGATCGGGTCGCAACGGCCATGCGCTCCCTTCAGGCCGAGATCGAGTCGCTGCGCGCCAAACCGGCGGTTGCCGTGGCACCGGTCGCCGCTCCCATCGACGAACGGACGCTGACCGAGGCGCTCGGAAAGGAAGCGGCCCGAGTGCTCGCGGAAGCGCGCGCAGCTGCTGCCGACCGGATCTCGGAGGCCGAAGAGGAAGCGGAGGGCATCCGGGCCCAGGCCGAGGAGTTGCACGCAGAGCGGTCACGTTCGGCCGATCTCGAGGCCGAACGGATTCGCGCCGATGCGCAGGGTGTTGTCGAACAAGCCACCGCCGAAGCCCACGGAGAGGCCGCCCGTATCCGCGAGCAGGCCGAGCTCGATGCCGCTGGTGTTCGCGATCAGATCGCGGCCGAGAAGCAGGCCGCCGACGCCGAGGCGGGTCGGATCGTGCGCGAGGCCGAACTCGCCCGCCGCCAGATTCTCGAAGATCTCGCTCGCCGCCGGTCGTCGGCCCGACGTCAGATCGAGCAGCTGCGGGCCGGACGCGAGCGGCTCTTGTCGTCACACGAGGTCGTTAGGCGCGCGCTCGACGAGATCAGCGAAGAACTCACGATCTCGATGTCCGAAGCCCGGGCCGCCGCCGAAATGGCGGGCCATTCCGTTTCCGACTCGACAATCGAGGAGCTCGAGGCCGAGATCGAGACGGCTCGACTGTCAGGGTTGCTGGATACCGGCCCCGTACCGGTGGTGAGCGCCACGTCGGCGGAGAGCTCAGAC
>JBPCTR010000063.1:0-16700 GCA_051011575.1 Acidimicrobiales bacterium | reverse complement strand
GCCCGACATCGCCAGGAACAGCAGGATCCCCATGGGCGGATCGACGAGCTGGAGGAAGGTCCGATGTCCGAAGATCTCGACCGTGCCGTCGCCGTCGACGAAGTCGCCGCCGATCGGGACGACCGCGAACATGAGGAACGCGGGGATCAGGGACAGGTACGGCGCCAGCTTGAACACGTAGCGGTCGGCGTTGTCGGGGATGAGGTCTTCCTTGAAGAACAGTTTGATCCCGTCGGCGAGGGTCTGGAGGATGCCCCACGGGCCGGCCACATTGGGGCCGATCCGGTTCTGCATGTCGCTCACGACCTTGCGCTCGAACCACACCATGAGCATCACGCTCACGAGCAGCATCGTGAAAATGATCACAACCTTCAGGACGAGGAACACGACGTCGCTCAGGTCCCAATCGAACTCGTTCAGGTACGGCTGCTGGGCGAGGATCATCGAGCCGCCTCCACCGTGACCGTCGTGACGTCGGCCGAGGCGTCGACGAGTGCGCGTAGCGTCGGGCCCGGCTGGTTCGCCTCGACCGCGACACAACCAACGGGCACGCCGGGGTCGGGGATGGCGGGAATCGTGATCGAACCGCGAGCGGACGACACCTCGACCGTTGCACCGCGTTCGACGCCGAGTGTGTCGAAGTCGGCCGGGTTCATCGAGGCGGAGGCGCCCGCGGCGAGCCCAGCCTGAGACGGCGCCGCCTGGAGCATCGTTCCGTCGTCGTACATCTTGCGAGCGATGAAGAGGCGAAGCCCCTCGGCCCCATCGGCCGATGGAGCCCACTCAGATCCTGGTTCGATCTCGCCGCCGGTTAGGACGATCCCGTTGGGGCCCGCCGCGGCGAGCGCCTCCGCCGAGAGATCGGCGTGAAGTGGTGACGCGGAGGTGAGGTCTTCCCAGAGCTCAGCGACATCGATGAAGCCGAGATCGGTGCCGAGCTGAGCCGCGATCTCAACTGCGATCATCCAGTCGGGGCGGGCGGTGCCGGGCGAGGTCACCTTGCGTGCGATCGGGCTCACTCGGCCTTCGACGTTGGTGAAGGTGCCGTCGATCTCGGTCGCGGTTGCGGCGGCCGGGAAGACGACGTCGGCCTGCATCGAGGATTCATTCAGAAGACAGTCGACGGCTATCACCGACGCTTCGTCGAGAGCGGCCGATGCCAGATCGGCGTCGCGGAAGTCGGAGGCGGGGTCGGCGCCCAGCAGGATCAGCACGTCGAGATCACCCGAAGAGGCCGCTCGGAGGATGCCTTCGGCGTCGAGACCGACAGATGTCGGTGTGGTGCTCCACGAATCGGGGGCGGCGCCGAGGGAGCGGCGCCCCGGAAGAAGCCCGGGCGCCAGACCCATATCGAGCGCACCCATCACGTTCCCGCGGTGAGGAAGCGGCAGGAACCGGGCCGACGGGTATGCCGCCGCGAGGACCGATACGACGGCTGACACCTCGACAGGCGACGAACCGAGCGAACCTTCGCCGAACACGATCGTGGGAGACTCGGCGGCGGCCAGGGCGGCACCGATCTCGGGAGCGCTCTGGCTGAGATCGGCGACCATGGCCACGAGTTGGCCAGGAGCCGCGAGCGCGGATTCGGCCGCGTATGGCGTGAGCCCGGACGAGCGATGGTTGATCTCGAGCAGCGTCGCCTTGTCGTGCATCGCGGCATGGCGCAGGCGTAGGAACAGCGAGCCGTGGGTTTCCTTGGGATCGACGCCCACGACGAGCACGGTTCCGCCGGCCGCACACGCCTGGTCGATCGTGGAACGTGAGAGGCCGAGTGCGAGCGAGGGAGCCACGCCGTCGCCGAGCTGACAATCGACGTTGTCGGTGCCGAGTGACCCCTTCACGAACTTGGCCCACGCGTACTGCGACTCGTTCGACATACGGGCGCCACCGAGCACGCCGATGCGGGCGGGATCGACCTCCTCGAGCATCTCGGCCGCCGCGACGAGGGCGCGAGCCCACGAGGCCTCGACCAGATCGTCGCCGTCGGCGTCGACCGCCCCGAGCGAGTCGCCGCGCATCAGCGGGGCGGTGACCCTGCGATCGGAGTTCCAGGCCTCGAACGAGAAGCGTTCCTTGTCTGAGAGCCAGCCCCAGTTCACTGGGTCGCTGTCGACACCGAGGTAGCGGAGCACTTCGTCGCGCGAGCTCTGCACGGTGATGCGAGCGCCCATGGAATCGGTGGTCGCGGTCGAGGCGATCTCGCTGAGGTCCCAGGGTCGGGCCTTGAACCGATACGGGCGCGCCGTCAGCGCACCCACCGGACAGATCTGCACGGTGTTGCCCGAGAAGTACGACGAAAAGGGCTCATCAGGGAAGGTGTTGACCTCGGTCTGGTTGCCCCTGGCCTGGAAGTGGATCAGCGGGTCGCCGGCCACCTCGGATGCGAACCGAGTACAGCGATCGCACAGGATGCAGCGCTCGCGGTCGAGATGGACCAGATCGCTGATCGGAATCGGCTTCTCGAAATGCCGTTTCTCCTCGACGAATCGACTCTCGCCCGGGCCGTACGCCATCGTCTGGTCCTGCAGGGGGCATTCGCCGCCCTTATCGCAGACCGGACAGTCGAGCGGGTGGTTGATGAGGAGGAACTCCAGAACCCCGTCCTGGGCCTTCTTCACCACGTCGGTTTCGGTGTTCACGACCATGCCGTCCGTGACGGGCAGCATGCAGCTCGGCTGCAGGCCCGGGCCACGGCCGGTGTCGACCTCGACCAGACACATCCGACACATTCCCACCGGGTTCATGCGCGGGTGGTAGCAGAAATGCGGGATGTGAACGCCGTGGCGCTCGGCGGCAGCGATCAGCAGCTCGCCCTTGTCGGCGCGGATCTCGACGCCGTCGATGGTGACGGGCACACCGGGAAGTTCGGGGGCGTCGGTGTTGGGCTCGGTGGTCGTCATGCCGACGCGCCCTCCTCGGCACCCTCAGGGGACTCGGAGCTCAACCCCGGCGCAGAGGCCGACCCGTTCACCGTCACGCCCACACCGGGGATCCTGGCCTCGAACTCGTGACGGAACCGACGGATCGCTGACACGATCGGCGCGACCGACGACGGCCCCAACGGGCAGATCGTGGTCTGTTTCGGCGGGAACGGCACGGCCTCGAGCCCTTCGGCCTCGAATCCCGCGACCGGGTACGGTCCGGGAGAGATGTTGTCGCCTACGTCGAGAAGAAGCTCGATGTCGCCGGGGCGACCGTTGCCATCGAGGATTCGCTGGAGAATTTTCTCCTCCCAGCTCGTCCCTTCACGACAGGGCGCGCATTTGCCACACGACTCGCGGGCGAAGAAGCGGACGATTCTCAGACACGCCTTCACGGCGTCGGTGGAGTCGTCCATGATGACGATCGCACCCGAGCCGAGCATCGTCCCGGCGGCGCCAACCGGGCGGGCTTCGAGCGGCAGACCGACGTGTTCGGGGAAGAGCCACGGTGCCGAACCGCCACCGGGAATGAACGTCTTGAGCTCGTGACCGTCGCGGATGCCCTGGCAGTAGTCGTCGTGGTAGATGAGGTCTTCGTAGGTGGTGACACCCTGTTCGACCTCGTACACCCCCGGACGCTTCACATGACCTGACACTGCGAACATGCGGGTGCCGGGCGACGCCTCACTTCCGAGCTCCTTGTACGCATCGGCGCCGTTCAACATGAGCCACGGCAGGTTCGACAGCGTCTCCACGTTGTTCACGATCGTGGGCTGGCCGTAGAGGCCGACGGCTGCCGGGAAGAACGGCGGCTTCAGACGAGGCATACCCCGGTTGCCCTCGAGGCTCTCGATGAGCGCGGTCTCTTCGCCCACGATGTAGGCGCCGGCACCCCAGTGCAGGACGATGTCGACCGAGAAATCGCTACCGAGAATGTTCTTGCCGATGTATCCGGCTTCGTAGGCCTCGTTGAGCGCGTCGGCGATGCGCTGCTGGGCGATCGCCATTTCGCCACGGACGTACAGGAAACACTGCGTGAGCCCGATCGCGTAGCAGGCGATGAGGCAACCCTCGATGAGCTGGTGCGGATCCCGCTCCATGAGCAGGCGGTCCTTGTAGGTGCCAGGCTCCGACTCGTCACCGTTGACCACGAGGTATCGCGGCCACACGTCGGGCGGACAGAAGCCCCACTTGATCCCCGCCGGGAAACCGGCGCCGCCGCGGCCGAGCACCGTGGCATCCCGGGTGGTGGAGTGCACCGCTTCGGGCGAGAGTTCGAGCGCACGTCGGAGCCCGTCGTAGCCGCCGGTGGCCATGTATCGATCGAGCGTGTAACTGTCGTCGTGGGCGAAACGTTGGGTCACGATCTTCGTGCCCGGGCTGTCGACGTAGCCGGGTGCGTGCGGGACGTATTCGCCGGTGGCCATCAGGAGTGTCCTGCGTTCGCGGCGAGCCACACCGGTGCCTCGGACACGGTTTCGGGCGGGACGATACCAGCTGTCTTCGACTCGTCGAGGTGCTGACGGGCCAGGCCGAGCGTGCCGTGCGACGGGATCTCCTCGCCCGGATTCGCGGTGATGAGCTGATCGGGCGTGCGGCCATCGCGCAGGGCCACAACGATGTCGTCGAAGTCGTCGGTGCTGAGGCGCAGGCCGTAGCGATAGTTGATCTGAATGCACGGCGCTTCGGTGCACGCGGCGATGCATTCAACGTCTTCGAGCGTGAACATGCCATCGGCGGTCGTGCCACCGGCTCGGACGCCGAGTGACTCCTCGGCGTGCTGCAGGAGCTCTTCACCGCCGTTGAGCTGGCACGAGATGTTCGTGCAGATGTTGAGCATGTAGGTGCCCACCGGGTGCAGCTTGAACATCTCATAGAAGGTGCACGTGCCCCGAACCTCGGCCGGGGTGACACCCACGAGGTCGGCGATGTGGGTCATGGCCTCGTCGGAAACCCAGCCCTCCTGCTCCTGTGCGAGATGCAGCAGGGGAATCAGGGCCGACTTGGCCCGCGGGTAGCGGGCGATGATCTCGCTTGCCAACGACACATTGGCGTCCGTGAGGCGACTCACTAGCGGTCCACCTCTCCCATGATCGGATCGACGCTCGAGATCACGGCGACGGCGTCGGCGAGGAGGCCGTTGTACATGAGATGCGGCAGCGTCTGGAGGTTCACGAAACTCGGGGCACGAACGTGCATGCGATGGGGCGTGCTGCTTCCGTCGCTCACGATGTACACCCCGAGCTCACCCCGGGGGCTCTCGACCGCGGCATAGCTTTCGCCGGCCGGAACCTTGAAGCCCTCGGTGAAGATCTTGAAGTGATGTATCAGTGCTTCCATCGACTCGTCGATGCGGGCCCGTGGCGGAGGAGTCACCTTCTTGTCCTGGGCCCGAGAGTCGCCGGAAGGCATCCGCTCGACACACTGGCGAACGATTCGCATCGACTCCCGGATTTCGCCCAGCCGGATCGCATAGCGATCGAAGCTGTCGCCGTAGTCGGCCACGACGACGTCGAAGTCGACCTCGTCGTAGGCGAGGTAGGGCATGTCGCGCCGGAGGTCCCAGCTGCTGCCGGTGGACCGGAGTATCGGTCCCGTGGTACCGAGCGCCAGGCACTCGGCCTCGTTGATCACACCCACACCCTGAAGACGCTCGCGCCAGATCGGTTGCCCGTTCATCAGGATCTCGTACTCGTCGAGGCGAGGCTCGATCGTGTCGCAGATCGTGAGCACATCTTCGGCCCACCCGTCGGGAAGGTCGGCCGCCACGCCTCCGGGCCGGATGTAGTTGTGGTTCATCCGAAGCCCGGTGACCTTCTCGAAAAACCGCAGGATCAGCTCGCGCTCACGCCAGCCGTAGATCATCATCGAGACCGCTCCGAGGTCCATGCCGTTGGTAGCCATGAAGAGCAGGTGCGAAGACATGCGGTTGAGCTCGCTCATCAGCATGCGGATCCACGTGGCGCGCTCGGGTATCTCCATCTCGAGGAGGTTCTCGACCGCCAGGCTGAAGGCCAACTCGGTGAACAAGGGCGACGCGTAGTCCATACGCGTGACGTTGGTTCCGCCCTGAAGGTAGTTGAGCTGCTCGCCTGTCTTCTCCATGCCGGTGTGGAGGTATCCGATGATTGGCTTCGAACGGAGGACGGTCTCGCCCTCCATCTCGAGCATGAGACGGAGCACGCCGTGGGTCGACGGATGCGACGGTCCCATGTTGATGATCATTCGACTCTCGTCGCGCGGGTCGACCGCCTCGAGCGACATCGCCGAGGCCTCCGCCTCGGACATACGCAGCACCGCGTTGTCGCGGCCCGAGACCCGCTCGGCGGTGCCGGCGGCCTCGTCGGCGTCGGGGGTGGAGTCGGTGACCGCCATCGCTCAGCTCCCGCCCGGCGCGGCTTTGAACTGCACGGGAATGCGGCCGATGTCGAAATCCTTGCGAAGAGGGAATCCGTCCCAGGTCTCGGGCATGAGGATCCGACTCAGATCGGGGTGCCCTTCAAAGGTCACGCCGTACATGTCGAACGCTTCGCGTTCCATCGCCTCGGTGCCGGGATGCAGATCGAAGAGTGTCGGGACGGCTTGACCGTCGGCGACCTGGACTCGAATCCGAAGCCGGCCTCGCGTGGAGTGGTTCACGAGTGCGACGACGACTTCGAATCGTTCGGGCGTCACACTTCCTGGTAGGTCGGTGCGATCGACTCCGAGGTAGTCGACCCCACACAGGTCGACGACCTGGATCCAACCGTCGTCTCGAAGCTCTGCGACGAGCTCGACATAGCCGTCGATCGATGGGTGGAGCACCGTGTGCCCGAAGGCCTCTGTGACCGGCACGCCATGGAGCCGCTGCTCGTCGGCGAAGGGATCGACCGCAGCCGCCTCTTCGGCGTCCGCATCGTCGACCTCGTCGGCGGTCTCGGCGTCGGTCATGCCAAACGTCCGATCTCGACTGCGGTCTGGCCGTCGCGCTGGGCCACCTCGATCTCGGCGCCGGCGCCGGTCTCGGAACGGCGGCGGAGAAGCTCGCCGTTCTCGATGGAGTCGTGGAGCGTGAAGATGGCGTGAAGAAGCGTTTCGGGCCCCGGAGGGCAACCCGGTGCGTACACATCGACCGGCACGATCTGATCGACACCCTGCACGATGGCGTAGTTGTTGAACATGCCCCCACTCGATGCACACACACCCATCGAGATCACCCATTTGGGTTCCATCATCTGGTCGTAGATCGTGCGGAGAACCGGCGCCATCTTCTGGGACACGCGACCCGCGACGATCATGAGATCGGCCTGACGAGGCGACGCTCGGAAGACCTCCATGCCATAGCGCGCCATGTCGTAGTGAGCGGCGCCGGTGGCCATCATCTCGATCGCACAGCATGCGAGGCCGAAAGTGGCGGGCCACATGCTTCGGGCCCGCGACCAGTTGACGAGATCCTCGATTCGACCCGTGAGCACGTTGTGCTCGAGTCCTTCGATGCCCTGATCGAGAAGGCCGTGACCCGTCTCGGGGTCCTTGAACAGACCCATGTCAGGCCGCCTCGCCGTCGAAGCGACCCTCGTTGCCGACCCGTCGTACGGTCGAGCTGGTGGTTCGCTCCGCCGACACCGCGGCCTTCAGACGTTTGGCCTGATGCACCGGGCCCCACTCGAGGGCACCGTTGCCGATCAGGTACACGAAGGACTCGAACACTGCGGCCGTGAAGATGAGAATCGCGACCAGGCCGAACACGCCCAGTCCTTCGTGGGCAATCGCCCAGGGGTAGAAGAAGATCAGCTCGATGTCGAAGACGATGAAGATCATCGCGATCAGAAAGAAGCGCACCGGAAACCGCTCGGGTGTCTCACGAGCCGGCTCGATCCCACACTCGTAGGCCGAGTTCTTCTTGTCATTCGGACGGCGCGGTGCGAGCATGCGCGACGCCACAAAAC
Organism: Acidimicrobiales bacterium; assembly: GCA_051011575.1. Taxonomy (GTDB): domain Bacteria; phylum Actinomycetota; class Acidimicrobiia; order Acidimicrobiales; family SHLQ01; genus SHLQ01. The sequence goes on along the minus strand of JBPCTR010000063.1, from coordinate 8,848 downwards.
TGACGGATGCGAAGAGCACGCCGAGCACGAGCAGACCGGCGAGGGGGAGATACTGCACCCCTAGACCTCCGCCTCGAACTCCTCGACCCGGGCCATCGCCGCGAGGTCACGCACGTGCATCATGTAGGCGAGCGCGAGGAAGATCATCAACGAGCCCATCGTGATGAGCGCCGGGGGAAGTCGCAGATTGCCAAGATCTCGAATCATCACGACCGACACGATCGGCTGATCCTGATCGACGGCCGGGAATCGTGGCGCCTGTCCTTCCTCGACGATCAACGCCTCGGCGTCTACCGCGCGCAGCTGTACGACGGCATACTCCGGCGGATTGAGGATGCGGGCACTGTTGCGGATCCACAGCCAACCGCGCTGGAGATTGTCGGTGCAGAACGTACACGTCGGGTCGTTGTCGCGATTGATGTCGTCGATGCGGGGCTTCCCACCGGTTCGGAAGGCATCGAGGAACCGGAACTCGGTCTGGGAGCCGAACTCGAAGCCGTCCTGTTCGAGGATGGCGGCTCCCGCCGTGGACTGGGCTTCTCCTGCTTCAGCGGTCGACATGACCTTCCAACCGTTGAGCGAGGGAATCCGGCCGATCTCTTCGGCCTCTTCCACATACGCAGGCACGACCGCGGCGACCTGCGAGAGCGTGGTGCTCTGATTGCGTTGGAAGTTCCGAAGCCAGACCGCGTCGAACTCGGCGTCGGTCATGCCGTTGAAGTCCTCGCTCGACCGATCGAGATCGGCGGTGAACTCGGTCATCTCGGTCACCCCGGCGGCCAGGCCCTCTTCGGCGATCATGAAGCCGAGGCCCTGTAGCGATTCGGGGTCGGGTAGATCGCGGGCCACGTCGACCGATGATTGGGAGATGTTGCCTCGATTGAAGTCGAGGACCTGCCAGGACACGGAGTCGCCCACGAAGCCGATGCCGCGGATCCACCAGAAGGCACCCATGATCACCATCCAGCCGAAGAAGCCGGAGAGAGCGATGAGGGTACCGAGGCGGATTCCCGAGTTGGTGGAGAGGATCATCCAGATCGAACCCATGAGCACGATGGCGCCGGTGGATACGACGAGGATTCCGCGAATCTCGGGGTCGAACCCGATGGCGGCGAGGGTGGAGAACATCTACAGGCTCCTCTCGTACGCCACGATCGCGGCAATCTCTTCGTCGGTGAGCGACGCCGGCCAGGCCTTCTCGGCCTCGATGACCTCGCCGAGTGCGGGGTCGAACACCTCTTCGAGCAGGTCGTCGTCGATTCGGGTGCTGAACCCGGGCATTGCTCCGCTGCCCTGGCCGGCCACGCCGTAGCGAATGCCGTCGTCCGAGCCCCGCCGGATGAAATCGATCATCGAGTCTTCGTTCGGGAACTGGCTGTGCGTGCTGCCGTTCGTGAGGTTGGGTCCGAACCAGCCACCACCCTGCACGTAGCCGGGCTCACCGTCGACCGTGTTGAGCGGCTCGCCGTCGACACCGAGGTCGTTGGCCCCGTCGTAGGACCAACCGGCCGTGTGACACCGCGCGCATCCGTACGCACCGGAGTCGGCGCGGTTGGTGAACAACAACTCCCCGTACGTGAGGTATTCGGGATGGCCCGGGTCGGAGATCTGATCGATCCATGCCGCCATCTCGGCGTTGGGGAAGGTCTCGCCCAGCGACGCCTGCACCATGCCCAGATCGGCTTGGGCCTCCTCGATCAGGCTGGAGATGCCGGTCTGCTGCGCACGGGAGAGAGCGAACTCGGCGTCTCGCAACTGCTCGGCGAGCGCCGGGTCGCGCGACACCATCTCGAGGCGGGCGCCTTCGATCAGGCCATCTGCAACCGCGGTCTGAACGGCGTCGACGTCCTTCTGGATGGAACGGAGGTAGACGATGAGAACCTCGAGCTGTTGCTCGGTGAGCGGACCACCGCCGGGTGCACCCCACGCGGGCATCACGCCGTTGCGCCCGAAGTTGAGGATGTGCGTGACCTCCTCCTCGGTGAAACGGGTGAGCACCGAGGTGAGGGAAGGAGCGACCCAGTCGACGGAGCCGACAAAGTTCCCCGTGCCCTGCTCCGTGACCGCGAACGGAGCGATGCCGCCGGCTCCACCACCGCCATGACACGACGAACATGCTTCTTCGAATTCCTCGGCACCGGCCTCGGTCCACAGCTCGATGTTGTTCTCGAGATATCCCTCTTGCCGGCCGGGCTCACCCAGCCAGTAGAGAGGCAGGGCGATGCCGATCACCGACAGGAAGAAGAGCCCCTGGAGGAGGCTCTGATCGAGCTTCGTCGTCTCGAGAACGTCGTCGTCGAAGTACGGCTTGCGGTTGGCCGCCAGCTCGATCTCGCTCCCGCTCTCGCCGCGCGAGTTGAAGAGGTTGAAGAGCAGGTAGGCAACGAAGCCAATGCCGATGATGGCGAAGATGACGATGCCGATGCTGCGCATGGCACTTTGGGCGAGGATCATCACGGTCTCTGAATCTAGGGGAACTTTCGGTGGCCGACTGCGTTTTGCTCAGGCGACTGAATCGGATGTGGTAGCGGGTGGGATCAGGCGTGCGAGCTGGCGCCGAGACAACTCGGCCCCTCGCGCTCCTGACCAGTCGTGTTGGTGCCAATGGGTGGGCCACCGATGATGTTGCCGGTGTCGACGACGAGGTTGTCGCTTTCGATCGACATGGCGAAGTAGTCCATGCCGCGAGGGGCGGGGCCTCCGCGCTTCTCGCCGACCTGGTTGTAGAACGAGCCGTGACACGGACACTCGAAATACTGTGAGCTCTGACAGTCGGGAACGCGGCATCCGAGGTGCGGGCACTTCTGGTAGAGAGCTTTGAAGCCGGCCTGGATACCGGGCCACGCTGCGGTGGAGCCGTAGATGGCCTGACCCTTCTCTAGGGCACCGGCCGGGTACTCGGTGACCCACATCCGACCCTCGGGTCGGTAGAGGTAGCCGTTTCCCGCAACGATTTGAGCCCTGACGTCGGCGAGCGGGCCGACCTTGATCTTCGATCCGAATCCTTCGGAGGCACCAGGCCAGAGCTGGGCGATGATCGCGAGACCGAACGCCGTGAGGTTGAGGCCGAAGATCGCCACGATCGCCCGGTTCAGGAACTGGCGGCGGGCGACACCGATCGTCTCGGGATCGGGCGCGACCCACGGCTCGATCGCCGAATCGTCGATGGGCACGAGTTCGCCCTCGCGGCGCGCGAGTACGGCGGCCTTCTCGACATCACGGCCCGACTGGGCCGCGTCCGCGCCGACCGTGGCTTTGACGCGCTCGGCGTCACGGCGTCGTGTCTCGGCCGAGACCGCGTTGATCGCGGAGTCGGCGTCGCGTTTGCGCGAAACAGCGAAGAGAAGGACCGCGCCGAGAAGAACGACGGCGACGATTGCGATGATGGCGATTGTGTCCATTGTCGGTACCTCCTAGAACTCGAAGAACAGGCCGTCGGCCCAGGGCATTATGAAATTGAACCCCGGACCTCGGAAGAATGATCCGATCATGACCAGAACCGCCCAGAACATGAGGTGGATGGTCTGAAGCGAAATTGCGAACTTACGATCCTCGGGCTTCATCGACGGATTCCGGTCGATGTAGGGGGCCAGGATCAGCACGAACATGCCGATGCCGGGAATGGTCACGCCGGCGACCATCGGATGGAACATGGTGAGCAGTTCCTGGAGGCCGAGGAAGTACCACGGTGCCTTCGACGGATTCGGCGTCTCGTTGAAATTCGCCAGCTCGAGGAGGGGAGCGTTCACCCAGAACGAGAAGAGGAGAAGGAAGGCCGTGACGAACAACGCACACACGAACTCGACCACGAGCAGATGTGGCCACGTGTGGACCTTGTCCTGCGGGATTGCCTTGACGTCCTGGATCGACCCGGACTTGACCACGGTGAGGAGGCGCTGGGTGTGTCCACCGGGCCCGGTGGCGAGCGGGGCGGCGGCCGCAGGGGCTGTGGCCACGGCGGTCGCGGCAGCGGCTGCCGGTGCACCGGCTGCCACCGGCTCGACGTCGCCGCCGTCGGCTTTGGCCTTCGCGGCCTTCGAGCGTTCGAGCAGATGGGCGGGAATTTTCGATTCGCCCTCGCTCGGCGTCGCGTCGGCGACGTCGCCGCCTGAATCAGCTGCGGGTGCCGCCGCCTTGGCCCGGGCCTCTTCGGCCCGTTTGCGGAGGTGTTCTGGGATCTCGGTCATGTCGTGGTCGCTTCCCCTACAGCGGCCCGGAGATTCCGCCGTCCTTGCGGACTCTCCAGAAGTGGATGGCCATGAAGATCACGGTGATGAACGGTAAGAACAAAACGTGCAGCACGTACCAGCGCAACAACGTGTCGGTTCCGATCTCAACCCCGCCGAGAAGAACGAAGCGCACCTGCTCGCCGAAGACCGGGGTGTACCCCATCATGTTCGTGCCCACCGTGACCGCCCACAACGCGAGCTGATCCCACGGGAGCAGGTATCCCGTGAACGAGAGCAGGAGGGTGAACTGCAGCAGCATCACGCCGATCACCCAGTTGAACTCGCGAGGCGCCTTGTAGGCGCCGTGGTAGAACACGCGCGCCATGTGTAGGAACACCGACAGCACCATCAGGTGGGCGCCCCACCGATGCATGTTGCGCACGAGCAGTCCGAACGTGACCGCGCTCTCGAGCTGGAAGATGTCATCCCACGCCTGGGCCGCGGTCGGCCGGTAGAAGAACATCAGGAAGATGCCGGTGACCGTGAGCACGATGAAGGTGAAAAATGAGATGCCACCGAGGCAGAGCGTGTAGCTGACCTTCACGGCGTGACGCTTCACCTTTACCGGGTGCAGGTGGTACAGCACCGAGTTCATGATCACGTACGAGCGGTTGCGAGGGCTGTCGCTGTAGCCCTTGCGGAAGATCGAACCGGGGCGGAAGATCGAGGCCCACGCCTGACTTCCCTGAGTGCTGTCGATCAGCTCATTCGTCTTCTTCTGCAGCTGCTGGCTGACCGGAAGCTTGTTCTTGTCATTCGCCACGAGTGGGAACTCCTGGGTGAGGGGCGGTGGACGCAGGGGTGAACATACTCATCCGAGGCGCATCCCATAGCTGTATCCGTGGGTATTCGTTCTTTGATGGCGATCGCCATCGCTCGGCGGATCGCCGATCTTGCCGAGGATGATCACACCGGTCGGGCAGCGGTCGACACAAAGTGCGCATCGTGTACAAACGTCGTCGTCGATGGTGAAGATGACATGGTCCATCGGATCGATGCCGGGTTGCTCGGTGCCCACCGCCTCATCGATCGCAGACGGTGAAACCATGAAGATGCATTTCCACGGGCAGATGTCGACGCAGCCTTCGCACATGATGCACTCGGACTGGTCGATGTGGATGAACTGCTTTGGCTTGACCGCCGCCGACAACCACGCGGCGTCGACCTCCTGCAGGACATAGTCGTCGCGGAACTCGGGCATTGGCGGGTTGGCATCGGTGACCGACACGTCAGCGGACTCCGGGGCGGACGAGTGGACGCCCGAATTCGGACGGCGCGTCCTGAGCCTGTTCGGCCGCAGCGACGCGGGCGCCGCGCGACTGCCAATGCGACCAGTACCAGATGTTCGCGCCGAGTACGGCGCCGTAGATCGCGACGGCGATCAGATCGCGGAGAACGAGGTAGGTGATCGTGAACGGCATCCAGCCGCCGCTGTTCTGGTCGGCAAGGACGCCGCGGTCTGCGAGTCCCAGACTCGGCCCCTGGAACAGTCGGTCGGCGCGCCACTCGAGGCTCTTGTCAGCCCACTCGAGCCAGTAGTGCGGAACAACCCCGTAGACCCAGAAGAAGACGCCGAACACATAGGTCGCCGCGAGCATCGCTTCGCCCCAGGTCATCTTCTTGTCGAGCGGTGCTGTCTTTGCGTACCAGTGGTATACCGCGAGCAATCCAACGGTGACGACGAGCGAAACAATGAACTCGACCATCTGCTCTCGTGCGCTCCCTCGTCGGCTGGACCTTTTCGGTCCTTGATGTTCAGTCTTCCACGGACACGGGCGGTGCGGTGTCCGCTCGTGAAGATAATCACAAGTGTAGTAAGCACCGTGGCTTTTCCCCGGCTCGCCTCGTGGTTTATCACGCGGGTTTCGACGCATCCTCATTGGATCGGACGTGACAGAAGTCAACCGATCGTGCTCGCCGAACCGGCCCGCAGGGATGGGCAGGAGCGATGATCCGCTCCTACGATCGGGCCGCCGACATATGCTTGGCCGGTACGTGTGAGGTCGTCCCCGGTGGCCGTAACATGCACCCGACGGAACTGCTGGCCGCAGCACACAAGAAGAGGGCCCCGTTGACCGAAATCCCCGAACACCTCCTGAAGCGCTCCGCCGAGCGCAAGGCCGCGCTCACCGGAGAAGCTGCACCCGCCGACGACGCTCCCGCCAGCGACGCCGGCACTTCGGTCGAACCCGCCGCCACTCCCGTCGCCGCTGCAGCATCGGTTCCCGATGTCGCACCAGAGCCCGAGCTCCCCGCACGAGTCGCGCCGTACGTCGACGCTGCCAACACCCGAAAGAAGATGCCGTACTGGATTGTGCCGGTGCTCCTCACGCTTCCGGTGTGGGCCGCCATGTACGTCGGCACACTCGAGCGAGTACCCCAGGGTCTCACTGGACTACTCGGCGAAGGCGAAGTTCTCTACGTCGAAGCGGGTTGCTCCGGTTGTCACGGAGCCACCGGTGGTGGCGGCATCGGTCCGGCGCTCACCGATGGCGAAGTTCACGTCACCTTCACCTCGATCGAGGATCAGGTCGTATGGATCGCGCAGGGTTCGGCACTCGTCGGGACCGGCAATGCATACAGCTCCGCAGACTCGGTCAGGCCGCGCGTCGTTGCTGGTCAGATGCCCGGATTCGGCGCGGAAGCAGCCACGTCGCTCACGATCGAGGAGATCCTCGCTGTCACGTTGTACGAGCGCACACACTTCGAACCCGGCGATGCCGGCGACCGCGACGAGCTTCTCGCCGAGCAGCTCAACCTCATGATCGAAACCGGCGAGCTCGACGCGGCGCTTGCCGACGAGGGAATCGATCTGCACGGCGAGTTCGAAGCGGCTGGCCTCACCGCCGACGATGTGACTGCGTGGCTCGCGCCGGCCCGAGCACAGCTCACCTCAGAAGAGGGCTAGCGCCCCGGTGACCACCACCAGCTGGACAGCATCCCGACCGATGCCCAGCTGGGACGGCCTGACACGTCTAGGTCCGGCGCTCACCCTGGCCGGCCTCTGTGCGGCCTCCGCCTTCACGCCCGCCGGCGAAGACGGCGGTCCCGTGATCTGCCCGTATCGGCTCATCACTGGTGGCGGCTGGTGCCCCGGCTGTGGAGCCAGCCGCGCCGTTCGGGCCACGACCGGCCTCGATCTCCGCGCCGCACTCACCCTCAACCCGTGGGCCGTGCTACTCCTGGCACAGACAGCAGTTCTCACGGGCTGGCTCGCGATTCGCCCCGACGCCGCCCGCGCCTGGTGGCGGCGCAACGACGTACGCCTCATCTCGCTCAACGTCGCGATCGCCCTCACCGTCTGGCTCGCCCGCCTGCTCACGGGCGTCATTCCCCCGCCTTTTTAGGTCCGGAGCAGGCGTCTCTACGTTTGCATTCGGCCGCGGCGTCCGGCGGCGAAGCGACCACGCCGGTTTCCGCGGATGCCGGGCGGTAACCCCGACGTGTCAAGGCTTCGCTCGGATGTCGATCTGATCGGAGCTTTCGGTGAGGCTGGTCACGAACGCGGCGACGTCGCCGGGGTCCAGTTGCTGGAGGGCATCCCATTGGCGGTCGCGGTCGACGATGCGATCAGCGGATTCGCGGGCCTCGTCGAAGAGTGACTCGATGATCACGCCGTTGTTGATGAAGTTGTAGCGACTCTCGAGCACCGCGACCGCCTCTCGGAAGTCGGCGCTCGACAGACCTCCGGCCGCGATCGTCGAGAGTTCTCCTTGAACGGCGTTGGCGATCTCATCGAGTCGTTCGGGATCGCCGTCGATCGAGATGAGGAGCGCACCGAGATCGCCGGGGTCTTCAAACTGGATCGACGCGAAGCCCCCGTAGGTCGCGCCCAGCTCCTCGCGCACGACCGTGAACAGCCGGTCGTCGAGGATCGATGTGGTCAACTCGGCGAGCACCTGAGCCTCCACGGTCTCATCGGCTTCGCCATACGTGGCGAAGCGGTAGGCACCGCTCGAGCTACCGGATCCGGCGGTGAGATCCTGTCGAGTCGCACCAGGTGCCGGGAACGGCTCTGGTCTCTCGACCTCGAAGCTCGCTGGCAGGGTTCCGATGTAGCGGCGGGCGAGGTCGGCAACCGTCGACTCCGTGACGTCACCGACGACGACCACCACATGATCGTCCAGTCGCGAGAATCGGTCTCGGTAGATACGCAAGGCGTCATCGGCCGTGAGTGCTTCGATCGCGTCGTTTGAGGGCAGCGCCGCGAACGCGCCTCCCCCCGACCGGGCGTCGGCAAGGGCGATGTCAGCGGCAAAGCCGGCGTCGAGGTCGATCAGGCGGGCCGTGTCGCGCGCGAACTCGATCTGCTGGTCGAAGGGCACGTCGTCGACGCGGGGCTGGGTCAACGACAGATGCATCAGTTGGAACAACACCTCGAGATCCTCGGTGGCGGCAGACCCGCTCCAGCCCTCGCTCACGTCCGTGATGTAAGGGCCGCCGCCGACGTCGCGCGAAGACAGGAAGCGCTGGACCTGCACCGGATCCCACGGCCCCACGCCGCTCGCCGCCACCACTTCGGTCGCAAGCGTGGCGATCACCGAGTCGTCCCCGACTAACTCACCACTCCCACCGGGCGACTCCGAAACCACGGTCACGTTGTTCGCCGCGATCGTCGA
>JBPCTR010000062.1:0-7093 GCA_051011575.1 Acidimicrobiales bacterium | reverse complement strand
ATCGTGGGCTCGGTCGTCGACCCCGAGGACCTCAATGCCGCATCGGCGATACGCGCGAGCCTGTACGTGCGCGAGTCGGTGTCGGTCGCCGAACGGATGGAAACACTCATCCACCCGTTCTCCAGCTTCATCATCCTCCCGTTGTTCGCGCTGTCGAACGCCGGAATCGAACTGTCGGGCGACGCGATAAGCGAGGCGTCGACGTCCACGGTCACGCTCGGCATCATCCTCGGCCTCGTCGTCGGGAAGACCGTCGGCGTCACGCTCTTCAGCTGGATCGCGATTCGGTCCGGTCTCGGTCGAATGCCCCGCGGTGTGACGTGGCCACAGATCGCCTCGGTGGCGATGCTCGCCGGAATCGGCTTCACGGTTGCGCTGTTCATCACCGGTCTGGCCTTTCAGAGCGACGAGCTCGCGGTGTTGGATACCCAGGCGCGGATGGGCATCCTTTTCGCCTCACTCGTGGCCTCGATCGTCGGTCTGGCGCTGCTTGCCCATGCGACCAAATCGAAGCCCGAAACACCCTCGGTCGAGACGGTCGAGAAGAGGGAGTCCGCGGAAGCCGTTGTGTGAGCGATACGCTCCGGCCTGCCAACCCCATGTGTTTCCCAACCCTGAGGTGACAGTGTGACCGCGCTCGTGATCGTCGAGAGCCCCGCAAAAGCAAACAAGATCGCCGAATACCTCGGCGGCGACTTCATGGTCGAATCGTCGATCGGGCATATCCGCGACCTCCCGCGCAACGCCGCCGACGTTCCTGCCGCTTACAAGGGCGAGAGCTGGAGCCGGATGGGCATCGACGTCGACAACGACTTCAAGCCCCTCTATGTCGTGTCGCCCGACAAGAAGGATCAGATCAAGAAGCTGAAGTCGATGTTGAAAGACGCCGACGAGCTCTATCTCGCCACGGATGAGGATCGAGAGGGTGAGGCGATCGCATGGCACCTGCTCGAGGTTCTAAACCCGAAGATCCCCGTCAAGCGCATGGTGTTCCACGAGATCACCAAGACCGCGATCCTTGAAGCGATCGAGAACCCCCGTGAGCTCGACCGCCACCTCGTCGATGCCCAGGAAGCCCGCCGCATGCTCGACCGGCTCTACGGCTACGAGGTGTCTCCAGTTCTCTGGAAGAAGGTCATGCCGCGACTGTCGGCCGGACGGGTGCAGAGTGTGGCCACCCGCATCGTCGTCGAACGTGAACGCGAGCGCATGGCCTTTGTCCGGGCGTCGTATTGGGATCTCGAGGGCGAGTTCCGCTCGTCCGCCGATACGTCTGAAGGTGCCCCAAAGTCGTTCGCGGCGAAGCTCCTCGAACTCGATGGCAAGCGGGTGGCGAGTGGTAAGGACTTCTCCGACGACGGCTCGCTGGCGAAGGCCGACGCGATCGTGCTCGACGAGGCTCAGGCCGGTGGCCTGGTCACCTCTCTCGAAGGCGTCGATTTCACCGTGCACTCGGTGGAGTCCAAGCCGTACCGCCGCCGTCCGAGCGCCCCCTTCATGACCGCGACCTTCCAACAGGAAGCGGGCAGCAAGCTCGGGATGAGCTCGTCGATGGCCATGCGTGCAGCTCAGTCGTTGTACGAGAAGGGCCTCATCACGTACATGCGCACCGACTCGACGACGCTGTCGCAGACCGCAATCGACGCCGCGCGCTCCCTGATCGTGAAGGAATACGGCGAGGTCTACCTCCCGTCGGAGCCTCGGGTCTACGCCACCAAGTCGAAGAACGCCCAGGAGGCTCACGAAGCGATCCGACCTGCCGGCGACACCTTCAAGAGCCCGGCTGAGGTCGGGAACGAGGTCGCCAAGTCCGAAGCACGCGTGTACGAACTCATCTGGAAGCGCACGGTCGCATCGCAGATGACCGATGCCGTAGGCGAGACCGTGTCGGCTCGGGTCGGCGCCACCACCGGCGAGGGTCGCCAGGTCGTGTTCGCGGCCAGCGGAACGGTCATTACCCACCATGGATTTCGACGCGCCTACGTGGCCGAGACCGACGGCACCGACGAGGCCGACGACAAGCAATTGCCACCGCTCGCCGTTTCCAACACAGTCGTGGCCGTGGCGATCTCCGCCGATGGTCACGAAACTCAGCCGCCAGCCCGGTACAGCGAGGCTTCGTTGGTGAAGAAGCTCGCCGAACTCGAGATCGGCCGCCCATCGACCTATGCCTCGATCATGGGCACGATCCAGGACCGCGAGTACGTCTGGAAGAAGGGGTCGGCTCTCATCCCTTCGTTCACGGCGTTCTCGGTCGTGAGCCTGCTCGAGCAGCACTTCCCCGATCTCGTCGACTACGACTACACCCGGCGCATGGAGAACGATCTCGACTCGATCGCCGGCGGAAGCGCCGAGGCGATCCCGTGGCTCCAACGGTTCTACTTCGGCGAGGATCAGTCGCCAGGCCTGAAGACGAAGGTCGATGAGCGCTTGGGCGAAATCGATGCTCGCGCGATCAACTCGATCCCGCTCGGCGTGACCGCCGACGGCGAGCTGGTTGTCGCTCGCGTCGGCAAGTTCGGCCCCTACGTACAACGCGGCGAGTCCGACACCGCCTCCATCCCCGACGACATCCCGCCCGACGAGCTAACCCTCGATCGGGCGGCCGAGTACATCGAGAACGCGGCAAAGGGCCCGACCTCACTCGGCGATGACCCCGACACCGGCATGCCCGTCTATGTCATGACGGGCCGCTTCGGCGATTACGTGCAGCTCGGCGAGATGGTTGACGGCGAAGACAAGCCCAAGCGCGCCTCGCTCTTCTCCGCCATGAAGCCCGAGACGACCACGCTCGACGACGCGCTGAAACTGCTGTCGCTTCCGCGGGTGGTGGGCTCCGATCCCGCCGACGGCCTGGAGATCACCGTGCAGAACGGTCGGTATGGGCCGTATCTGAAGAAGGAGAAGGACAGCCGCTCACTCGAGACAGAGGAGCAGTTGTTCACCATCACCCTTGACGAGTGTCTCAAGATCCTTGCCCAGCCCAAAACCCGTCGCGGTCAGGTCGTCAAGCCGCCGCTGCGGGAGATGGGTGAGGATCCCGATACTGGGAAACCGATGGTTGTGAAGGACGGCCGCTTCGGCCCCTATGTGACCGACGGCGAGACGAACGCGTCGCTGCGCAAGGGCGACACGGTCGAGGAACTCACCGATGAGCGTGCGGCGGAGCTTCTCGCGATCAGACGAGCGGCTGGTCCTCGCAAGAAGAAGGCGCCTGCGAAGAAGAAAGCGGCAGCAAAAAAGAAGGCGCCCGCCAAGAAGAAGGCGCCCGCCAAGAAGAAGGCGGCGGCGAAGAAGAAGACACCTGCGAAGACGGCGGCTTCGGAAGAACCGGAATCAGTCGAGGCAGCCGAGACCTGAGTCAGGCGGTCCGGCGTGGGTAACGCCGGCGGAACGACAGCCAAGCCGCCGGCCCGATCGCCACCGGTAGCCAGAACGAAACGATACGGTACGCGAGCGCCGCCACGGTTGCGTCCTGGAAGGCGATGCCCGAAATCACGAGCACGGCCACCAGGCCCACCTCGACGAAGCCGAATCCGCCGGGTGTGATCGGAATCATCGACAGCACCGCGCCCGACGCATAGGCGACGAGCACGAGGCTCAGCCGGGGATCCGCATTCACCGAATAAAGCGCGGCCACGAGCACGAGATAGTCGAATACCCAGTTCAGCGAGCTGGCAGCCATCGCCTGCGGCCACCGAGCGCCGAGAACATCGACCAGTCGGTCTCGCTCCCTCACGATGTCGCGCGGATCGATCGACCAGTTCTTGCGGAAGATCCGCCCGACCAGACCGGCTGCACGTTTTATCTGCCGGCCGGCGATGAGCAGCGGCCGGGTGTAGCGGAGGCCGATGAACCCCACCATGCCGAGCCCCACGAAGAGCACCGGCGAGACGATCGCCACCGGCAACAGACCTTCCGGGATGGGTGAGCCGAAGAGCGCGATCAGTGCTCCGGTGGCCGGCATGGCGAAGAGCGCCGCGGTCGACAGAACGGAGGTGGCGGCAAGTGCGCCGCCGGCCTCGGAAGCCGAAATGCCGCTCACGGCGAGCATTCGGTAGAGCGTTGCACCTCCGACGGCGGCGCCACCGGGCACCACCCGGCTCACCGAGTTGGCCGTGAGCTGGCTGGTGCTCGCCACGAACCATGAGGCCTGGGGCAGCAGGATCCGGGTTAGCCACCAGAGGCAGGCGAAGCTGATTATCTCGGCGGCCGCCATCAACACGAACCATCCCGGACGGATGTCGCGAAGCCGGTCGGCATCGCTCAGGATTTCGAGAAGCTGATCGAGTAGCCCCGGCGCGAGCAGTGAGATCGCGATGATGATGGACGCGAGCACGAGGGCTCGTTTGACGATGGCGCCGATGTAATCGAGCTCGCCGATCGCCGGCATGCTCCATGTCGTTTCGTCGGTGCTCGGCTGCTGGCGTTCGGCTCCGTCGAGTTCGCCACGCTCCTGCATGGGTTGGAGCGTATCGGTGATACCCGCGGTGCCCGGTGGCAAGGGTCCCCTTGCTAGGTTCGACGCTGCATGGCAGCCACGTCGCCCAACCCGCCCGCGAATCGCGGGCTCTTCATCGTCTTCGAAGGCGGCGACGGCTCGGGGAAATCGACCCAAGCCGAGCTCTTGGCCGAGTGGCTGGGGGCACGACTCACTCGGGAGCCCGGCGGAACGGCAATCGGGCAACGGATTCGTGGCGTCGTACTCGATCCCGAGCACCCCGAACTTGCTCACCGTACCGAGGCACTGCTCATGGCCGCGGACCGCGCCCAGCATGTGGCGGAGGTGATTCGACCGGCGCTCATGGCGGGTCGTCATGTGGTGTCCGACCGCCATGTGGCGTCGTCGCTCGCGTATCAAGGCGTGGGCCGTGGCCTGGGAATTGACGAGGTGCAGCAACTCAATGACTTCGGTCTCGACGGGTTGCGTCCCGATCTGGTGGTGCTCCTCGACGTCGATTCCTCCGAGGCGACTTCTCGCCTCGGTGACGATCTCGATCGGATCGAAGCGGCGGGATCCACACTTGCCGCGAGCGTTCGAGACTCGTACCGGCGGTTTGCCTCCGCCGACCCCCACCGATGGGTTGTCGTCGACGGTCGTGGCACCCCCGATGCGGTCGCAGAGCGGGTACGCGCCGCAGTTTCTTCCCGTGTGAGAGTTCAGCGATGAACACCGTGGTCGACGACCCATTCGCGTTGGTCGTGGGGCAGGAGCGGGCGATTGAACAGCTTCGGGGAGCCGCTCAGAACCCGGTACACGCGTATCTGTTTGTCGGGCCCCGGGGAGCAGGTAAACGTCGCGCAGCCGCAGCCGTGGCGGGGGAGTGGATCGGCGCTCCGAGCGATCGCGAACGTAGCCGACGAATGGTGCGCACCGAAGATCACCCCGATCTGATCGTGTTCGAGCCGGAAGGCAATGCGTACCTGATGATCGAGGCCGAACAGGTTGTCGTGGCGGCGTCTCGGGCACCGGTCGAGGGCGGAGCGAAGGTGATCGTGCTCGATCGATTTCACGATGCCTCGGCCGAAGTGGCGGCCAAGTTGCTGAAGACGATCGAGGAGCCGCCGCCATCGACGAGGTTCGTCCTGCTCGCACAGGAGGTGCCGCCCGAACATGTGACGATCGCGTCGAGGTCGACCCGGATCGACTTCCCCTCGGTGCCCGTGACGGCGATCGCCGAGGCACTCTCCGCGCGTGGCGTGGAGCCCGATCTGGCCAAGGCGGCAGCGGAGGGCTCCGGTGGCGACGTGTCGAGAGCCGAGCTGCTCGTCGACGACGTCGAGTTCGCGGAACGCCGCGCCATGTGGTGGGACGCCCCGAGTCGTCTGGATGGATCAGGCTTCGCCGCCACCGAGGTCGCCAAAGAGGTCCGAAAGGCGATCGAAGAGGCGCAGGCCCCACTCGACGCCAAACATGTTGTGGAGTCGGCGACCATGGATGCCACCGAGGAACTCACCGGCACACGCGGCTCGGGGAGGCGGGCGATGGAGGCGCGGCACAAACGTGAGGCCCGGTTGCATCGGACCGACGAGTGGCGGATGGGGCTTGCGACGCTCGCGCTTCGCTACCGCTCGGCCGTCGTCGATGGCTCGCGCGATCCGGCGATATTCGCCACCCTGAACGACGCGGCGGAAGCGCTTGTTCGCAATCCGAACGAAGAGTTGTGGTTGACGGCGCTGCTTCTGGAGCTACCGCCGCTGCCCTCTGGCTGATCGGTCAGGATTCGCGCGCGTCGCGGGCGCTTGATCGCAGTGATTCGGGATCCAGGATCGTGATCTGGAGTCGACCCGTCCGAATCACGTCGGCCTCGCGAAGCTCTCGAAGGGCCTTGGCCGTACCCTCCCTCGAGAGGCCAGCCCATTGACCGAGTTCCTCCTGTGAGAGGGGAAGACCGAGCCGGGGCTGTGGCAGGGATCGTTGGTCGGAACGGTCGAGCAGTTCCACCAGGCGGGCCGAGATTCGAGCGGTGGCGCTTCGGCCCGATGCCTCGACCAACTGGCCCGTGAGCGCCACGATCCGCTCGGCCATCGCCTGCATCAGAAAGCGGTTCAGGTCGGCGCGCTCGTCGAGCATCGCGTTGAACTCGGCCGCGTCGAGGGCGATGACCGTGCTCGCCTCGACGGCAACGATGCTCGCCGATCGAGGTCGGCCGGTGATCGCTCCGAGCTCGCCGATGGTGGCGCCGCTCGATGCGAGATCGAGGAGCACGGTTCGTCCACCCGCCGTCGGGCGCTCGACCCGCACGAGGCCCGATTCGATGAAGAGGACCGTCGTCGAATCGGCACCGCGGGAGAAGATCCACTCTTTGGGGCCGAAGTGTTTGCGCCGGCCGCGGGATGCGACGCTCGTGAGTGTGTCGGGTTGAAGTGCTTCGAGATAGTTCGACACCAATAGGAACGGTAGCGGCACGACTCGGGAGACTCTGTGTACCGGTACGTAGATCCATTCACGTATCGGTGGTTTCGTGTCGTGGAGCACCGGGAGACGAGCACCTTGCAGAGCGAGCAGGACTTCGAGTCCTTCACGAGAACGCACATCGATGCGGTATATGGCTATGCGGTCGCCCGGGTCGGCGTCATTGACGCATCCGAG
>JBPCTR010000061.1:0-18119 GCA_051011575.1 Acidimicrobiales bacterium | reverse complement strand
AACACGAGGTGATCGAACACGAGGTGATCGGGCACGCCGACGACGACTCGAGCGAGCAGCATGGAGTCGAGTCCAATGACACGGGATGGGTTGACGCAGATCTCGACGAGGACGAGGTCCTCGATGTCGAGCAATCCGACGCGACCGACGCAGACGCCGGACCGGCGACCGAACAGATACCGGTGGTCGAGGCCTTCGATGACCCCTTCGCCGACACCACTGCCCTGATAGACGATCAGGCTGAGCCATTCGATGTAGTCGACGATCAGAATTCTGAGGTCGCCGCCGACGAGATCGTCGCGGATGAAGGCTGGATCGACCACACCGATCCGACCCGCATCGAGGCAAGCTCTGGCGTAGTCGGCTTCGACGATCTGGCCGCGGTCGATGTGGTCGACCTCGATGACGAGCCCGCCGCACTCTTCGGGACCGACGTCAACGACGACGCCGAGGTCGTGGTCGACAGCGGCGAGGCTGATCCGGCGATCGCCGAGACGGAGGCCGACGTCGACCTTGCCGAAGTCGTGGAACCATCCGACGGCGACCCGGGCTTCCTCGATGCCTTTACGGCGGCGATGGACACCCTGCCTGTACGTGGCAAGGGCTGATCAGCACTAACTCGGGCATCCGAGGATTGTTGACGGCTCCGGCCTAGACTCTCCGCCTCAAGAACGGACCCGACTCGCTCGGGCCCACCGCAACCGTCTGTGTCGGACGGTCGGGCACTCAGAAAGGTGGCTGTTGGTGGCGAAGAAGACTGCGGCGAAGAAGGCCACGGCCAAAAAGGCTCCTGCGAAGAAGGCTCCTGCGAAGAAGGCGGCGCCGGCCAAGAAGGCCGCCCCCGCCAAGAAGAATGCTCCTGCAAAAAAGGCACCGAGGACCGAGGTCGAGAAGGGCGACGACGCACGCGCCGCCGAAGAGCGCCGCATGGCCGAGAACCGCAAGACGTCGAAGAAGTCGTTCAACAAGCCGTTCCTGAGGAAGCAGACCGAGCTGCTGCTCGCTGAACGCGAGAAATACACTCGGTCGGCTGCCTCGTACAAGGAGGAGGCCGACTCACTCGTGCTCGACCGTGAGCCCGGCGACGTACAGTTCGACGAGGAGTCAGGCGAGGGTGACACACTCGCCGTCGAGCGTGAGCGCGACCTGGCACTGAGCGCACAGGCCCAAACAGCGGTCGACGAGATCGATGCCGCACTCCAGCGGCTCGACGACGGTGTGTACGGCGTTTGCATCGAATCGGGGCTTCCGATCCCCAAGGAACGGCTCGAAGCGATCCCATGGGCATCGCAACGAGTGGAGTTCAAAGTCGGCGGGCTTGGACGCCGCTGACATCGACGACTCGGTTGATGGCGTCGATCAACTGACGCCGAACCAGATCACGGCGCGCCGCTGGCAGCTGTTCGCCATCGCCGCCGTCGTCGTCGCGATCGACCAGCTCACCAAATGGTGGGCGGTGAGCGACCTGGCCAACGATTCGATCGACGGCCCGTTCGGGTCGGCGCTCCGCCTCGTGTACAACCGAGGCTCTGCCTTCTCGCTGGGTGAAGGTTTCGGACCGATCTTCGGGGTACTTGCGGTTCTGGTGGCCATCTCGTTGTTCTGGATCGTTCAGCGAGTCGAGAGCAGGATGGTCGTCGCCGGCTTGGGGCTCGTGCAGGGCGGCGCGATCGGTAACGTCGTCGATCGTTTGTTTCGCGACGGCGACGGCTTTCTCGACGGTGCGGTGATCGACTGGATCGAGGTGGGGTCGTGGTGGCCGGTATTCAACCTCGCCGATGCGGCCATCGTCGGGGGCGGTCTCATCGTGGTTCTGCTCGGCTCCCGTGCGTGAGCCCATCCCCGAAGCGCTCGCCGGCGAGCGAATCGACCGCGTGGTGTCGATGCTCGTCGACGTGTCCCGCTCGGCCGCCGCAACCGCGATTGCCGACGGGCTCGTGCAGGTCGATGGCCAGACGATCAGGACGCGCTCGCGTCGCGTACGGGTGGGCGAGGTGATCGACGTCGACGCATCGATCGGCATCAAGACAGAGCCGATCCGGCCCGATCCCACGACGCCGTTGGAACTTCTCTTCGTCGACGACGACGTGATCGTGGTCGACAAGGCACCCGGATCGGTGGTGCACCCGGGCGCAGGGCACGAGTCGGGCACGATCGTGCAAGCGCTATTGGCCCGATTCCCCGAGATCATCTCGGTGGGAGACCCGGCGCGCCCCGGCATCGTGCATCGGCTCGACAAGGGCACATCCGGGGTCTTCGCCGTCGCCCGCTCCGACCGTGCGTACGAATCGCTCACCGATCAGCTCCGCGAACGGACCGTCTCCCGTCGCTATGTGACGGTCGCGTGGGGTCGGCCCAGCGCCGAGCGGGGTCTGGTGGACGCACCGATCGGTCGGGCGATCCGTGACCCAACCCGGATGACCGTGCAGGAGGGGGGCAAGCCGGCCCGAACCACATACGAGGTTCTCGCCTCCTGGGAGGACCCGGCGGTGTCGCTCCTCTCGTGTCGGCTCGAGACCGGCCGAACACACCAGATCCGCGTGCACCTCGAGGCAATCGGGCATCCGGTGGTGGGCGACGGTCGCTATGGAGGCGGCCGCGCCGGGCTCGACTTCGACCGGCCCGCACTCCATGCCCTCGACCTCGGCTTCGAACACCCTGGCACGGGCGAGTGGCTGGAGTTCCGATCGCCACTGCCGCCCGACCTCGATGGGTTGGTCGTCGGTCTTGGTTCACCGAATCACGGCGACCTCGGGGAATTCGACGTCTGATCCGAGCGGGGTGTGCCCACGTGGTGTGCGATGATCGCCCCGTGACGCCACCCGCCCCGCACCTCCCCGATTTCGCCGGGGCAACCACGACGGCCATTGTGCCCGCGCTGACGTGGGGTGTGGACTCGCCGGTGATCCCGCGCGAGGTGGCGTCGGCGTCCGCCACCGTTCTGCTCGTTCTCGATTCGCTCGGATGGGAACAGCTCGCCAGCCGCCGCGACATCGCGCCAAATTTGACGGCGCTGGACGGCGGTGCGGTCACGACGGTCGCGCCTTCGACCACTGCTTCTGCGCTCACGTCGATCTCGACCGGCGTGCCACCCGGAGAGCACGGCGTGGTTGGCTACCGGTTTCCCGCCGGCGGCGCCGTCATGAACGCGCTGCGATGGACCACGGTCGCCGGCGACCATCGAGAGGTCGTGCCGCCGGCTTCGGTACAAGCGATCCCTGCTCTTGGCGGTGGAACATGGACCGTGGTCGGCGGCCGACAGTTTCGGACGTCTGCGTTCACAGAGGCGTATCTCGGTGACCACACCTACGTCGGCTACGAGCACCCATCATCGATCGTGGCCGAGGTGCGCCAGGCGATCGATCGGGGGGAGCGTTGTGTGTACGCCTACTACGACGGTCTCGATCATGTCGCCCACATCCACGGCGTGAGCGGAACCCACTTCGATCTCGAGCTCCAGTTCTGCGACTGGCTCGTGGGGGCGTTGGCCGCGGCACTGCCGACCGGAACATCGCTGACGATAACGGCGGACCACGGCCAGATCGATGCTCCCCAGCTGGTGCCGGTAGCGGGGGATGTGCTCGAGCTCGTGCGAGAGCGATCGGGCGAACCCCGATTCCGCTGGCTGCACGCCCGCGCCGGCGCGACCGAAGATCTGGTGGCAGCTGCGAGATCTGCCCACGCACAACACGCATGGGTCCACACGAGAGATGAGCTGATCGACGGCGGGTGGTTCGGGCCCACCGTGACCGACGACGCGCGGAATCGCCTTGGTGACGTGGCGCTCATCGCTCACGCGCCGGTGGGATTCGAGGATCCCGCAGAACGGCACGCCGACCGACTCGTCGGCCGGCACGGTTCGGTGACGAGCGCTGAAATGCTCGTACCCGCTCTTCACGTGGTGTGCTGAGAACGCGAGTGTGGCCTGTTGGCGGCTGATCGGATAGAAAGAGAATTACAGGCCTGTTGTTCGAGGCCGCACCCACTGAGGTACTGATGGCCGGGTCGTTTACCCACCTGCACGTCCACACGGAGTACTCGATGCTCGACGGCGCGTCGCGCCTCGAACCGCTCGTCGCCGCCGCCGCCGCCGACGGTCAGCCGGCGCTCGGAATTACCGACCACGGCAACATGTACGGGATCCTCGACTTCTACAAGGCGTGTCGAAGTCACGACATCAAGCCGATCCTTGGCACAGAGGCCTACATGGCTCACGACCATCGCAGCGAGCGCCCATCGCGGCGTGGTCGACAGGACGATTCCGGCGGATCCACCGATGGTGGCAAGAAGCTCTACTACCACCTGATCCTCCTCGCCGAGAACAACATCGGCTACAAGAATCTGATCCAGCTCAGCTCTCGTGCGTTCATGGAGGGCTATTACTACAAGCCGCGCGTCGATTGGGAGCTGCTCGACGAGCACAGTGAGGGCCTGATCGCCACGACCGGCTGCCTCGGCGGGCAGGTGCTCCAGTCGTTGCTCCAGGGTCACTTCGATCAGGCGGTCGAGAAGGCGGGCCGCCTCCAGGACATATTCGGGCGCGACAACCTTTTCGTCGAACTCCAGGACCACGGCATTCCCGAGCAGCACCGCACCAACCCGCAGCTGCTCGAGATCGCCAAAAAGATCGGGGCGCCGTTACTCGCCACCAACGACAGCCACTACACGACCCAGGTCGATCACAGCGCCCACGACGCGCTGCTCTGCGTGCAGACCGGATCGCTCAAGAGCGACCCGGATCGGTTCAAGTTCCACGGTGATCAGCACTATCTGAAGACCGCCGCCGAGATGCGCAATATGTTCCGCGAGGTCGAGTCTGCGTGCGACAACTCGTTGTGGATTGCCGAACGCTGTGATGTGGAGATCGAGTTCGGCGAACCGCAGTTGCCAAGCTTCCCTCTACCCGAGGGCTTCGACAACGACGACGACTACCTGCTTCATCTCACGATGGAGGGGGCCAAGAAGCGATGGGGCGACCGGCTGAACGACAAGATCACGGAGCGGCTCGTGTTCGAGCTCGACGTGATCAAGAACATGGGGTTCTCGTCGTACTTCATCATCACCTGGGACCTCATCAAGTACGCGCGAGACAACAACATCCGGGTGGGTCCTGGTCGTGGTTCGGCTGCCGGCTGCGCCGTGGCCTACTCGCTCTGGATCACCGATCTCGACCCGATCGAATATGACCTCCTCTTCGAGCGATTCCTGAACCCGTCGCGTATCTCGATGCCCGACATCGATATGGACTTCGACTCGCGCTACCGCGATCAGATGATCCGATACTGCGCCGAGCGGTATGGCCGGGATCATGTCGCCCAGATCGTCACCTTCTCCCAGATCAAGGCCCGAGCGGCGGTACGCGACGCCGCCCGCGTGCTCGGCTACCCGTATGCGGTTGGCGACAAGGTCGCCAAGGCAATGCCGCCGCTCATCATGGGGCGAGACACGCCCCTCCAGTACTGCTTCGAGAAGCACCCCAAGTACGAGGGTGGGTACGCCCAGGCAGGCGAGCTTCGTGAAATGGTGAACACCGACCCGGTCACCGCCGAGGTCGTCGAGGTGGCAAAGGGACTCGAAGGGCTGCGCCGCTCGGACGGCATCCACGCCGCGGCCGTGGTGATCACCAAGGAGCCGCTCACCGAGTACCTCCCTATTCAGCGCAAGCCGGAGTCGGGGCAGGCGCCCGAAGACGCGCCGGTGGTCACTCAGTACGAGATGAATGGTGTGGAATCGCTCGGACTTCTCAAGATGGATTTCCTCGGCCTTCGCAACCTCGACGTCATCGACGACACGATCCGGATGATCGAGGAGACCCAGTCCGAGGTGGTCGACATCGACTCCGTCGATCTCGAAGACAAACAGACCTACGAGCTCCTCCAGCGCGGCGACACCATCGGAGTCTTCCAGCTGGAATCCACGCCGATGCGGGCGCTCATGCGGTCGCTCGGACCCACGTCGTTCGAAGATGTCGCCGCGCTCGTTGCGCTTTATCGGCCGGGGCCGATGGAAGCGAACATGCACAACGACTACGCCGATCGTAAGAACGGCCGTCAGCCGGTGTCCTATCTGCACGACGACGCCGAGAGCATCCTCTCCGACACGTACGGGCTGATGATCTACCAGGAGTCGATGATGCGGGTGGCGCAGAAGTTCGCCGGGTACTCCCTCGCCGACGCCGACAGCCTCCGCAAGGCATGCGGCAAAAAGATTCGCGAGGTCATGGCCAAGGAAAAGGTCAAGTTCATCGAGGGCTGTGAGAACACGGGCTACGGCTCGGAGTTGGGTGAGAAGTGGTGGGCGATCATCGAGCCCTTCGCCGATTACGCGTTCAACAAGAGCCACTCGTACGGCTACGGCTACGTCGCTTACCAGATCGCCTGGCTCAAGGCGCATTACCCGATCGAGTACCTCGCCGCGCTGCTCACCAGCGTGAAGAGCAGCCTCGAGAAGGCGGCGGTCTACCTGAACGAATGCCGGGTCATGGGCATCGACGTCACCGTGCCCGACATCAACCTCGCCCGGGTCGACTTTCATCCGGTTCCCGACGTCGACGGCGACTCTCTGGGTCAGATCGTGTTCGGCATGTCGGCAGTCCGCAACGTGGGCGAGGCGCTGGTCGAGCTGATCCTCGAGGAACGACAGGCGAATGGTCCGTTCAGCAGCTTCCTCGATTTCGTGGAACGGGTCGACTATGGCGTTCTCAACAAGCGCACGGTGGAGTCGCTCATCAAGGCCGGCGCCTTCGATTCCCTCGGACACCCTCGCAAGGGCCTCCTCACCGTCTACGAGACCGTGATCGACCGCACGGTCGCGTCACGGAAGGACCACGACATCGGCGTCGCGACATTGTTCGGTTCTCTCGGAGATGAACCCTCCTTCGACGACAGGCCCGACATCCCCGACCTCGAATTCGAGAAGATGTCGAAGCTCGCGCACGAAAAGGAGATGCTCGGCCTCTACATCAGCGATCACCCCATCCTCGGGTACGAGGCAGCACTGGCCCGCCGCTGCGACAAGACGGTGGGTGCTCTCACCGACGAGGCCGATGGCGCGTTTCTGCGGGTCGGGGGAGTGATCACCAATCTGCAGAAGAAGTGGACTCGCAAGGGCGACCTCATGGCCATCTTCGAACTCGAGGATCTCGAGGGCTCGATCGAGGTGATGGTCTTCCCCCGCACGATGACCGAACACGGCCACAAACTCGTCGACGACTCCATCGTGGTGGTCCGAGGCCGGGTGGACGGCCGGGAGGACATCTCCAAGTTCATCGCCCAGGACATCGAGGTGTTCGATTCCAGCCAGATCACGGCTGCATCGCCGCTCCGGCTTCAACTCCCGATCCATGCACACGATCCCCGTACGCTCGACGAGCTCAAGAGCCTGCTGGGCGAACACCCGGGCGACAGCGAGGTCTATCTGCACCTCGAGGATCGCCAGGTGATCCGCCTCCCCGACACCTACACGGTCGAGACGGGCAACGGATTGGTCGCTGAACTGCGGGTTCTGCTCGGTCCCGACGGCGTCATCGTCTGACCGCGTCGCGCGGCCCCTACGCTGGGTGGTTCCCGGTTTGCGTTTTGTGTTGTCATTCGCTGGACTGGAGAGTGGGAAAACACCGCGGAAAGAAGGCGTGAACCTGCATGGCACTCGAAGTTGACACAAAGGACTGCAACGCGCTGAGCGATGCCGAGATCTCGGAGATGGCAGATCTCTGCGCCGAAACTCCGGTACCTCACGAGGTGGGGAATCTCGGGAAGCAGACCGAGGAATGGGTGCTCTGTTCCCAGGCGATGGAAGGCGGCCGGCTCAAAGGATTCGTCTTCTACACCCTCGAACGGATCGGCGGAACGCCCGCGATTCTTGTGGGGCTCGGCTCGGTGGCGCGCGGATCGCGTCGCGACAGCGTCGTTCGTGGAATCGTGACCGACCTCATGCATCGCGCCGTGATGGCCTTTCCCGACGAAGATGTCGTCGTTGGAGCCCGACTCCAGACGGCATCGGGGTTCGAATTCTTCAGGTCGTTCCAGGACGTTGTGCCCCGCCCCGATCACAAAGCATCTGGTGAGGAACGGGCGTGGGGTCGTCGATTCGCCAAGCGGTTCGGTATCTCGCCACTCCGTTACGCCGACCGAAGCTTCTCGACCAACTCCGACGGATCGCTTCCCTACGTGTTCGACCACGAGTCGCTGAAGCTCGACGACATCGACGGCGACGTGCTCGAGCTCTTCAACGATGTTGACGTGGCCAACGGCGACGTTCTCGTCGGCTTCGGTTGGGCGATGTCGGAAGACCTTGCCAAGTTCGCCTGACCAGGCCGGCCCCCGCAACTCCCCATCCTTCGACGAGGTGGTTCGCGCGCGTCGGATGACCCGTGCCTTCACCGATTTGCCGGTCGCTGACGATTCACTCGATCGAATCCTGGCGCACGGCCAAAGAGGTCCGAGCGCAGGCAACACACGTTCGCTCGAACTGCTGGTGCTGCTCGGCGAACGGGTGGGGCGGTACTGGGAGGTCACGCTGCCGGCATCGCGTCGGCCGGAATTTCCGTGGCCCGGCCTTCTGCGAGCCCCCGTGCTTGTCGTGCCATATGTGTCACCGGCGCGCTACGTCGACCGATACGCCGAGCACGACAAGGTCGACAGCGGGCTGGGCGAATCCGAAGCCATGTGGAGCGTTCCGTATTGGTGGGTCGACGGCGGTGCCGCGGTGCAGAACATGCTCCTCGCCGCGGTCGCGGAGGGACTCGGCGTCTGTCTTTTCGGGCAGTTCGACCATGAGGCTGCAGTGCGAGATGTCTTCGGCGTGCCCGAGGGACAGCGCGCAGTCGGAACCGTCGCTCTCGGACACGCCGACGACAACGCAGATCGTTTGAGCCGAAGCGCATCCCGCCCGCGCCGCGGCCTCGACGAAACCGTGCATCGGAACCGGTGGTAAATCCGCCGTGCGTACATACTTGACCTCGATGTCGACCGACCTTCGTGGTGCTCGTTTGTGGATCGCAGGCGCCCGACCCCGAACGCTGCCAGCAGCGATCGTCCCCGTGATCGTCGGTACGGCCGTCGTCGCTCCGGACCACTTCGTGGCATGGCGGTTCGCGGCAGCCCTGATCGTGGCGCTCGCCTTGCAGGTCGCGACCAACTACGCCAACGACTACAGCGACGGAATCCGCGGCACCGACGACTCCCGGATCGGCCCGATGCGACTTGTCGGCTCCGGTGCGGCGGCACCGGCTGCGGTCAAGCGTGCAGTAGTGATCTCCTTCGGCGTTGCTGGTGTGGCAGGGCTCGCGCTGGCCATCGCCGTCTCGCCGTGGCTCCTCGTTGTTGGTGCGGCGTCGATCGCAGCGGGCTGGTTCTACACGGGCGGCTCCAATCCCTACGGGTATCTCGGGTTGGGTGAGGTCTTTGTGTTCGTGTTCTTCGGGCTCGTCGCCACCATCGGCTCGGCCTTTGTCCACACCGAAACGGTGTCGGGCCTGGCGTCGGCGCTGGCGATCGCGGTAGGGCTGTTCGCCACCGCCCTGCTCGTGGTGAACAACCTTCGCGACCGCAGGGGCGACGCGGCTGCGGGCAAACGCACACTTGCCGTACGGATTGGTGATCGAGCGACCCGGATGATCTACATCTCGATGATGGTGGGCGCCTTTCTCGTCATAGCGGTGTCCGTTCTCGCGGGCGACAGACCGTGGGGGTTGCTGGCGCTCGTGGCGCTGCCGTCGGCGATTCCTGGGGTCGAAGCGGTCCGCTCGGGGGCCGAGGGGCGCACACTCATCGGTGTCCTCGAGGTGACCGGGCGAACGCAGCTTCTCGTCGGCGTGCTGCTGTCGATCGGGCTATTGATCGGCTGAACGGGTGGCGGTGATCAGCTGAGCTGCACCGAGCGTGAGCTGTTCGTGTCGCAACGCTCGAAAGCCTGAGGACTCGAGCCGTGCGAGCAAGTCGTCGCGGGATGGAAGATACGCAAGGGATCGCGGCAAGTAGCCGTAGGCCCGCTTGTCGGACAGGAGGCCACCGATCAGCGGCACCACCTTCCCGAAGTAGAAGCCGTGGCCCAGGCGGGCAAGACGGTTGTCGGGCTCGGAGGCGTCGAGCAGGGCGATTCGGCCGCCCTCACGAACCACGCGGCCGAGTTCGTCGAAGACCCGTCCTAGATCGACGAAGTTTCGAAGTGCGAAGCCACATGTGAGCCCGTCGATCGATCCGGTCGCCACGGGCAGCTGCATGCCGTCGGCCTGCAGAAGAGGTTCCGTGGTTCGAGCGGCCGACAGCATCCCGAAGCTGAAGTCGGCACCGATGCTCGAAAACCCAGCCTCCGAGAGCTCGCGGCAGAAGTCTCCGGTGCCGGTCGCGAGGTCGAGAATCGTCGAACCCGTCGGCAGCTCCAGCGACCGAATCGCCCTGCGCCGCCATCGCACGTCGAGCCGGAAGGTCATGATTCGATTGACGAGGTCGTATCGGGGGGCGATGGTGTCGAACATCGCCTGCACGGCGGCGCCTTTGGCCTCCCCCTCAGGGAGTGGTGCGTCGAGCTCGGGGAGGTCGGTCGGTGATCCCACGGAGCCAGCGTAGGGGCCGGCCCGCGCCGCCAGAGGATGCCCAGGGATTGCTGCGTGTCACACCACGTCGGCTACCGTCTCGCGCGTGGGGGAGATGGACGAAGCGATCGACGATCGCGAAGACGAAGTTGCTGACGTTGCCCGCCGTGCCGCAATCGCCGCCTCGGAGCGACGCAAGCAGGCCCGCCATGCCGACGAATCGATTCGCGCCGATCAGGTCGACCCCGAGGCGATGGATCGACTCGGCTTTGCGCTGGAGAAGATCGAGGGGGCATCCAGTGAGTGCCTCGGTGTGATGCTGTTCCGGGGACCCGATGCCGCACCGCTCGTCAGCCTCCTTCCGGAATTCGATGCGGACGAGACGCGCCGATTGCTGTCACGGGTGGCAAGCACGGCGAGCAGACAGGTTGATCTTCTCGGCGACACGACAGCCGGCAGTTACCGGAATTCTCTCGTGTCCACCGAGCGCGGAGCGGTCCTCGTCGAACGTTTCGGAAGTGACCTTCTCGTGGTGGCGCTCACGGGGTCACCGCCCGATGTGACACCGGTGTGGACGGCTCTATCGGCGGAGCGCGCCGAGATCGCCAGCGCTGCGTCGAAGCTGATCGTCGACGACTGAGTTCGACCCGAGGCCGACGTTCGAGCGAGTCAGTCGGCGTCGCGCCGACGCTTCATCTCGCGAGCATGCTTCTCGAGCATCGATTTCTGTTGTTTCGTGAGGCTGTCGAGACCCTGTTCGTTCACCTGATCGAGCACCGCATCGATCTCGGCGTCGGAGGCGGTTGGCGGCGGAACGGCCCGCAAACCGGCCTTGTTCTTCGACCGTCGGCTGCGCTTGGGAGTCGCTGATCGGGGTGCGCCCTCGCCGCTGATCGACCGGGGCAGTGGCACCGAGGGGATCCATTCCACCGAGCCGGCGAATCCGAGTGACCGAGTCCCGATCAGGCCGACTGCTGCGGTCGCGATCAGGATGACGAGTCCGGACACGAGCCGGAACCGAAGAATGTCGAGGAACTGTACGACGAAGAAGAACGCCACGAGCACCCAGAACGGAATGCCGAAGAAGCTGCGGGCCTGGGGAAGTGCCGCCGAGAATCCCGCGGCCAGTCCGAGGAAGACCATGCTCAGCCCGAACGGCGGGATGCCCTGGTCGAGGACGACGGCCGTGAGGACGCCGAGAACAGACGGGATCACGATGACCGCGCCGAGCATCGCCGTGAACGCCCTGCGGCCGAGCATCGATTCGAACTGCGTGCCGATCAGGAAGAAGAAGATGAGTCCGAGCAGCGCCCAGAATGCGGAGGAGTTCGGTGGGATCGGCCAGGTCACGAACCTCCAGATCTGGCCACCCGTGATCGCCTTCTGGTCGAGGAGCAGGGCACTCGAAATCGTGCCGAATCCCCCCTCGAACACCACGAGGAACAGGCCGAAGAGGCCAAGGGCGGTGACCGCCACCGTGGTGGTGACCGCGACGTTGCCCACCGTGAACCACGGGTCGTCACCGGCGCCGCGGGAGAAGGGGCTCTGGAATGCGTACCTGTCAGCCATCGAGGGTCAAGAGTACCGCAGGGGCAGTGCTGTTCAGGCCTACGGGCGATCGGTCGACGCGTTCCTTCGGACCGGCGCCGCTACCGAGGCTGATCGCTGCGCCTGCTGGCTCGCTCGGAGCTGCCCGCAGGCCGCGTCGATGTCCGTTCCCCGATTTCGTCTGACCGTTGCGTTCACGCCGCGTTCGGTGAGTGATCGGTGGAATCTCGCCACACCCTCGGGCGGCGTTCCGATCGTCGGATAGCCCGGAGTGGGGTTGAGCGGAATGAGATTCACATGGGCGCGGAGTTGCCCGCACAGGTCGGCCAGCGCGGCCGCTTGAACGTCGGTGTCGTTGATGCCCTCGATGAGCGCCCACTCGAAACTGAGTCGGCGGCCGGTGGCGCCCACGTACGCTTCACACGACTCTGCGAGCATGTCGATCGGGTACCGCTTGTTGATCGGCACCAGTTCGTCGCGCAATTCATTGGTTGCCGCGTGGAGGGAGACGGCGAGGCTTATCGGGAGGTGTTCGTCGGCCATGCGCCGAATGCCCGGCACGAGGCCCACCGTCGACATCGTGATGTGACGGGCCGAAAGGCCGAGATCGCCGTGGATGCGCCGCACGGCCCTCCACGTGGCGTCGTAGTTGGCGAGAGGTTCGCCCATTCCCATGAACACGACGTTCGACAGACGGCGCGGCCGGGCCGCCTCCCGGGCGCGGACGACCTGTTCGACGATCTCCCCGGTCGTGAGGTGCCGGCGGAACCCCTCCTGCCCCGTTGCGCAAAATCCACACGCCATCGCACAGCCCGCTTGACTGCTTACACACACGGTGCTGCGTTCGGGATAGTGCATGAGCACGGTCTCGACGGCATCACCGTCGGCCAGGCCCCACAGCCATTTGTGCGTGTCGCCGCCCTCGCTGACGCGCACGGTTCGTTCGAACAATGCCGGAGGAAGCTGTTCGTTGAGTTCCTCGCGCAACTGTTTCGGGAGCGTCGAGATGTCGGAGAGATCGAGGCCCTCCTCGTAGAGCCCTCGCCAGATCTGATCGACGCGGTACCCGGGATGAGCGGTCAACAGTTCTGCGAGTTGTGCGCGGTCGGGCTCGTAGCGGGCGGTGGTCACGCCGGAGTCCAGAGGCGATCGATGCGATGGGTGTCGAAACCGAGACCTCGATACGTGGCCACGGCGGCGCCATTGTCCGACTCGACATAGAGCATTCCGATGGTCAGACCCTGTTGCGTCAACCAGTCGAGGCCGGCCATCGTGACCGGTTTGCCCAGGCCCCTGCCATGAAACGCGGGGTCGACGGCGATCACGTAGATCTCGCCCAACGCCTCGGGTTCTTCATGGATCTTCGTCCAACAGAACCCGGCGAGTGCGCCGTCGATTCGGTGGAGTCGCACTCCCTCGGGCTCGAACCAGTCCTGGGAGCGGTCGCTATCGAACGCTCCTCGGGTGAGGCCGCTCTGTTCCGGGTGCCAGTGGAATGCCCGGTTGTTGACAGCGATCAATTCATCGATGTCGGTCTCTTTGAGTGGTGTAGTCGCCACCGATGGTGATTCGACGGGAAGTGTGACGCGCATCTGGAGGAGGGCGCGATCGGTCACGTATCCGGCGTCGGCGAGCATCTCATCGCGTTCTTCGGTCGATCCGTGAAGCCAGATGTGCGCATCCGGGCCCACGTTGCGTGACAATGCGACCGCGTCGGCGAGCACGACCGTCGATTCGGCGCGATCGAGCGTGATATGGGCCACCGACGGCACCGCCTCGCCATGTTCGATCTCGAGCTTCACCAGGCCAGCGTACGAGGGCCAGAAAGCGCAACCGAACTGTTATCGAAGAGATTTCCCGCTGATATCGCGTCGTGTTAGGTTGAGCGCGTGCCCCCAGGTTCCGCCACCTGAGGAGGCACGTTGCGACACACCATGGGGGATCCGCCGCCCTCGTGTCGCGGAAAGAGCGGGTGCACGGCACCCGCTCTTTCTATTTGAGGTCGGGACTTCCGCCCGACATCCGCGAACATCGATGTGGTCGCGCCGCGAGCTTCGCTCCCCCCACTCCGCGAGCTTCGCTCCCCCCACTCGTCAGGCTTCCGCCCGACATCCGCGAACATCGACGTGGCCAGCACCGTTGTCGAGGAACGAGCGGAAAGTCGGTAGCGTCACGTCATGTCTTCTGATCTTGCAGAGCTGTCGACGGTTGCAACCCAGATCGACGAACTGGTCGAGCGGGTGACAGCGGTGGCCGAACGCCATCGGGGCACCGAGCACGATGACGCGGCCGTGCGGTTGTTCGAGGTCGAACGGTCGCTGTTCAGCGCATCTCGCAATCTCCAGAGCGCCCTTCGTGCCTTCTGAGTGCCTTACCCTGACTCGATGACCGAGAACCGGCCTCGAGTTCGCGCCGACATCGCGTTGCGAAGCGGGTACCACTCACCTCAGATCGACGTCGAGGTTCGGCTCAACACCAACGAGGCTCCCACGGCTCCCCCAGCTGGTTTCGACGCCGCCTTGCACGACGCGATCGATCGGATCGCCTGGCACCGGTACCCCGAGCGGGCGGCAAAAGAACTTCGAGCAAAGATCGGTGTCCGGTACGACCGTGCCGCCGCCGAGGTCTTCGTCGCAAATGGATCGAACGAGGTCCTCCAGACCATCATGCTCACGTTCGGCGGAGCTGGCCGTTCGGCTGCGGTGTTCGAGCCCACGTACGCGCTGCATTCCCATATCTCCAAGACGACCGGCACCGAGGTGGTCGAGGGACGGCGGCGTGATGACTTCCGTCTCGACCTCGACGAGGTGAGGCGGGTGATCACCGAGCACTCGCCCGACGTCGTCTTTCTATGTTCGCCGAACAACCCCACCGGGCTCGTCGATCCGGCCGACACGGTCACGGCAGTCCTCGACATGCTCATGGGCGAGAACGCACTGCTCGTCGTCGACGAGGCCTACGGTCAATTCGCCACCACGTCGGCGGTGGATCTCGTGGCCGAGGACGTCCCGCTCGTCGTCAGCCGAACCTTCTCCAAGACGTGGTCGATGGCCGCGGCACGACTCGGATACCTGATCGGCCCGGCGTGGCTGGTCGCCGAGCTCGAGAAGGTCGTTCTCCCGTACCACCTCGATGCGTTCAAACAGGCCGCCGGAATCGCTGCCCTCGACTTCGGCGACGAGATGGATGCTCGGGTGGCCCGGCTCGTGGAGGAGCGAGGTCGGCTCATGGAGCGGATGGCCGAGTTGCCGGTGGAGATCTGGGAGTCCGGGGCCAACTTCTTCCTGATCCGTGCCCACGACACCGCTGGCGACGATCTGTGGCAGGCGCTCGTCGACCGCTCGATTCTTGTGCGCAACTGTGCGTCGTGGCCCGGGCTCGACGGTTGTTTGCGGATCACGGTCGGAACTCCCGACGAGAACGACCGTCTCACCGATGCGTTGGCGGAGATCCTCGCCCGCTAACCGTGGCCTTCGATCCGTAGACTCGTTCGAATGCGACAGGCAGAGGCACGACGAGACACGAAGGAAACCCAGATCGAGATCGCGATCGATCTCGATGGGACCGGCACGAACGACTGCGACACCGGCCTTCCCTTTTTCGACCACATGCTCGACCAGTTGGGTCGCCACGGTGGCTTCGATCTCACCGTCAAGGCGCGAGGCGATCTTCACATCGATGCGCACCACACGGTCGAGGACACCGGGATTCTGCTGGGCGCAGCCTTCCGTGAAGCCCTCGGCGACAAGGTCGGGGTACGTCGATTCGCCTCGAACTCGGTGCCTCTCGACGAGGCGCTGGTCGAAACCGCCCTCGATCTGTCGGGCCGACCCTTCCTGCACTACGACATCGACTTTCCCGGCGAGAAAATCCTGGGCGATCCGCCGTTCGATCCTCAGCTCTGCGAGGAGTTTTGGCGCGCCTTCGTCACATCGGCAGCGATCACCCTCCATCTGGTGATGGTTCGCGGAAAGAACACCCACCACATCGTGGAGGCGAGCTTCAAGGGCGTCGCCCGGGCGCTCCGTGACGCGGTCGCGGTCACCGGTGGCGGCCTGCCCTCCACCAAGGGCACGTTGTGACGCGCCTTCACACATGACGGCCCGTATCGCGATTCTCGACTACGGCATCGGCAATCTCCGCTCCGCTCAGAAGACGCTCGAACGCGTTGGTGCCGACCCCGTTCTCACCTCTGACGCCGCGGAGGTCGGAGCCGCCGACGGCGTCGTGCTGCCCGGCGTCGGGAACTTCGGCCGCGTCATGGAGGCGATCCGTGACGTCGAAGTCGATGTTCTCGCGCACAAGGCGATCGATGCCGGCACGCCGTTCCTCGGCATCTGCGTGGGCATGCAGGCGCTGTACGGGGCGAGCGAAGAGTGCCCCGAGGTCGATGGTCTCGGGGTTCTCGACGGCACGGTGCGGCGCATGAACCCAAACGTCAAGCTGCCCCAGATGCAATGGAACCAACTGTCGATCTCGGAGCCGTCGCCGCTGTTCACCGGCATCGACGACGGGAGCTGGGTCTACTTCGTGCACTCGTACGCCCCTGAAGCGACCGCGGACGTGATCGCAACGTGCGACTACGGCGGAACGGTCACCGCCGCCGTGCAAAAGGAGAACGTGATGGCCACCCAGTTTCACCCGGAGAAGTCGGGCGCTGTCGGTGTACAGATCATCGCCAACTTCGCGGCGCTGTGCGCCCGAAGATCAGGGTCCCAAGACTTCGGTGTCGGTACGTCGACCGGGCGGGTCGACGAGTGAAGGCTGCGCGCGTGATCCCGTGCCTCGACGTCGAGGCCGGACGAGTGGTGAAGGGCGTGAACTTCGTCGATCTGATCGATGCCGGCGACCCGGTGGAACTGGCCGCACGTTACGACGCCCAGGGCGCCGACGAGCTCGTCTTTCTCGATATCACCGCATCGTCTGACGACCGCGACACGATCGTCGATATCGCTCGGCGAACCGCCGAAGAGGTCTTCATCCCCTTCACGATCGGGGGCGGCATTCGTTCGGTTGACGATGCGCGGCGGCTTCTCCGCGTGGGTGCCGACAAGACGGCCGTCAACACCGCGGCGGTCCGCCGGCCCGAACTCGTCCGGGAACTTGCCAATGAATTCGGCTCACAATGTGTCGTCGTCGCGATCGACGCACGACGAAGCTCCGATGCCGATGCTCCAAAAAGCGGGTTCGAGGTGTTTACGCATGGCGGCCGCACCCGTACGGGAATTGATGCGCTCGAGTGGGCGCGTGAGGTCGAGCGGCTGGGCGCCGGCGAGATTCTCCTCACGTCAATGGACCGGGACGGCACCCGCGATGGATTCGACGTCGAACTCACACGCGCCGTCAGCGATTCGGTTGGGATCCCGGTGATCGCCTCCGGGGGAGTGGGGAGCCTCGACCACCTCGCCGAAGGAGTCACCGTTGGCCACGCCGACGCTGTGCTCGCCGCGAGCATCTTTCATTTCGGGGAACACACCGTGGCCGACGCGAAGCAGGTGATGGCGTCCCGAGGCGTCACCGTTCGACCACCCCAGTAACCTGAACTCGTGGCCGCAGTGACTTCGCATGATTCCTTCGCACCTCAGAACGGGGCCGGCGATCGTATGCCCATCAAGATGCTCAACGACCGAATCCTGGTCAGAATCGGTGATGCCGAGGGCGAGCGCCGCTCGACGGGGGGCATCCTCATACCGGCCACCGCGCAGGTGGGCAAGCGGCTCTCCTGGGCGGAGATCGTGGCCGCCGGACCGAACGTGAGGAACATGGAGATCGGCGACCGTGTCCTTTTCAACCCCGAGGACCGGTACGAGGTCGAGGTCGGCGGAGCCGATTACATCATCCTCCGAGAGCGCGACATTCACGCCGTTGCGGCCAGGCGCCTCGATGACTCCCCGACGGGGCTGTACCTCTGAGCGCATCTCGCTCCCTCTGAGTGCAGCTCCTCGCGGGCGCGTCGGAAATATTACGAAAAGATCACGATGAGGTCACCCTTGTGGGTCGGTGTGGATATAGGCTTCCCCTCGGTCGTTGGGGCACG
>JBPCTR010000060.1:0-11357 GCA_051011575.1 Acidimicrobiales bacterium | reverse complement strand
TGCCAAGGCCGCCACGTCCTGCTGCGGACTACCGAATTCGCCGGGCGGGATCGCTGCGATGAAACCGAATGCGCCGAACAACGCCAGCGGCAGTTGGAACCTGAGCCGTAGGACGGGCAGGAACAGCCACGGAGCGAAGAGAAGGAGAAGGCGAGCGAAGTTTTCGCGAGCTACGAAGTCGCCGAGCGCTTCGACCGGGTTGGACAGGATGCCCCACAGGATCGACACGGGGTCGTCGCCGTACGTAGCGAAGGCCTCGGAATGGACGAATTCTCCGCCTGCGAGGTCTGCCTGGAACACGAGGAGGGCCAGTGCGCCCCACAAAGCGCCGAGCCCGGCGGTGACCCGCCCGGCCCGCTGACGCCCTTCGAGCGCCATGAGCGCGCCGAGCCCGATGACGACGAGCGCGAGGTCCGATCGGGTCGCGAGCGCAAAAATGACCGCGACCGCGAATCGAGCCCACTGTGAGCGCTGACTGAAGAGGTAGGCGTAGAGAAGCGCGGGGACGGCGAGCGCCTCTGGATGGAACCCGCTGAGATTGAGGTTGTGCAGCTCAGGCTGGAAGCCGTAAGCCACGGCGAGCACCAGTGCCGTCTCCACGCCGAGCTCGAGCGTGCCGCGCGCGATTCGCCAGAGCGGCACGATTCCGAGCGCCAGCGCGAAGGACTGGAGGACGAGCAGTAGCGGACCGGCGGGAATGATGTTCGCGATCTGCGCTATCGGCCACATGATGATCGAGAACTGACCTTCGAAGATGCTTCGTTCGGTGATCGTGACCGTGGTGTCGAGCCCCTCCCTGAGCAGCCACACACCCTGCAGCCAGGCGGCGAATTGTTCGCCGAGCTCGAGGCTGCGGTACCGCGCGAGCGAGAGCGCTCCGAACAGTACGAAAAACCCGAAGGCCAGGATCCAGGGAATTGCCCGATCGGGGCCGTTGCCCTCGAGCTTTGCCTGCCAGCGGAGGAGGCGGTGCTTGATCGAGCGTCGGATCTCGGCGGCGGGTGGCCGGTCGACCGGCACGGTGGCCGTCATGGAAGGGGCGCGATCAACTCGGGCGCATTGTTCTTCACGCTGTTCACATCGGTCGAAACAGCATGGGTTGCGAGCAGGTCGTCGGGTGCGGGCACAAGGAGACGCTGCAAGCCAGTCGTGTCGTCGTTCGACGGGTCGAGCCACTCGTCCCATACCGAAGGCGGAAGCATCACGGGCATACGGTCGTGGATCGGCGCCATCGTGGCGTTGGGAGTCGTCGTCAGGATCGTGAACGTATGGAAGTCACGGAGTCCCTCGGCGTCGGTCCAGCGCTCCCACAACCCGGCGAGCGCGAGCGGATCTCCGTCAGCCCGCGTGATGTACATGGGTTGTTTCGTCTTGTCGTCGATTTGCTTCCATTCGTAGAAGCCGTCCGCCGACACGATGCAACGGCGTCTGGCAAACGCAGATCGGAACGCATTTTTTGTTGCGACGGTCTCCGCTCGGGCGTTGATCATCTTCGATCCGATTCGAAGGTCCTTCGCCCAGCGCGGGACGAGGCCCCAGCGCAGGAAATCGAGGTGCCGAACCTCCTCGCGAAATCGCACCACGGGAACCTCACGGGTGGGCGCGACGTTGTAGTCGGGCTCGACCTCGTCGGCGTCAGTTGGCGCTTCGGCGCCGAAGTACGCAGCGAGCTTGTCGGGCGGAGTCGTAGACGTGAAGCGACCACACATCGACGCGGACTCTACTCGGTGAGTGCGCGATGACCTCCAAGCCGTGAACGCGCACGCGCCGTGGTTTGGAGCTCACAAGAGGCGCAGATCGACGCCCGACCGGTCGACGAGTTGACAGCTGCCCTGATGTATTCCGGTGTCGACTCGGAGCGTTTGACCGGGAGCGCCGACCACTGTGGTGAGCGAAACCTCATAGGAATCCGACGGTGCGTCGCTTCGGAAACTCACGTCGGACCAGTCGTTTACATCTGTCCGCACGAGACGAGCACGGGTACCGGCGACCGGGCCGCTCACACCGCCCGACTGCGCGCCGGAGGTTGGATCGATGACGTCGGGAGGCCACAACTCGAGCAGCACCATCGACGGGGATGCACAAGCACTTCGGTCCCCGGTGACGAGAAGGTCCTCGGGGCAGTCGGGGCCGAACGCCGCCACATCGGCGACCCGCAAGTCCTCGGCGACGAGCGATGCGACCGCACATTGGGCTTCGGCGACCCCTGGACCAACGATCGCCACATGCAGGTGCTGCCCCCAGATGACGGTGGCCATCGATGCATCGAGGTGCAACGACTCGGCATTCGCGGGTCCGAGCGTTTCGAGGCCATCGTTGGTAGACCGGCGGCCATACGCACGATCGAGCGCCCGCCCCTCGACCCGCTCCGGATCCTCGTCAGCAACCTCATACGTGCGTGGCGAGCCCGGCGGCACAAGAATTGTTCCGATCGCCTCCTCGAGATCGCTCCCTCCCGGGTCGACGGCGAGCCAGCCGAACGACGTAGCCGCAGCCAGGCCACCTCCGGACAGTGCGACGACGACGAGGAGTGTGACGATCGTTCGTCGGCGCCGCTCGGGGCCGAGAAGGTTCCGGTCAGCGTCGCGACGTTCGCCTTCGGTCTGAGCGCCCAGTTGGTCGACGTGGGGGCCTTCGACTTCGGCGAAAGCGCGTTCGAAGTGATCCCGGCCGGTGTCGCCGAAGTCCTCGATGTCGGACTCGGTTTCCGGGTCGAAAAGAGGGTCGTCCGAGGTCGGTTCGCGTCGCCGTCTCACAACTGCCGAAGGGTACCGCGCTCTGCGTGTTCGGTGGCTCGCGCGCGGCCGCGCAATCGGGCATGACCGTCCTACACTCGGCCCGATGCCGCCCGGAGTACGGTTCCTTCCCGCGTTGATCGTGGCAATTCTTCTCGGCTCTGCCGTCGCGCCCGCGGGTGCACAGCAGGGCGGCACCGCCGAAACCGCTCCTGCCATCGGGCCCTGGCTGGGCGCGGCCCGCGGATCGATCACCTCGGTCGAGGCGTCCGACGGCGCGATCATCGTGGCTGGCTCCGTGTTCGACCCCGATTCAGCTGGTCCGATCGCGTATCAGGTGGTCGTCGGCGGAACGGTTCGGGCGTCAGGAATGTCGGCGAGGCCGGCGTCGTTCGGGACACCTGCGGCGTTCGAAGCCGAGGTCGAGCTCCCCGATGGCATGCACGATCTGTGTCTTCGTGTTGACGACAGTCGGCTCGGGGGACGAACCGTCGACTGTGTGCGGGCCACGACGGCGCCACCCGACACCGTCGATCCGGACCTCGCTTCGGCGGCGACCGGTGTGGTCGTGACGCCCACTGGAGTCATCGTTCCGGTCGTCGAGAATCACGGCGACTCGTGGGACATCGTGACCCCGTGTGGAACCGAGCTTCGACTGGGCCAGGGAACATTCATCCCGAGGGCGCGGGTCGTGGTCGATGCGGGACATGGTGGCTCCGAGTCCGGAGCGGTTGGCGGTTCGATCCTCGAGAAGAACCTGAATCTCGAGGTCGCGAACCTCGTCGTCGACAAACTCGAGGCGCTCGGCATCTCCGCCCAACTCACCCGCAGCACCGACTACCGCGTTCCCATCTGGACCCGCGCTCAGATCGCCAATGCGCTCGCACCCGACGTGTTCATCTCGATCCATCACAACGGCGGCGCCCGCCGACCATCGAGCCGCCCAGGAACCGAGATCTTTTACACCGAGGCGGGACAAGACTCCGAACGCCTCGCACGAATCATGTACGACGAGATGGTCGGCTCCCTGTCGCAGTTCAGCGCCAATTGGGTGTCGACGGTGAGTGAGGGAGCGAGCCTGCGCCTTCGAGAGGACGGTAGCGACCTGTACGGCATCCACCGTTTCTCCCCCGATGTCACATCGATCATCACGGAGTACCTCTACCTTTCGAACTCGTCCGAGGCGGCCCTGATGCGTCGGCCCGAGCTTCCCGGCGTCGAAGCCCAGGCCGTTGTCGACGGCTTGCTCCGTTGGTGGTGGACGAATGAATCGGGCACGACGCTCGGCCGTGAATTCGTGGACTCGTCGAGCACCGGAACCGGTGGATTCGATGGCTGCATGGACCCCGATCTGATCCAGCGCCCCAATCCGCCGTCGAGCTTGTGGGCGCCGCCGGTCGAGATCGCTCCCCCGAGAAGTCTGTTTCCGGCACTCTTCCTGGCTCGGGATCCAGCCGTCCGTTAGTCCTCTTCTGCCCTGGCCCGACTCGGCGCGACCCTCGAAGGTTCGAACGGCTGCTTTGGGTACACGGGCGGCCACGGGGCGTCGCCCATGGTCTCGAGTCCGTTGCGCCACTCGGCCACCAGGTCATCGATCTCCTGCGGATTCGAGTACATCTCGGCCCACGCGTCGCCTTTGTCGGCGAGCCGGGCCGGCACCGTGAGGACGGTGAGCTCGTTCGGATCGATGTCGTCGAGCTCGTTCCAGGCGACGGGCGTCGAGACCTGGGCGCCGACCCTGGGGCGAATCGACCACGCGCCGAACACGGTCTTGTGCGGGGCGTTCTGGTTGAAGTCGATGAACACCCGCGATCCGCGCTCCTCCTTCCACCACTTGTCGGTGATGAGGGACGGGTGTTTGCCTGCGAGCCGGCGGCTCAGCGTGACCGCAGCTCCCCGAACGTCGTAGCTGTCCCAGCCCGCGTTGGTGGGTGCGTAGACGTGCAGGCCCTTGCTTCCACTGGTCTTGATCCACGATCGAATTCCGGCCTGTTCGAGCTCCTCGCGCACGAGATGGGCGGCATCACGGACCATCCCGTACGTAACACCGGGCGTCGGGTCGAGGTCTATACGCAGTTCATCAACGTCTTCGGTGGGCACGCGAAACGGCCACAGATGCAGCACGAATGCTCCGAGATTGGCGGCCCACGCAATGTGGGCGGCGTCGGCCAACACCAGGGCCCGGCTCGGTGTGCCGTTCACGGTCTCGACCGTTGTGGTCTCAAGCCAGTCGGGCGCGGAATCGGGGATCCGCTTCTGGAAGAAATTGTTGCCACCCACCCCGCTGGGAAATCGCTGGAGGAGAGTGGGTCGGTTGCGAGCCGCGTTCAGGAGGGCGTCCGAGATCTCGAGAAAGTAGTCGACGACATCGCTCTTCGTGAGGCCGAGCTTCGGGAAGTACACCTTGTCCGGGCTCGAGATGTGGACCTCGCGCCCATCGATCTCGCGAACCTGCTCGTCCCCTGCCATGGCCCGAGGCTAGGCCACGTCATCTGGTGAGCGCCCGCTTCGGAGTCATGACGCCGCAAGGCGAGTGCGTCAGATCTCGATGCGCGGAGCCGCGGTGGTGGCGTCGCCGGAGTTCGGGGTCCCGGTGGGCTCGATGAGTAGTATCTCGGCTTCCTGCTCGGCATACGGCTGGTGCTCGACTCCGACGGGCACCACGAACAGTTCTCCTGGCCCGAGCTCGACATCGCCCTCGCCGTCCCCCATCCGAATCATGATCCGACCACTCAACACGAGGAAGAAGTCGTCGGTGTCGTCGTGATGGTGCCACGTGAACTCACCCTCGACCTTCACGACCATCACGTCGTGGCCGTTGAACTGCGCGATGGTTCTCGGCGACCAATGTTCGTCGAACTGGGCGAGCTTCTCGTTCAGGTTGACACCTCGGCTGCCGGCTGGAGTGCTCATGGCGACAGTGTTGCGAGGATCGCCGACATCGAATCCCAGGATCCGGTGAGAACATCGGCTCCCGGTGGTGCCGCGGCGTCGTCGAGCGCATGCCGAACAACGAGCGAAGAACCGTCCAAGTCGAGATGGGTATCTGTCCCGCGGCGCTCGACCGACACCGTGCCTCGCGCCGCCCACGCACCTGAGCCCGACCCCTTCACGGTCATGTTCGGCTGTCGTTCGACCTGGCCGTCGGGCGTCTCCACGATGAGCTCCGCGTGCGATCCGCCGGTGGCGATGACCCGGGCCAGCGCGGTCACGAAGACCGGGTCGCCACAAGCGTCGTACACCCAGCGAGTACCGAGCACGGAGTGCTCCATGGACCCGAGCAGCCAGTGGTCGGCACCCTCGAGCGGATCGTTGCGATACGTGAGTGGAATCTGAAGTACGTGCCCCGAGTCGCTCGTGACGAGGTGGGTCTCGATGCCCACGAGCCCGTCCGGATCATCGAATCGATAGGCGGCGACAAGCGCGATGTCATCGCCCACGAAACCGGCGAGCCAGTCGGCGCCCCCGAGATGCACTTCGAGCATTTCGAGTTTCGACGGCGAGATCTTCGCTACCTGATGAAGGATGGCCATGCGAAAGAGTACTGGCCGTGCGACGCCCACCGGGGAGCGACTGCCAACGCGCCGGCGAAGCCGCCACGTGTGGCCCGAAGATCGTCAATCGACGTCGCGAAACCGATGGAACTGAACATAGAACACGGCATCTGCCGACAGCTCGATCCGGTGGCGACGATGGGGAACGAGAACAAACCGTTCCGCCGACCTCACGCAAGCCCGGAGCGGCGGATCGTCCTCGACCAGGGTCACCTCGCCTTCGAGGACCACCAGCTCGGCCCAGGTCGTGGTGTGGTGCGCGGCGAGCAGCGCCCTGGGCACCGACGTTGCGTCGAAGTGGGGCGTCGCCCGATCCTCGACGAGGCCGTCGGGCAGCTGGCGGCCCTGTTCACCCTCCGTCTCGGCACACTGATTCATGTCGGTGCACTCCCGCTCGCGAGCGGGAGGAACAAGACCAGCTGCCAACCCGGGTGGTCGGGGATCGCGAGGCGGTGCTGGTCGAATCTGAGCGGTCCTTCGGCGTGGTTGATCACCCGGATCTTGGGTGCCAGCGGTGCCACGTTGTGCAACTCCCAGGCTTCTCGGAAGATCCGATGCTCCTCGCTCAGCGCACCCACGAGGGCCGAAAGACGTTCGCTCGGATGCCGGGTGACGTGGGCTCTGAACTGCCACGTGAGCCTCTCGACCTCTGCCGGCCAGTCGTCGACATACGTCCGCAGTTGCTCGCGTTCCAGGAACAGCCGCAGCAGGTTCGGTGAGCTTCCCGCATCGGCGAGGAGCGGGAACAGCGACTCCTCGGCTCGATTCCACACGACGAGATTCCATTCGGCGTCGAGCACGTAAGCCGGGCTCGGGTCGAGTCCGTCCACGAGTTGGCGGAGGCGTTCGCGCGATCCGGTGACGGGCGGCACGGCTGGTAGGTGCACTCCCGCGAGATCGAACAGATGACTTCGCTCCGCC
The DNA here is from genome assembly GCA_051011575.1 of Acidimicrobiales bacterium. Lineage (GTDB taxonomy): Bacteria > Actinomycetota > Acidimicrobiia > Acidimicrobiales > SHLQ01 > SHLQ01. The sequence goes on along the minus strand of JBPCTR010000060.1, from coordinate 4,147 downwards.
TCGCCAAGCCGGAGGGCTTCGCCGAGGCTGTCGAGAACCTGCGCCGAGACACTCTTGGCCCGCCCTTGTTCGAGACGCGTCAACCAGGAGACACCGATACCTGCCAGCACCGAGACTTCTTCACGACGGAGGCCGGGCGTACGTCGATTTGCACCCGGGAACAGCCCGACGTCGGCTGGTTCCAGGCTCTGACGCCGTCGACGCAGGAAGTCGCCCAGCTCTGCTGCATCCATCTCGTGTGAACATACCACTGGTGGTACCACCATCGACAGGGTCTTCTCACGCTCGCGTGGCATGCCGAGAATCGTCGATCATGACTGCCTCTCTGCTCAGCGCAGCCGCCGCGTCGGCTCGGTCGTCGGCAATCCGCGACCTCCTCGAACACGCCGGACGGCCCGGCATGATCTCGCTGGCCGGCGGGCTCCCCGACCCCACGCTGTTCCCCGCGGAGGGGTTGGCACGTATCGCGTCCGAGGTCATTCGCGAGGATCGCGGATCGGTACTTCAGTACGGCGAGACGGCAGGACATCCCGAGTGCGCTCAGCTGCTCGCGACGCTCTTCGACGATCCGGTCGAACGAGTCGTGGTCACGACCGGCTCCCAGCAGGGACTCGACCTCCTCATCCGCACGCTCGTCGATCCGGGTGATGTCGTGATGACGTCCGATCCGGAGTACGTCGGACTCACGCAGCTGCTCCGCGGTGCGGGCGCCAGGCACTGCGCGGTCGCGGTCGACGACGATGGCATCGACACCGAGCACATCGCCAACCTTCTCGCCGACGGCGTGCGCCCCAAGGCGTGCTATGTGAGTCCGCACTTCCACAATCCGAGCGGCTCTCGCTTGAGCGCCGACAGGCGCTCCCAACTCCACCAACTGTCGGCTCACTACGGCTTCGTCGTGATTGAGGACGACCCCTACCGGGAACTTCACTACGACGGTGAGAGACCAACGGAGGCGAGCGCGGATCCCTCATTCACCGTGCGGTTGCGAAGCACGTCGAAGACGCTCACACCTGGCCTCCGGGTCGGCGTGATGGCAGGTCCCGACTGGCTTCTCGACGCCGTGGTCCGGGCGAAGCAGTTTGTAGACCTCCACACGAGCACGCTCAGCCAGGCTGTCGTTGCACGCGCAATCCATGCGAGGTGGTATCCGGAGCACGTTGCTCACCTCCGCACGATCTATGCCACGAAACGAGACACTCTCATCGCTGGTCTCGACAACGTGTTCGGCGACAGGATGGCGCTTCGAGCGCCGGGTGGCGGGATGTTCGTGTGGGCCGACTTCGGAGATGAGGTGGACACGACTGCATGGCTGCACCACGCACTTGTCGACGGGGTGTGCTTCGTTCCCGGTTCCGCGTTCCTCGCGGACGACAGCCGTTCCGGCGCCGTTCGCCTCAGCTTCTGCACGGCCACTACCAGACAACTGGGTGACGCGATTGATCGGCTCGCATCGTCACTCGCCCGGGCCAGGGCGCTCTAGGGCGTACCCGGCAGTGCACGCAGTGCATTCACAAAGGCCTTCTGGTCGATCACCGAGTAGGCCGGCGCCACTGCTGCGTTCGTGTCGTCTTCGATCTGTTGGCGGAGCCCAAGCCCAGCAGCTGTCACCTCACCGTCGGCGACCAGCCCTCGCTTCGTCATCTCCGTGGTCGGATCCGGCGGAGCGTGAGATCCACCACCTCGGACGACGGTGTTCGTCCCGGTCCATGCTCCCGTCAGGACCTCGACCTCGTGTGGCTCGAGACGCGCGGCCTGCCATGCTCGAACGTGCGCCTCGTTTCGCACGAGACGTAGGTGTGTGAGTCGTTGGAAAAGTCGTTCTGCTTCATCTTCGGGTTCACTCAATTCGAGGGCCGCCCTCGTGAGGACGTCGGCCGGTTCCCACGCCTCGAGTACCTGACGCGCTGGAGACAGAGCCCGTTCGACCATCGGAATGTGCTCTGCCCAGTGCCACCACGACGCCTCACGACATGCTCGCTCGATCCCCTCCCGTACGGATCCGAGCGCTTCGGTGGGGTGTAGTCGACCGTCGACACGCGTAACCATCCCGGTCTCGCACAGGTGCTCGACCATCGCGTCGAGCCTGGTATCCGACACGTACACATACCTCCGTCGCACCAGGCTCTCTGCGACGTCACGATGCAGAAACGGCGCGAGGTTGATCAGCGGCCCGAACTCCGACGGCTCCCAATCGGGCAGCAGGTCGAGTTCACCAGCCCCATGCTGAGTCCAGACGCGGACCGTCACGGCCCAGACGAGGCGATCGGTCTCGGGGGCGCTCTCCGCAGTCACGCGGGCGACAATATCGAATGCCGGACGTGCGTTACTCCGCAAACATGCGGTAGTTGCCGACCAGTACCGCCGGCTGCGCGTTGGGGGTTTCGCCCTCGACGCACCGTTCGCCGATCCCTTCCTGGAACGTGGCGAATGCGGCGTTCTGGCCGAGCGGGTTGGCCTCGCCCTCGACATCGGCGATGTGGACGAACGTACCATCGTCAAGCCGCAAGGTTGCGTACCTCAGTCCACCGGGATCGGTGGCGGCAAGCTCGGCGAAGACGGCTTCGACCAAGCGCTGGTTCTCGTCCGCGCGGTCTTCCTGTGTGCGGTAACGAACGACGATCGTGCTCATGAGCAACTCCATGTCTCGTGAAATAGGTAATCAACGACTTACGCTACCGCGTCGCCACGATCGTCGACAGCGACGGCACGATGGTGGAGTCGACGGTCCGCGCCATGAAGCGGGCACAGGCGAGAGCCACGTGATCGACACGGACATGAGAAAGAAGGGTCGGCGCCGAGCCAGGGCTCGACGCCGACCCTTCGAATCCTCGACTCCTACCGGAGGCGTGGATTCCCACGTAGCTCACCTGCGGGATTGGTGAGCGAGTGAACATTTATGTACGCACCTCGGTCCTCGAACACGTCCCAGAGATCCGAGATGCTCATGCCGGCCATCGACCCCACGAGGTCCGCTGGCGTGATGATCCGCCCTACCTGGAGGCTCGATGCCGCCCCGGATGGATCTGAGTACAACGAGACGACCACATCGCCGTTTTGTCCCGGTCCACCGAGATGCACGTGTGCTGCCGTTATCCCGCCGGTCCCGTTGGCCCGGAAGCGGACCAGCAGGTCGCCCGTAGCCGTGAGCCGCGCAACCGCTCGCCCGGTGGCGTTGGTGGTCACGGCGGGCACTTCGTTCGAGCCCTTGAGGCGACCAGCAGCAGCCGTCGACGGAATCTCCTCCACATCAAATTCGATGCTTGCGATGTCGTACTCGGCGGCCGTGAAGTCGCCGTTCGGCACCGCGTCGAGCACATTGCCGCCGTCGTTGAACCCAGCGTGGGCTCGTACGACACCGCCCTCGGTCACGCCGGTGTCGGGTGCGGCTTGCGCGAGTGCGGCCGTGTTGGCCGGGATCTCGTCGTTCTCCTCGGTGCCGGCGTCGAGGACGGCCGAACCGGGAATCACGAAGTTCTCCCCGACCCATTCGCCCTCAGCGTTGAAGAGACGGTGATTGCGGGCGAAGCCATTCGATACGAATGCATCGTTCGACGGGATCACCATCGAGGCGTAGCTGAAGAACCTCGAGCTCCGTACGTTGGGATCGACGATGAAGGTGTAGCTCGCCGACTCACCCGGTCCCAGCGGTCCATTCTCGCCCGCGATCGTGGCGTCCTGGCCTCGAGCCCGGCTGGCGGCGAAGGCAGCGGAGATCGGGCCGGTATTGCCGTCCTCCGCGAGCCGCTCGAGCTCGGACGACGCGGGTTCATTGCCGTTGTACGTGTCGAACCGTCCGTTGTGTATGGCCGCCCAGAAGGGTGTTTGGATCGTGCCGTCCGTCGGCGCCAGGTTCGTGATCGTCACGGTGACCTCGACCCGCGGTGGGCCACCCGTCTGCGCACCTGCCGGAGTTGTGCCCAGCCCGGCGACTGCAAGAACACTCACGAGGAGTGCTCCCAGCGCCCGTCGAAAACTCATCGATGTCATCTTCGCCGCTCCTTGTTGTTGGTCGATCACGGTGACCGACGCGCGCACAGTAATTAAAAAGGCAAGGGTCGTCGGCTGAACGGCGGCATGGTTCACGGCTTGTTCTCATCTCGAGCCCTCGAGCCAGTTGCCACCGCCACGATCATGTCCCGTTGAA
>JBPCTR010000059.1:0-3554 GCA_051011575.1 Acidimicrobiales bacterium | reverse complement strand
CACCGATTCCACGCCCTACGGCGTCCTCACCGGCGACACGTTGTTCATCGGAGATGTGGGGCGCCCGGACCTCCTCTCGTCGAAAGGTGTGACCAGCGAAGAGCTGGGCGGCTGCCTGTACGACTCGCTGCACGAGAAGCTGATGGTCCTGCCCGATGCGACGCGCGTGTTCCCAGCCCACGGCGCCGGCTCGTCGTGTGGAAAGAACCTGTCGACCGACACGTCGTCGACGATCGGCGAGCAGCGCTCCGGCAACTACGCGGTGCAGCCGATGACGAAGGACGAGTTCGTCGCTGTCGTCACCGCCGGCCAAACCGCACCCCCGGCCTACTTCGCGTTCGACGCTGCCCTCAACCGCGAGATGCGGCCGGTACTCGACGAGCACGCAGCGCCTTCGCCGCTCGAGATGCACGAGGTGGTGGCACTTCGCGACGGCGGCGCCGTCGTGCTCGACACGAGGGGCCCCGAAGCCTTTGCGCTCGGCCACGTGGCCAGGTCGATCAACATCGGCTTGGCGGGTCGCTACGCCGAGTTTGCTGGCGGCGTGATCGAACCCGACGCCACCATCGTGCTCGTATGCGATCCCGGCACCGAGCTCGAGTCCAAGGTTCGCCTGGCTCGGATCGGCATGGACAATGTCGCAGGCCACCTGATCGACCCCGAGCGCTCCCTGGCAGACGCCCCCGAACACGTTTCCACGGGAGATCGCGTCGACGTGCCAGGGCTCATCGCCGCCCGTGCCGCAAACCCCGGTCTGCAACTCGTCGATGTTCGCCAGCCCGGCGAGACCGAAGGTGGCGTGATCGATGGAGCTGTGCTCGTGCCGCTCACGCAGCTGAACGAGCGCATGGGCGAGCTCGACCCCTCGCACCAGACGATCGTGTACTGCGCTGGCGGATTCCGGTCGTCGATCGCCGCCAGCCGCATGGCTGCCGCCGGTTTCGGCGACATCGCAGATCTGCTCGGCGGCTATGGCGCCTGGTCGGAGGCTCACGCTTCAGCTGGAGCGGACTGACCGCGTGACCGATCGCGGCCGACTGCAGGCCGGCGACGTCGTTGCCGGCGTCTCGGTCGCGATGATCGCCATCCCCCAGACGCTCGCTTACGCAGAGATCGCAGGGCTGCCACCGCAACACGGCCTGTACGCACTCGCCCTGCCGGCGATTCTCGCGGCGTTCTTCGCCAGCTCGCCGTATCTCCAGACCGGCCCGGTGGCGCTCACGGCCCTGCTGGCGTTCGGTGCGCTGTCATCGCTGGCCGAGCCCTTCACCAGCGAGTACGTCGCGCTTGCCGCGTTGCTCGCCTTCATGGTCGGCCTGTTTCGGGTTGTGCTCGGGCTGGTACGTATGGGCAAGGTCGCCTACCTGCTCTCGGAACCGGTGCTCACCGGCTTCACCACCGGAGCTGCCATTCTCATCGTGTCATCGCAGCTCCCAAAGGTGTTCGGCGCAACGACGGGCGATCGCGGCGTGTTGGCCGAAGCTGCGATCGCTCTCGCGCGTGTGGACCGATGGAGCGCCTCCGCGATCGCCTACGCGACCCTGACGGTGATTGTTGTGGTCGTGGGCCGTCGCATGCACTCGTTGTTTCCCGGCGTTCTGCTCGCTGTCGCCCTGGCCACGATGATCAGTTGGATGACCGATTTCGATGGTGCGGTTGTAGGAGCGGTCGATGCATCGATCAACTCGATCGACCTCTCGCTTCCGTGGGGTGACGCACCGTCGCTGATTATCGGAGCTTTCGCGATTGCGCTCGTCGGATTCGCCGAACCGTCGGCCATCGCTCGAATGTTCGCTGCCGCCGACCGCAAGCCCTGGAACGCAGACCGCGAGATGCTCAGTCAGGGAGTTGCCAACCTCACCGCAGGCCTCGTGAGCGGCTTTCCGATCGGCGGTTCGTTCTCACGGAGTTCACTCAACCGGGTGGCGGGCGCCAAGACGCGGATGTCGGGGGCGATCACCGGAGCGGTCGTCCTCCTCGCGATCCCGCTGCTGCCGCTGCTCGAGACACTTCCCACTGCGGTTCTCGGCGCCATCGTGATCACCGCAGTGGCGAAACTGATCCGCATCGACCGGTTGTGGGAGCTGATCGGGCAGTCACCTGCACAGGCCTTCGTCGCCATCGGCACGACGGTGGCCACCCTCGCGCTGTCGCCGCGGGTCGAGATCGGCGTACTCATCGGCATCGGGCTGGCCTTCGGCGTGCACCTGTACCGCGAGCTCGCCATCACGATCGAAGCCAGTCGCGTCGAGCACACACTCACGGTTCGCCCCCAAGGGGTCCTCTGGTTCGGAACCGTTCCGGTGATCGGCCGGTCGATCCGGGCAGAGCTCGCCGAACACCCCGACATCGAGGCGGTCCGTATCGATCTCTCCGGAGTCGGTCGGCTCGACTATTCGGGAGCGGCCGAATTGGCCCGCATCGCCGACGAGCTCAAGAGTGTGGGTGTCACCGTGACGACCGCGAACATCCCGCCGAGCGCGATCCGCTCCGCCCGAATCCATCTCGCCTCCTACGCTTCCGAGGCCACCCAAGAGGAGACACGAAATGTTTGACGTCCTTCCCGAGCGAATCCCGTGGTTCCTCGCGGGTCCGGTCCTCGGCCTTCTGATCGTGGGGTTGTTCGCGCTCGCGAACCAGCCGCTCGGTGCATCGGGCGCATACGTGCAGACGTCGGGTCTGTTGCGGCGCCGCGCCGGCGTGGCGACGTGGCGCGTCTGGTACTTCGTCGGCCTGTTTCTTGGCGGCGTACTCGTCACCAGCGTGCTTCGCACGGGCGGCGAAATCCGCAGCGGCTACGACGCGATGACCAACGTGTTTCCGATGGGTGTGGTGGTGCCGATGGTCTTCGGCGGAGCCACGCTCCTCGGTTACGGCGCTGCCGTGGCCGGTGGCTGCACTTCCGGCCATGGCATCTGCGGAACATCTCAGCGATCGCTCGCCAGCGTGGCGGTGACCGGCACGTTCATGGTTACCGCCATCGCCGTCACCTTCGTGTTACGGATCCTCACCGGAGGTGACCTGTGAGTACGGCAAGGGCAATGGATCTCGCCGGACTGCTGTTCGGAATCGGATTCGGCGCGGTTCTCGCCGGCGCCCAGCTTCACGAGTACGACACCATCCATTCGATGCTCCGTCTGGATGAGGGCTATGTGTTCTGGTTCATGGGATCGGCGATCGCCGTCTCCACACCTTTGCTGTGGATGCTCGAGCGGAAGTCGATCGAGACACCTTTGGGCGGTCGACTTCGCCTTTCGCGTTCGCTCCCCGAGAAGCATCACTACAAGGGCGGAGCGCTCTTCGGCATCGGGTGGGCGATTGCGGGCACCTGTCCGGCCCCCGCGCTCGTGATGGTTGCATCGGGCGCGATGCTCGGGCTGGTTGCGATCGCCGGCATCTTCCTGGGTCTGTGGCTCCATGAGCGCCAGGTCGACAGCGCCGTCCACGTCGGCGACGGCGAGCACCGCACGCTCGAACCCAGGGCGTTCACCCGGACCTGAGCGGCGGTGCCCGGCTTCAGTCGTCGTCGGCTTCCACGGAGATCACCTCGTAGT
>JBPCTR010000058.1:0-30738 GCA_051011575.1 Acidimicrobiales bacterium | reverse complement strand
CCGATGCGCTCTCCGCACGGGTCGAGGCGCTCGAGGCCGCGCTGGCCAATGGCGGAGTCGTCGCGCCAACAGCACCGTCATCGGTTTCGCCTGCGCCCGCCGCTGAGCCGGAACCGAGCCGAGATCGGTCGCCCGAGCCCACCGCGCCCGCCGCCGAACCAACCGCAGCGGAGCCCGCCAGATCGGGCCGTCCAGCCGACATGGCTCGCGCGGCGCTGCGACCACGTGACGAGTCCCACAAGGCCGCACCCCCTCCGCCGTCGATGCGAGATCAACCCACAGCGCCCGCGCGAATGCCGGAATCCGCGGTCGAAACCACTCCCGCGGAACCCGAGCCCGACACGCACGCGACGGAACCGGAAGCACAGTCGATCGAGGATGCCCAAACGCTGGCGTCGGTTGCTCCGAGCGGAGGGTCGATCTCGATCGACGATCTGCGCTCGGGATGGGAAGAACTCCTCGACGGTCTCGCGACCAAGACGCGCGCTCGATTCCGCGGCGGCGAGCTGGTGGCGATCAGCGGCAATGAGATCACCTTCGGGCTGCGCAGCGAGATGGAACGCAAGCGGTGCGAACCGTTCACCGCTGAGGTCGAGGGGGCGCTGTCCCGCATGTTCGGCGCCCCATACAGTCTGCGGTACACGACCGACGAGCCATCGAACGCGCCCACCGGTTCGGCCGCTGCTGCGTCGTCTTCGACTTCGGAGCCGATTGCGCAACACGAGGACGAGGTCGACATCCATGACCTCACCGACGCCGAGGTCGGGAACAACACCGTGGTGGATCGCATCGCCGATGTGTTTCCCGGTGCTGAGGTCCTCGGCACACCCGACAGCTGAACACCGACCATCGGAGGAACGATGTCTGAACCAAACGATCCGAACGCCGAACTCCCCGATCTGGGAGGCCTCCTCGGGGGCGGCGGCATGCCCGACCTGGGCGGACTCATGGAGCAGGCCCAGCAGATGATGGCGAACGCCCAGCAGGTGGCGGCGGAGATCGTTGAGGGCAGTGCGGGCGGCGGTGTGGTCAAGGTCGAGGTCGATGGCAACTTCGACTTTCACTCGGTCACGATCGACCCGTCGGTCGTGGATCCGACCGACGTCGAGATGTTGAACGACCTCGTGCTCGCAGCGTTGCGCGATGCCGCGACACAGCTGCAGGAGAACCAGTCGGATGCGATGGGCGGCATCGACATCGGGAACCTCGGCGGTCTCGGCGGCATGCTCGGCGGTACCTGAGTGGCGGTCTTCGCTGGTCCGGTACAGGACCTGATCGACGAGTTGGGCCGGCTGCCGGGTGTAGGGCCGAAATCAGCACAGCGGATTGCGTACCACCTGCTCAAGATCCCCAAGGTCGACGCGGTGCGACTGGCGAATGCCGTGGTCGAGGTGAAAGACAGGATCTCGTTCTGCGATCGCTGTTTCAACATCGCCGAGGGCGACGAGTGTCAGATCTGTCGCGACCCGAGCCGTGAGCCGACCACCCTCTGCGTGGTCGAGGAGAGTCGCGACATCGTCGCCATCGAACGGACCCGCGAATACAAGGGTCGGTATCACGTGCTCCAGGGTGCAATCAGCCCGATCGAGGGCATCGGTCCCGAACAACTGCGAATCGCAGAGCTGCTCGCCCGCATTACCGCCGAGGGCATCGGTGAAGTGATCCTCGCGACAAATCCGAACATCGAAGGTGAGGCGACCGCCATGTACCTCGCCCGTCTTCTCGAGCCGCTCGGAATCACCGTGAGCAAGATCGCCTCCGGGCTCCCGGTGGGTGGCGACCTCGAGTACGCCGATGAACTCACACTCGGCCGCGCCCTCGAGGGTCGACAGACGCTCGGCGGCTGATCATGTCGCACGCCGATTGGCGACGCGAGGTCGACGAGCTGCATCAGTTCTTCGAGGACTGGTTTCATGGCCGACCCGCATCGATCGATCGATTCGTGTCGGTACTCGCGGACGAATTCGAAATGATCGACCCTCGGGGGGGCCGACACGATCGAGCGACGATCATCGCGATGATCGAACACGCACGCGGCAGCGAAGACTCGGTCAGGATCCGCGTCTCCGACCATCAACTGGTCGCCGCATCCGGAGAAGTGCTGGTGGGTCGGTACGTCGAACACCACGAGGACAGCTCCGATCCCAGCCGACGCGTCAGCACCGTGGTGTTCGAGCTGAGTGCAGCGGCACCCAACGGCGTGCGGTGGCGCAGCGTGCACGAGACGTTCCTGTAACGATTTCCGCTGTTTCTCCGAACGATCTCCGCTGTTTCTTTGAAACAGTCTTGACTTCTGTTCGTAACTTTCGTAATGTAATTGCAACGTCAACTTCGAACGTTGATCAGGGTCACGTTCGAGGAAGACAGGGGTTCAACAGCTGCTCCGGTCGGTCGGACTATACGACCGCCCGCGCCTGACCGATCGGCGCAGCACCCCCCTGATCAACCGTCCGGTTCGGGCGGTTGTTTTCTTTTTGCGACGAACCTTCAGTCGGCGGTTGGGTCGAGTTCGCTGCGCACAGCCGACTTCATCGCGTCGGCAAATGACGCTCCCGTGGGCGTCGGATCCTTCTCTCGGTGATACGAATCCGGCGGCGGCTCCTCAGGCGCTTCAACTGGAACGTCCGAAGTGAGGCGATCGCGAAGCTCGCGCTCCTCTGCCAACAGCTGATCGAGACGCTGTTGGGTCTCGGCCAAAACGGCGGTGCTGCGCTCCCGCGCCGTCTGCTCGGCGCTGTCGACGAGTTGGCTCGCCTCGGTCTCGGCGTTCTGAAGGATCAGGCGAGCTTGTTCCTTGGCCCCTTCGAGATCACCGTCGATGACGGCGGCCCGAGCTGTGCTCAGCATCTCGTCGGCGCGGGCACGAGCATCGTCGAGAATGGCGAGGGCTTCGTTGTCGGCCAGCGCGGTGTGATTGCCGGCCGTGACCAGTCGGTCGCGAACATCCTGGCGGGCGCGCATCTCTTCGGCGATGTCTCGAAGGAAGTTGCGGACCTGCACCATGTCGTAGCCCCGGCGGCGCATGCGAAACGGCTGCCGGTCGATCTGCTCAGGGGTCAGATGCACAGGGTCTCCTCGATAAGGATTGCTCCGCCTGGTTCCGTTGTATCAAACGACAGGGCAGAATCACAGGATGCGGATTCACCTCGTCGACGGAACGTACGAGTTGTTCCGCTACTTCTTTGCGGCACCCTCCCACATTGCTCCCGACGGTCGCGAAGTCGGCGCAGTGCGCGGTGTCCTCGGATCGATGGTCGGCTTGCTGGAAGATGGCGCCACCCATGTGGGAATCGCGACCGACCACGTGATCGAAAGTTTTCGCAACGAAATGTGGGACGGATACAAAGATGGCTCCGGCATCGACCCGGCGATCCTCGGTCAGTTCCAACTTCTCGAAGACGTGCTGGCCGCCGCCGGCTTCACCGTCTGGCCGATGGTCGAGTTCGAGGCCGACGACGCGATGGGTGCGGCAGCCGTGACGGCTGCCGTCGACCCGCGGGTGGAAGAGGTTCTGATCTGTACGCCCGACAAGGATCTTTCCCAGGTGGTTTCCGATGGCGCGAAGATCGTGCAGTTCGATCGCCGGAAGGGCGTGAAGTACGACGAGGCTGGCGTGTTCGAGAAGTTCGGCGTACGCCCCGAGTCCATCCCCGATTACCTCGGGCTCGTCGGTGACTCCGCCGACGGCTTTCCTGGACTGCCCGGCTGGGGCGCAAAGTCGGCGAGCACGGTTCTCGCTCGATATGGGCACATCGAGGACATCCCCCTCGCCGCTGGACAGTGGGACATCACGGTACGCGGGGGTGCGAAGTTGGCGAAGACTCTGTCGGATCAGCGTGATCTGGCCCTCTTGTTCCGTCGGATCGCCACGCTCGAGCTGGATGCGCCGGTGAGCGAGTCGATCGACGAGATGGAGTGGACCGGGCCCACCACCGAGTTCACAGCCGTTGCCGAGTCGATCGATGCGCAGAGCGCATTGCGCCGAATCACGGCCCTCGCCGGTTGACCTCCACCGCCCCTTCGTCGACAGCGACGCCGACATCCAGCGAGTCATCGACGAAGTCGGTGTTCCGCGGCACATCGGGCCGGGTTCTCTTTCTGGCGATCCTCACTTCGGCGCTGACCGGGCCGGGGCAGACCATCGGCGTGTCGGTCTTCATCGACCACTTCGTCGCGGACCTCGGGCTCAGTCGCTCAGCGGTCAGCGCCGCCTACATGGTGGGCACGCTGACCGGGGCGCTCGTGTTGCCAATGGTCGGATCCTTTGTCGACCGGCGGGGGGTACGCCTGGCGCAGATGATCGTCGGATCGTTGTTCGTCCTCGCACTCGTGAACATGTCATTCGTGAACGGGCTGGTCTGGCTGGCGGTCGGCTTCACGGGAATTCGTCTCCTCGGCCAGGGCTCGCTGTCGCTCATCAGCACAGTCACCGTGTCGATCTGGTTCCGCGAACGACGTGGGACTGCAATTGGGGTCTTCTCCGTTTTCTCGAACGCACTCATGGTGTTGACCCCGGTAATCCTCGCGGTGGTCATCCGAGCTGTCGGGTGGCGCAATACCTGGCTGATTGCGGCGGCCGCAATCGGTCTCACCGTCGTGCCGATCGCCAAGTGGGGACTACGGCCGCTTCCGGCGAAGCGTGCCGAGAACGCCGCGATCGACGCCTCGACGACGGTAAAGGCCGAGCCATTTGACGGCTCTTACACCCGGGGCGAGGCGATGCACACTGTTGGGTTCTGGATTCTCGTCGCCGTCGCAGGTTCGGCCGGGATGATGTCAACGGCGCTCAACTTCCACCAGATCGACCTGCTCGGAAATGCCGGGTTGTCTTCAACGGCGGCGGCCGCCATGTTTGCTCCACAGGTTCTGGGCTCGAGTCTCGCTGGAATCGCCTTCGGGTGGGTGGCCGATCGAATGAACGCCCGGTTCCTCCCAACAGCGAGCATGGTGTTGTTGATCACCGCCCATTTGCTCGCTTCGGTGGTGAGTCCGGGTGCGGCGGTCGTCGCCTACGCCATCGCGCTTGGTGCTGCCGGTGGCGCGGTCCGAACTGTCACCGCCGCACTGCTCCCGGCGTGGTTCGGCACGGCCCACCTCGGGGCGATCTCGGGATCACTCACGTTGTTCAACGTGGGGGCGAGTGCTCTGGGGCCGGTTGCGCTCGCGCTTACCCAAGCCTGGTTCGGTTCGTACCCACCGGCGGTGCTTCTGCTCGCGCTACTCCCCGGAGCGGCGCTTCTGTTCTCGCTCGGCCCGACCGGTGTTCAGCCGTTGGAAGAGCGAATCGGCTGAAGGCAACTGGTGCCACCCAACGCCTCGCAGATCGCCGCGAGTCGATGTTCGTTCACACGGAACCATGCCCACTTGCCTCGCTGCTCCCGATCGAGAATGCCGGCGTTGACCAGTTGGGTGAGGTGATGGCTGGTCGTCGGCTGCGATCGGTCGATGGCGGCAGGCAGGTCGCACGCACACCCCTCACCGGCGGAAGCGATGATGCTCACGAGGCGGAGACGGATCGGGTCGGCGAGTGCTTTCAGGATGGAGGCGAATTCGATCGCATCGTTCTCGGCGAGGGCCGCGTCCAGTACCGGAGGGCAACAGACGTCGTCGATCAGGCGGGAAGCGGCCGAGTCCTGTGTCACAAAATTCATCCTACCGAACGTATTGACATCTGTCGATATGTAGGTATCGTATCGACACACATCAATTTGAAGGAGAACCCCCTCATGCGGCTCCAACTCGCACTCAACGTGACCGACCTCGACGAGTCGATCGCCTTCTACGAGAAGATGTTCGACACGCCCGTCAACAAACGAAAGGACGGATACGCGAACTTCGCCATCGAGCATCCCCCGCTCAAACTCGTGCTCTTCGAGGGCGCAGGCGAAGGCGGCTCGATCAACCACCTGGGGGTTGAGGTCGAAACGGCAGCGCAGGTGTCGGACGCCGAGGCTCGAATCACCTCCAGCGGCATCGAGACCACCGGCATCGACGACACCGTCTGTTGCTACGCCGAGAAGACCGAGACCTGGGTCGAGTCGCCCGACAACCGGTGGGAGTGGTATGTGAAGACCGGCGACGCCGAGCAGCTCCACAACACCGTGATCGAGCACAGCGAGCCGGCCCCCGCTGTCTGCGGCCCCGGCTGCTGCTGATCCTCTACGCGCTCACTCCCGTGCCCTCGGCGTCCGACTCGTGGTCGGCGTCGGGGTCACACCGAGGGAACTCGAAGAAGCCGCGCCCGTTGTGGAAGTCGTCGAAGTCGAAACCCTCGAGGTCGCCGCTCTTGAACCTCTCCAGGTCTTCCAGCAGCCCGGGAGGAAGCAGTTCTTCGAGATCTGGGAATTCACCCTCGGCAAAGGGGAATCCTTCTGGAAATTCGCCGAAGCTCTCTGGTAGCCCGTCCGGGAAGAACTCCTCGAGGTTCCCGAACGGAAATCCTTCGGGGACGTCGTGCTCGTCGAATCCTTGGAAGGGGAACCCCTCGAACGGAACGGCGTTGTTGGTGGCGAACTCGAGGAGCGTGTCGATGTGTTCGGTCGGCCCTTCAACCTCTATGAAGGTCTCGCCCTCGACCAGAGCCGACACCGTCGTGGTATCGCCTTCGGTCGCGATCCACACCGTCTGGCCGTCGATCTCTCGGGTTTCGGTGGCGGCCACCTCAGCGGTCGTCGCCTCTGTCGCGGCCTCGGGCCCGGTCACGGTTCGAAGCGAGAACGACAGGTCGCCGAAGGTGAAATCGAAATCGCCATCACCGAATGGCGGAAGCGTGAAGATCCTCGGCCGGGCGTGAGACTCCCCGGAGTCGCTGCTGGTGTCGTCGGTCTCGTCAGCGGGAGCGACCGTGGTGGTCTGTGCCGCAGCTGCGGCCGTCACGGCAGGGGCTGCGTCGTCGGCCGCCGCGGTGAAAAGCGACGGCGGTTCGGCGTCCTCGCCGATCTGGCTCGCGGCGATGGGAATGGCGGCGAGCAGTGCAATACCGGCGATCGAAGAGCCCACCGCGCGACGGCGACGCGTACGCCGACGACCCACCTCGGCTTGGAGATCGGTGATCGGCGGGGCAAGCGGGACCGGCTGGCGGGCAGCGCGGGCGCCAGCGCTCGAGAAATCGTCAGTGGAAGGCATGAGCGAAGGCTCCGTTCTTGTCGTCGTGATCGTCGGAGGTGAATCGGGATCCGAGTTCGGCCGCCAGGCGTTCGTTGGCCCGTCGCAACATCGTCGCAACCGTTCCTCGCCTCACCCCGAGCGTGCGGGCGATTGCAGGTTCGGTGAGATCGGCGACGTATCGCAACACGACCGCCTCGCGAGTGCGCTGCGGAAGCCGGGCGACCGCCTGCCACAGGTCGTGGTCGGGTTCACTGGCCGGGGCCACGAGGTCGATACCCGGTGCCAGACCCCGCATGAACTCCCGTTCACGAGCGCCTTTGCGAAGTCGGCGACGAGCATCGTTCAGCGCGACCTTGTAGACCCATCCGCCCGGCTGGGTCATGCGTGAAACGCGGTCCCAACGGGCGAGGGCGCGGACGCACGCCTCGGACGCGGCATCGACAGCCACGCTGCGATCGCCCGTGGCGAGCGCGATCGTGTTGACGAGCCGCGGGTACTCGCTGCGATACCACTCCTCGAAGTCGACGGTCACGTGGGTACAAGCCTCCTTCCACTCAAAAACGTAGACACCTTCGCCAACAATTTTTGCGCGCCCGAGCGTCCTGCGGTCGGTACTGTCGGCCCGATGCCACCGCCGTACGAGACGATCCTCCTCGACTTCGACCACACCCTGCTCGACTCCGACACCTCCGAAGCGCTCGCGTTCGAGTCGACGCTGTCCGGCGTCGGCATCTCCGACCCTTCGCAACACTTCTCCACGTACAAGACGATCAACACCTCCCTGTGGGCGAGGGTGGAGGCCGGAGAACTGTCGCCGAACGACGTGAAGGTCCAGCGCTTCGCCGCGCTCCTCGACGACATCGGTGTGGACGCCGACCCGCACGCGATGGGCCAGCAATTCGTGGAGGGCCTCGCCGAGTTCGGTGAGCTGTACCCCGGTGCCCGCGAGATTCTCGAACTGCTGACCGACGCCGCGACTCTTGCGATGATCACCAACGGGATCGGCTACGTGCAGCGCACGCGGATCGACCGACTCGGGTTGGGTTCCTACTTCTCGGCGATCGTGATCTCGGGCGAGTTCGGGGCCTCGAAACCTGGTTCTGAAATTTTCGAACACACCTTCGATGTACTCGGCCGACCCGATCCAGAAGCCTCGATCATGGTGGGCGACAGCTTGTCGAGCGACATTCGTGGTGGCGCCCAATACGGCATCGACACATGCTGGTACAACGCCCGGCGAACAGCGGCCCCAGCCGACGCCGACGTTTCCATCGAGGTAGCCGACCTCGCCGAACTCTCACAGCTGATCACGTCGTGAGGTCGCCGTCGGTCAGGTGCCATCGGCAGGTAGCGCGGAACCCGTCTATCAGTCGCTGATCGTGCGACACGAGGATCACGGTGTGAGGGAAGACATCGAGTGCTGACTCGAGTTGCTCGATCGCGGGCAGGTCGAGGTGATTCGTGGGTTCGTCCAACACGAGAAGATTCGAGTTCGTGATTGCGAACAGTCCCAGCGACGCTCGGGTCAGCTCCCCTGGTGACAACTCGGCAGCGGGTCGGGCCACCCGTTCCGCGGCGAGGCCCAGTTTCGCGAGCTGACTGCGGGCAGCCGATGGCTCCTCGCCGCTGATGTCGACGAACCCCTCGATCAGCGACGCGTGTTCGTCGAACCGTTCGCGGGACTGCTCGAGGGTGCTCGCTCTCACCGAACGGCCACGATCGACGGAGCCAGTCGTCGGTTGCAGCGTTCCGAGGAGAAGATCGATCAGGGTGGTCTTCCCCGACCCGTTGACTCCCGTGAGCAAGACCCGATCGCCGGCTCGCAAAAGAACGTCGACAGGACCCAGGCGAAACGATCCCCGCACCACCGTGGCCGCACGACAGCGCACGACATCGTCGCCGGAACGCTCGGCCTCGCCGAAGCCAAGTCGCAGCTCCCAGCCCTCGAATGGCTTCTCCACCGCCTCGTCCCGATCGAGTCGTTCCAACTTCTTCGCTGTCTGCTTCGCCCGACCAGCGAGATTCTCGGCGGTCTCGGCTCGCCAGGCCCGAATCGTCCGGTCGCGTTCGGAAAGATCGCGGCGGGCACGACGGGCACCCGTCGCCGACCATCGCTTCTGTCTGTCCACCTGTGTTTGGAGCTCGGTGCGTCTTTCGGTGTACTCGGCGAAGTCCTGTTCGTGGCGGGCGCGGGCGACCTCGCGCTCATGCATCCACGCGGCGAACCCGCCATTGCTTCGTGTCCCGCCGTGTGAGTGGTCGTCGATCTCGAACACCGCCGTCACGGTGCGATCGAGAAGGTCGCGATCATGGCTCACGACGGCGATCGGGCGGTCTCGACGTGCCATGAACTCGCGGAGAAGATCGAGGCCGTCGAGGTCGAGGTTGTTCGTGGGCTCGTCGAGCAGCAGTACGTCATGGGTCGACAACACGGTCGCCACGAGGTTGACGCGGGTCTGTTGTCCGCCGGACAGCGACCGAACGAGCCGCTCGGGGTCGACTCCGTTGAGACCGACCGACGACATGCCTACGGCCAGACTCTGGTCGAGCGAGGCGACCGCGTTGTAGCGAGCCAACGCCGCGTCGTAGCGGTCGGTGGCGCCGGCGACGTCGTTGGCGAGATCGACCAGCACGGCTTCGAAGTCGGCGATCACCTCGAGAGCACCCGTGCGCCGAGCCACATAGCCGCGCACGGTCTCCTCGACACCTGCATCGACGGTCTGATCGAGAAGGCCGATCGTCGAGGAGGGCGGGGTCACGTGGATCTCGCCTGCGCTCGGAGTTAGTTGACCCGCGAGAAGCCGCAAAAGCGTCGTCTTGCCGGCCCCGTTGTTTCCGACCACACCCACGCAGTCGCCCGCAGTGATCGAAAGGTCGATGTCCCGGAGGATCTGCCGACCCCCGTAGGCGAACGCAAGTCCGCGGCAGCGAAGCTGTGCGTTGGCGGTTGGCGGACCGAGGAAAGAGAGTGAAGAAGCAGCCATGGGAGACCTTCCGAAGGGAGGCGAACGAGGGGACGGTCTCAGCTCTTCACGTCACCGAGCGTAGTCGCGACGATCGACCGAGTGGAAACGTTCTTCAAGAGATCGTTTGACAAGATCGTGTTTCGAGTGAACTATTCAAGTATCTACTTGAGAAAGAGTCCTACCTCGTGCCCACAGCCCACCGTCGCCCACCGCAGCTGGGACTGAGAGAGAACGCATCGCAGTTCGCGTTGCTGGTGGCGGTCAATGCGCTCGTTGGCGGAATGATCGGTCAGGAACGGACGGTCCTGCCTCTGCTCGCGGAAGCCGAGTTCGGCCTCACAGGTCTCACGGTCACGCTCACATTCATCGCCGCCTTCGGAATCGTGAAGGCGGCCACCAACTTCTTCGCGGGAACGATGTCGGACCGATACGGCCGCCGTCCGGTGCTGATCGCAGGATGGATCGTGGGCCTTCCCGTCCCGCTACTACTGATCTGGGCGCCGACATGGGGATGGGTGGTTTTCGCCAACGTTCTGCTGGGCGTCAATCAAGGTCTCACGTGGTCGACCACCGTAATCATGAAGATCGACCTGGTCGGGCCCCAGCGTCGAGGGCTGGCGATGGGGTTGAACGAGGCGGCGGGGTATGGCGCCGTCGCCATGACCGCCTTGGTGACAGGCGCTATCGCGCAACGGTGGGGCCTCCGTCCGGAGCCATTCCTACTCGGCCTCGGGTATGCCGCGCTGGGCTTGGGGTTGTCCACTGTTTTCGTGCGGGAGACCCGCGATCACGCCGTCTACGAGGCCGCGATCCACGCCGAACATTCCCTCAGCACCCGCGAAATCTTCACGCTCACGAGCTTCCGCGAGAGAGCGCTGTCCGCGGCATCGCAGGCGGGAATGATCAACAACCTCAACGATGGCCTGGCGTGGGGGCTCTTCCCGATCTTCTTCGCCGCCGACGGTTTGTCGGTTGGGAGCATCGGCATCCTCGCCGCGATCTATCCGGCGGTCTGGGGTGTCGGCCAACTCTGGACTGGTGGCCTGTCAGATCGAGTGGGACGCAAACCGCTGATCGCCGGGGGCATGGCCACCCAGGCGATCGCCCTCGCCTGGATGGGAGCCACATCGGGCTTCTTGGGCTGGGCTGTTGGCGCCGCCATCCTCGGTGCGGGCACGGCGATGGTCTACCCGACATTGCTCGCCACCATCGGTGATGTTGCCCACCCCGCGTGGAGGGCTCGTTCGGTCGGCATTTACCGCCTCTGGCGCGACGCGGGCTTCGCCATCGGCGCTCTGCTCGCCGGCCTGCTCGCCGATCTCGTCTCGATCGAGGCAGCGATCTTCTCCGTCGCCGCAATCACCGGTGCCTCCGGCGTGGTTGTTGCCGTTCGTATGTACGAGACGCTCCCAGATGACGTGGCCACCACGACTCTGATGGAGCGGTGACTCGGACGACGACCATGACCACGCCCGTTTCTCAGCTGCGTTGGACATCTACCGATTGGCAGCGATGGCCTACACCACGATTCTCGAGGCGATCGAACACGGCGACCTGCACTCCGTACTGTCCACGCTCGATGCCGGTTTCGACCCCAACACACCAGTGGGCGACGACGGCGACCTGGCCCTTTGCTGGGCAGGCGCATACGGGCGGCTGGAAATCGTTGCCGCGCTCCTCGACGCTGGCGCCGACATCGACGCGGCACCGGCTCACGGCATGGGCGGACCCGCACTGAGCGACGCGCTCTACGAGAACCAGATCGACACGGCTCGGGCCCTGGCCGACGCCGGCGCCTCGGTTGGCTATGAGAGTGCGGCCGCGTTGGGAATGATCGACCAGGTCCGCAGACACGAGGAGAACCACGGCGAACGTTGGGGCGCCTTCCTCAGCGCCTGCAAGACAGGCCAACTCGAGGTTGTGAAGTATCTCGTCCCTCGCGGAATCGACGTCGCCATCTATCCGCCCGGCGACGAATGGGGTGGCATCGGCGCGAGCGGACTCCACTGGGCAGCCGCTGGCGGCCACATCGAGCTTGTGTGCTGGCTCGTGGACGCCGGTACACCGATCGACATCGTCGACGACACCTTCGACAACACCCCACTCGGCTGGGTACTTCTCGACGATGATGAGAGAACGGCCGCCGCGCTCATCGAGCTCGGCGCGGACCCCGACGCCACCAAATCCTGACAATCGGTCGAGCGATGGACCCCCAGTTGCGACAAGGCATGGCAACCGAGCTGGGGGCAGACTCGTGCGATGAAGAAGCGCCCCGATGACCAACAACCCTTCGAGGACCCTCCGGTCTACGGAAGGTCGCTGGCTGGACTACAACTCAATCTCCTCGTGGACGACATGGCTGCCGCCGTGCGATTCCATCTCGATGTCCTCCAGGTAAACCTGCGATACCACGATCCCGACATCGCGATCGCCGAGGGGTACGGCACGAGCTGGATGGTGCACAGCGATCACACCTACGACAAACACCCTCTGCACGCCGTCGCGGTGAGTGGACGAACGGCGAGGGGTGCCGGTCTCGAGATCCGGTTGCACGGGTGCGACCCCGACGCCGCGGCCGCTCGCGCGATCGCACACGGCTACACAGTGTTCGACGGACCCCGGGACCAGCCCGACCACGGCCTACGCGAGGCCCATATCCGCGATGCCGCGGGCTACATGTGGGTTCCGGACGCTCCGCTCTGAGCTGCACTCGCCCACCGGGGCGGCCATGATGTGGTCCGATGACCGATCTCAACGGTGGGCCGATGGCGGTCGAGCAGTTGGCGACGCCTCAGGTCGACGAATACCTGGCGGTGCTGAGCGAGGTCGACTCGGGTTCGGGGGTCGACGGTGAAGGACATTCACATCCCTACGGCCGATCGGAATCGTTCGATCCGGCGGAGCGCCGCGCTCGGGAAGTCACCCGGTGGTCGACTGCCGTCGAAGCCACGGGCTGGCGGCGAGTACTCGGACTCTTCGACGGCGACGATCTCGTCGGGCACCTCACACTCGTGGGGGGCGAGCTCCCATCGGAGACACACCGGGTGGGCATGGGGATGGGCATCCTCCGGTCGCATCGGCGACGCGGGGGAGGGAGCCTCCTGCTGAGAGCTGCGATCGAGTGGGCGGGGGCACACGCCGAGATCGAATGGATCGACCTGGGCGTGTTCTCGGACAATCCGGGGGCTCAGGCGCTCTACGAGCGACACGGTTTCGAGGTGCTTGGCTTCGCACCCGACCGCTACCGGGTCGACGGAGTCTCGATCGGCGACGTCTCCATGACCCTCAAGCTTTCGTAGACGCAGCGAGGCCGCCCCGTAAGGCGGCCTCGGTACACGATTTGGCGGAAGGTGAGGGATTCGAACCCTCGGTGACCCGGAGGCCACAACGGCTTTCGAGGCCGCCCCATTCGTCCGCTCTGGCAACCTTCCGGAGTCGACGTTAGCGACCCCGGACTACGCCGCCAACGTTGCGGACCGATCGTGGCCCGAACGAGTGGACCTGCGTCGGAAACGTCGGTGTAGAGTGCGAGCGAACCCGGCATCGACAAGGAGATTTTCCATGCTGCGCAAGCTCGCCCTCGGCCTGTCCGCCCCCAAAGTCAGCGCCCACTGCGACGGCCCGTGTGGTGTGTACGACCCCTCCTCGGCTCGCATCGCCGCCGAGGCAGCCCTATCGATGACCAAGAAGCTGCTCGATGCCGGTCCGGCCACGTCGGTCGACGAGCAGAACACTCAGGGTCGCTACATCGCGATCAAGGAACAGCAAGCCCACCTCGCCAAGGAAGAGATCCTCATCCTGTGGACCGACTACTTCAAGCCTCCTCATCTCGAGGCATACCCCGACCTGCACACCACCTTCTGGAACGCTGCCAAGCTCTGCTCCGAGGTGAAGGTGCATGTGAGTCTGGAGTCAGCCGAGAGCCTGATGGCGGCCATCGAAGAGATCCACAACATCTTCTGGGCAACCAAGAGCCGCGACATCGACTGGTATACGGCGAGCTGAGCGACTACAAACTCAGGTGGTGTGCTGCCTGAGATCATTGTGAGTCCCATGACGACAGCCATCACCACGCACGTCCCCGAGGCCAGCTGGCGCGACCTCGTACGATGGGCCATGCGCCGACGCCAACGATTCGTCGTCGCCGGATCATCGATGCAACCCACCATCGAGCCCGGCGACGTCGTTCTCGTCGATACCACGGCGTATCGTGCAGCCATCCCAGCGAACGACGATGTCGTGGTCCTCCGACATCCGCGAAACGACGAGCTGGCGATCGTGAAACGGGTTCACTACGTGGACGACTTCGGCCGGACGTATCTCCTCAGCGACAACAATTCCGAGATCGACGCCGAGGACAGTCGCCGATTCGGGCTGGTTGAGCCACACAACCTCGTAGGCCGCGTCACCAGCAGACTCACGCGCTGATCCTCCAAACTGGAGCGATGCATCGAGGGGCGAGACCATGGCCCGGGGTTGCGGCGATGATCCTGGGGCTGGCGCTTATCGTGAGCGCCTGCGCGAGTGACGGTCTGTTCGGTCGTTCCGAGGTCGCGTCGAATGACCTTCCACCGCCCGAGCGCCCCGCCGACATGACCGACGAGGTACTCCGACTCGTGGTGAACATCGAGGCGTTCTGGACACAAGCTGCCCCCGACGTCTCCCACGAATACGAACCGGTTCGGCTCGATCGAATCATTTCCCGTTCCGCGCTCGAGGCGGGCCGCGGCGAGCGCCGCTGCACCTTCCTGGGCGACGCGGAACAGCTCGATCCGGACGACGTGGTCGAGAACGCCTACGTCACGTTCTGCGACGAGGGTCTCACCGTCGTCTACGACGACATCGACTACGTCCCATCACTCGAGCGCCGGTACGGTCCGGCCGGAACCGCGATGTTGATGGCGCACGAATGGGGTCACATCCTCCAGGATCAGCTGGGATTGTTCAACCAGTCGAGCCTGATCGCGGAGCAGCAGGCCGACTGCTGGTCGGGCGCCTATGCGGCCTGGGCCGAATCCGAGGGAGTGGCGCCTTTCGACGACGCGACAGCTCTCGATCAAGCGATCATCTCGACCCTCGACGCCCGCGACGAGATCGGGGTTACGCCCGACGACGGCGAATCGCACGGCAACGGTTTCGACCGCGTTCGAGCAACGCAAGAGGGATATGACCGCGGCGTCGCGTTCTGTGCGGGATATGACGACACACCACCTCCGATCACCCAGATCGGTTTCCTGAGCAGCATCGACGCGCGCTCGCAAGGAAACCTTCCGTACGCCGATGCCGTCGACCTTCTGGGTACAGAGGTCACCGACTACTTCGAATCGCTCACCGACGAGTCTCTCGAGGAATTCGTCGTCGAGCCGACCGATGCGGAGTTACGAGACCTGTACGACGCCATCGGCGACAACGCCGTTGGAACCGCATATGCGCTGCGGTACGCGGAAGCTCTTCAGGCCGCCGAGGGAGAGAGTGTCGATGACGAGGGTGCTGCACTCCAACGAGCATGTCTGGTCGGCTCCTGGTTGGAGGCGGTGATCGAGAACGGTGTCGACGACGGCGGCGGGCAACTCTCGCCCTTCGACCTCGACGAATCGATTCTCACGCTGGCGACGTCGGAAGAACTGCTCGACAACCCGGGCCTCGTGTTCGAGATGGTTGCCGCACTCCGAGTCGGCACCCTCGACGGCCGCGATGCGTGTGCGCTGGCCGGTTGATCCCGACCAGCGCTCCACGTCAGCTCGTGTTGGACGTCAGTTGAGGCGGGTGATGCGGTTCTGCGGGCCGGGCGCCGCAGGCGAGTTGTTGCCGAACCACGTAATCAGTGCATCGATGTCGACCTCGCCGCCCAGTCGATCGATCCCTCCTGGCAGGACGCTGAAGTTGTCACCACCGTCGGCCATGAAGCTGTTGACCGTCACGCGATAGCCGGTGCCCGGATCGAGCGTGACTCCGCCGATCTTGATCGACATCGGGTCGACCCGTGATCCGACCGGCATGGCGGCATCCCAGGTATACGTGAAGCCGTCCGACACCTGAAGGATGCGGTTGCTTCCCACACTCGGGTTGTCGAACTGCTGCTCGAGCAGCACGTCGATCTCGGCCCCGGTCAGGGTCATCGTGATCAGACTGTTTCCGAAAGGCTGCACGCTGAAAGCCTCACCGAATGTCACCTCGCCCGGCAGTTCGCCGCCGGGCGCCTCGGCGAAGATCAGGTCGTCACGGATGCCACCTGGGTTCATGAAGGCGACGACCGCGTCGCCCGTTCCTGCCATGGCGGTGGCCGAGAGTTGCGCGTCGGCGATGATGTCGCCGAGTGCCGACTCGCCTGCAGCATTCCCCGCACGGAGGACGTCTGCGGTTGTCGATCCGATCACCGCATTCGCCAGAGGAGCCTGCAACGCGTCGTACTTGTCGATCAGCGCCGTCACGTCGGCATCTGGTGTAACACCAGCCTGAAGGTTGGCAACGTTGTTGATCGCTACGACCGTCATGTCCTTGGTCACGCGATTGAGTGTGACGTCGATGTCGGTGAACAGTCGGCCGCGGTTGTCGGCCATGGTGACCCACTTGCCGTCGATCTCACAGATGAACTCGTCGTTCGTATGACCGGCGATCACCAGGTCGACGGCATCGTCGAGCCCCGCAGCAATCGTTGCGATCGGGCCGGTGAGACCTGACCCGCAGTCGTTCTGGCCACCATCGGAGCGGCCACCCTCGTGTAGAAGCACCACGATCGACTCGATGTTCCGCTGCTGAAGCTCGGGGATGAGCGCATTGACGGTCTCGATCTCGTCGTTGAACGTGAGTCCGGCGACGCCGGCCTGGGTAACGATGCTGGGCGTCCCCTCGAGCGTCATCCCGATGAATGCGACCTTGACACCCTGGAAATTCTTGATCGTGTAGGGCTCGAAGAGTGTGTCGCCGGTTTCGTCGACGACCACATTCGCGGCGAGGAACTCGAAATCGGCCCCATCGAACCCATCACCGTCGAGATCACCGTCGACTGGATGCGATCCACCGTTCGCCATTCTCAACAGCTCGGCGGAACCCTCGTCGAACTCGTGGTTGCCCACCGCGTTGATGTCGAGCCCGATGAGGTTCATCGCTTCGATCGTGGGTTCGTCGTGGAAGAGCGCAGAGATGAGCGGCGACGCTCCGATGAGGTCGCCGGCGGACACGAAGATCGAGTTGTCGGCCCCGGCCTCGGCCGCGGCGATGTTGGTTGCGAGGAAGTCGGCGCGCCCGGTTCCACCGAACGAGCTAGAGGAAGTGGCGATGTTCCCGTGAAAGTCGTTGATCGCCAGAATCTGCAAGTTCACCTCACGCGAATTCTCGGCTCCGCGCCCTCTGTTCTCACCTCTACCCGCTCCTGCCGGAGCGATGAACACTGCACTCACCGCAGCGGCAACTGCAATGACGGCAATCATCCGTGTCCAGGAACCCCTTGTTCTCCTCGCCATGACTCACCTCGGTTCTTTCGCTGGACAGCGAATCTGTCCCGCGCGTCGACACTAGCGGTGAGTTTTGGCGCGCGTCCTGCCGCGCGCAGCGATAATGGATCGAATTCTGAATCTGCTGACCACGGAGGGTGCTGACGATCAGCGGCGATCCTCGAGAAACGGGAAATTCGTTCGCACGCTCCGCACCCGTTCAACGGCGATGTCCGCACTGATGATGGTCGCCTCGTCACCCGCGTCGGCCGCCAGCTCACCAAAGGGGTCGACGATCAGCGAGTCACCGCAGTAGTCGACATTGGGATCGGGCCCCACGCGGTTCGCGCCGATGACCCATGCCTGGTTCTCGATCGCACGCGCCAAGAGAAGGGCTCGCCAGTGGTTCCGGCGACTGGCGGGCCAATTCGCGATCACGAGATAGCAGTCGGTGTCATGGGCGAGTGCCCAGAACTCATCTGCGAACCGAAGATCGAAACAGACGAACGGGCTGATTCGCAGGCCACCGATCTCAAAGGTCCGACGCTCGGTACCGGCGGTGTAACTCTTGTCCTCTCCGCTGAACGAGAACGGGTGGATCTTGTCGTAGGTGAACAGCTCTCCCGATGGGCCTGCAAAGGTCATCCGGTTGTTCGGTCGCTCCAGCCCGGGACCACCGACGGGAATCGACCCCACGATCCACGACCCCGTGCGTGCGGCCTCGGCTCGGAGGAATTCGGTGCTCGGCCCATCCGAGGTCTCGCGTGCCCGATCGGTGTTCATGGTGAAACCCCATGAATAGGTCTCGGTCAGTGTGATGAGCCCGGCCCCGTCGTCGGCCGCTTCGCTGATCCTGGGGCGCAGCTTGTCGAAGTTCGCCTGGGGACTCTCCCATTCGATTTCGTGCTGAACGACCGCGATTCGCATCACCCAATCATGCCCGAACCTGCGCCGGCCTGTTGAACGATCGTTCAGATATTCGAGCGCGCACATGACACAAATCGATCAGGTGGAAAGGCGTGTTTTCGTCTTGGCGTCGATTCGGTGCCGGCGCAAGATCTAGTACACGGCCGAAGAATCGGGAGATCCGCAGCTCCTCGACTCGACGCTCGCCTGGTCCTCGGCGGGATCCAGGCGGGCTCGGCCAGTGTCTACCGAGTGTCGACCGCCCGGAATGCCTCCGCGATCCGGCCGTCGGGCATATCTCCGTTCCTTGCCAGGCGTTCGCCCCACTCCCGGAGCAGCTTCTCCAGATCGAACTCGGCGTCGCGCTTTGCGACCTGCGATGCGTGCGATCGCAGGGCTGCGAGCTTCTTGTCGAACACGTCGGTCGTGTCGATGAACAGATCGGGATCGGACTGGCCCACCCACACCTGCTCCACAGTGTGCGGCGCAAACCCCTTGTCGAGAAGTTCGGTGGTGAACGCTCGCGGGTTGCGCGCATCTGGGTAGACGGCGCGAAGTGTTGCCTCGGCGGTCTCGGCGTGATCGGGATGGCTCCCGTATGTGCTGTCGAGGTTTCTGAAGGGAGACTGTGTGATCACCACGTTCGGCTTCTCGATGCGAATCACGCGGGCGATGTCGAGGCGCAGCCGGAGGTTGCTCTCGACCTGCCCATCGGGATGGTGAAGCCAGTGGAGAACGTCGACCCCCACCTTTTCGGCGGCAGCGGTCTGTTCGGCCTCGCGCATGGTTGCGAGGTCGGCGCTCGACACGGTCATGTCGTCTTCGCCGGCCTCGCCCGAAGTCACGAGGCAGTACGCCACGTACGAGCCAGCCGCCGTGAGCTGAGCGACGGTACCGGCAGTCCCGAAGTCGATGTCGTCGGGGTGTGCGACCACCACGAGGACACGCTCGGGAGCATCGATCAGCCCGGTCGAGGTGAGGATCTGAGCAGTCATCCGCTCACGCTACGGAGGTGAGACGCCGACGCAACTCGTTCATCCGACAGGCGTCAACCACCCATGAACGTCGGGGGCATTGCCCGTCTGCACATCGGTTAGTGCCTGCCGCAACCGGAGCGTCGCGGCACCCGGCTGCCCGTCGCGAATCGTGATTCGTTGGCCGCGCGTGATCACCGTGCCAACCGGAGCGATCACCGCGGCCGTACCCGAGAGGAACATCTCGCCGTGTTCCGCCCATGCCGCGAGCTCGTCGTGCTTTATCGCTCGCTCCTCGACCTCGAGGCCCTCATCCTTCGCGATTTGGATGATCGACCGACGGGTAACGCCGTGCAGGAATGACTCGTCGAGATTGCGGGTGATCACGCGCTGGTCGTCGGCGAGGAAGAAGTTCGCAGCCCCGGTCTCGGTGACATCGCCACCGGTCGCGAACAGGACCTGGTCGGCTACGTGGTCGCGCTTGGCGTCGAGCGTCGGCCCGA
Organism: Acidimicrobiales bacterium; assembly: GCA_051011575.1. Taxonomy (GTDB): domain Bacteria; phylum Actinomycetota; class Acidimicrobiia; order Acidimicrobiales; family SHLQ01; genus SHLQ01. The sequence goes on along the minus strand of JBPCTR010000058.1, from coordinate 10,849 downwards.
GGGCCATCACATAGTTCGCGCCACTCTTCACCATGCCGAACTGCGGCGTCGTGCGAGGAACGTCGTGCTCGAGGTACAACGCGAGGGGCCGAATGCCGCCCGCGAAGTAGTCACCCACCGGCGAGGTGATTACGTAGAGCATTGCGGTGGCGCTCGGGGTGGCGGCGGCACCGATGTTCGGAGCCGTTCCGATCAGTGTGGGCCGGATGTAGAGAGACCCCGGTGCATCGGGGGTGTGGGCAACGTCGGCAATCACCGCGTCGAGGATCATCGACCGGATGAGGTCGGAGTCGGGTACCGGCATCCGTAGTCGATCGATGCTCACCTGCATACGCGCCACGTGGTCCTCGAGCCGGAAGATCGCCACCGACCCGTCGGCCTGACGATGTGCTTTGAGGCCCTCGAAACATGCGCTCGCGTAGTGAAGTGCGTGCGTCGCCGGATGGAGCGAGAAGTTCTCGAGTGGCTGAGCCGAGCCGTGATAGCTGTACACACCGTCCACCATGTTTGCGACGGTCATGTGATCGCCGAACAGCGTGCCGAAGGGTGCAGAGAACGGGTCAGGCGTGTCGGACATGTGGTCTTTGTAGTCGGTCATCGTCTGCGACGCCACGCCGATCGATGACGCAACCGACCCGGCTGGTACCGTCGGCCGGATGTCGAATGCGGTCCGTGTCGAGCGATCGGGAGCCCATGTGGTCACGATCGATATCGACCGCGCACCAGTCAACGCACTTCCACCTCACGGGTGGGCCGAGCTCGGTCAGACGGTGGTCGACGTAGTTGCGGATGACACGGTTCGAGCGGTCGTGCTCACTGGCTCGAACGGGAACTTCAGCGCGGGCGCCGACATCCGCTCGCTCACCGAGCCGCACCCGTTCGATCCGCCGGCCGCGATGCTCGAAGTCGTCGGCGACGTGTGTTCCAACCTTCGCATCGCGCGTCCGATCGTTGTCGCCGCGATCGACGGGGCGGCCCACGGGGGAGGGCTCGAACTCGCGCTCGCGTGTGATCTCCGTATCGCGTCACCCGCCGCGACATTCGCTGCCGCGGGCGTGAACATGGGGCTGGTGGCGAGTGTCGCATCGCTCATCGACGCCATCGGCGATGCGCGAGCCCGGCGAATGTTGCTCACTGGCGATCGGATCGACGCCGACCAGGCGGTCGGGTGGGGGCTGGTGACCGATATCGCTGTGCAGCCGCTCGCGGCCGCAACCGCTCTCGCCGAGCGGGTCGCCGCCAAGGCACCTCTCGCCCTCGAGGCCACCAAAGCCGCAATTCGTGCGCACAACACGCTCGATCCGGTCGGTCACGCAGCACGCATGGCCGAGTGGTTCGCTGAGCTCGCTGCAACCGCCGACCATGCCGAGGCGGTCGCCGCCTTCCTCGAGAAGCGTCCGCCGGAGTTCGATCGGCGCTAGGTCTCTTCGGCCGGGTCGGACTGTCGGTCGGTCGATCGCCTGAGGCGCCGCCGCCGCTCTCTACGCGAAAGCCCATCGAGGGCGTCCGCCGAGGCCGCGGCCGACTCCCCCTTGGCCACCACGGCGGCGATCAACTCGTCGAGCGGTCGTTCAGAACTACCCAGCCCGAGTGTCCCGAACGGCGTCGACTCCATCTCGAACCCCCGGACGACGGCACGGGAGAAGTCGCGTCCGTCGTCCCACTTCGACCACGGTTCGATCGATGCCAGCCAGTCGGCCACGAGCGGGCTGGTGTCGGAACCTTCGGTCAACGCCCACCAAAGGATGTTGTCGGGTTCAGAGAGATCGTTCACATCGGGAAAACGCTCACGGAGCGCGCCGTCGGATTCGTGGAGACCGTGAAGAATGCCTGGAATGACCGACGCGTCCGGGGAGTCACGCTTCACGCCGGTGAAGAACGTGCCAGCGGCGACGGTGGCGGCCGACACCTCGTCGAAGTAGATGTCGAAGTCGACCAAAGGGAGCTCGAGAAGCTCTTGGAGCCGGTCGGTGAGCTGCGTCCCATGGTCGTGCACCGACGCAGAGCTCGCGGCGAGATAGCCCCGCAGCACGCTGGCGATTGCGAACGACGGCATCTGATGGGGCGCCACACCCGATCTCAACGGGGTGAACGCGGCAAGAATCTGAGCCAACCCGCGCTTCGTGGGAGCGAAGTGGCTGCCATCGTGGGCGGAACGAGCCCCGACGAAGTCGCATTCCGCGTACACGTAACCGCCGTCGACGAGCACCTCCCACATCGACTCCGCCGCAGAGAACGGATTTGCGAGCGTCTCGAGCACCCCGTGAGAGAAGACGTAGTCCACACTTTTCGCCAGAAACGGTAACGCGTGATGGTCGACCACCACGTCGACGAATGGCGTGAGGACTGAATCGACCCGCACGACACAGGGGTCGTCGACCGTGGTTGACCCGCCCCCAAGCTCGAGCACGACCCGATCGTCGGGAAGTGACTGGAGGATCGTCCGGTCGACCCAGGGTTCATATGTGTCGCGTCTCTCGAACTCCGCCTGATGAAGGATCTCGGGCACCGAACCGTCGGGGAGCATGATCGGCACGCCGTTGAGCACCGGATACTTCTGACCGCAGTTGCCGCAGTGCAGTCCATCGGGGTCGCGACTCACCGGAACCCGACAGGTGGGACACGCCAGGATGTCAAAAACGCTCATGCGGTTCCCTGATTCCACCGGGCCGGCACGAGCGCCCCCGGAAGCTCCCGCTTGTGTAGCACGTAGAGGCGTTCGGTGGCGCGAGTGAGGGCGACGTAGAGCCGGGCCAAGCCATTGTCGAGCGCATCGATGTTCGCCGGTTCGACCACGATCACAGCGTCGAACTCCATACCCTTCGCTTCGATCGGCGTGAGCCACCACACACCGGTGTCGTCGCGGTGAGCGACATGGCCGGTCCGGTCGTGGACGTGGGCATCGATCACGGCCACGGTCCCGTCATCGACATCAGCTCGGGCGCGCTCGACGAGGGCATCGAGTTCGGCGTCCGGGTCCGGCGATCGGATGAGCACGGGCTCTGGGCCGTTTCGAATGGCCGAAGGCGACAAGAGGTCGGGAGCGAGAGCGGCCAGAACGGGCCTTGCGACCGCGGCGAGTTCCTCGGTTGCCCGGTAGTTGGTGCCGAGATCGAATCGGACCGGTCGACCGATCTCGGGAGGGAGCAGCTCGTCCCAGCTCGGCGCGCGGCCCGCCGTTCGTTGGGCAAGGTCGCCAACGATCGTCATCGAATGACCCCGAGCACGACGGGCGACCATCCGCCACTGCATGGGGGTGAGGTCCTGGGCTTCATCGACGATGACGTGTCCGTAGCGCCACGCCCGTTCGCCCGCGGCCCGCTCCTCGATCGTCATTGATTGTGCGAGCCCCAGGTAGTCGTGCCCCTCGAGTTCGACGATGGGGTCGCCATCGGGATCGGAGACGATCTCTCCGGTCATCTCATCGATGACCGGGTACCGCTGGGCGTGCTCGTCGAGGGCGGCTGCACCGTCGATCTCGCTCATCGCCAGGTCGCTTCCTCGTCGCCTTCGCGCCAGGCATCGTATGACTCGATGTCGCGATCGGCGCCCGACCGTTCGCCGGTCTCGTCGAGTACCAGCTCCTCGTCGTCATCGTCGAGGTCCTCACCATTGAGGTCCTGAGATTCGGCGAGAGTGAAGACGTCGTCGCTGTCCGCGATCACATGCTCCATGTCGACATCGGCCTCGAGCGCCTCGTTCACATCGCCGAGAAGATGAAGCAGCTCGTCGAGCAACGGAACGTCGCTTCGTTCCCAGCGCCGCCGCCAGAGCTCTGCCTCCGGCGCACGCTCCCGCTCGAGAAGCGATCGCTCGGCATCGTCCAGACCGGCTGCCAGGGCGGCACTGCGAAGAAGCGACGTCGACCCGAACAGATCGTTCAGCACCTGCTCGGGGGAGAGCACCGGCCAGTGACGCTCGAGGTAGCGCCGAATGTCGGGCGACGACTCGATCGACGACCGAACCTCCGATGCTTCCCCGAAGCCCGGTTCATGCACCTCTCCCACGAGATGTTCAATGAGAAGCGTGCGCAACGCTCCGGCCCCGGCGTTGTGAGTTGTTCGGCGCTGGGCAAGTCCGAAATGATGTTGCAGAAGGGTGGACTCCACCTGAAGTCGACGACTTCCATACCACGCGACAAGAGGCGCATCGGGAAAGCGCTGGCGATCGGCGACGGCGGCCGAGAGCAGCTTGACCATGCTCGCCCGACCCTTCAGCTCGGTCGCGTCGGGCGAACCATCGGGGTCGAGCTTCACGCCCGCGTAGAGCTGGTCGGCGGTCACGCTCACCACGCCGCTCTCGCCAAGCGACGGAAGCACACCGCTGATGTAGGTCAGAAAGTCGGGCGATGGCCCCACGATCAGCACACCGGTCTCCGCCAGGGCCGCCCGGTCGGCGTACAGCAGGTATGCGGCCCGATGAAGCGCCACAACGGTCTTTCCCGTACCCGGACCGCCCTGTACGAGCAGCGGACCCTTCGCCGAGGCTCGGATGATCGCATCCTGCTCGGCCTGAATCGTGGCCACCACGCTCTGCATGCGCCCGTCGCGGCGAGCGGCAAGCGTGGCCAACAGCGCCGCTTCTCCACGCAGGGCAACGCGATCGTCGAGGTTTGTCGTGTCGAACAGTTCGTCGCTGTAGTCGACGAGCGTGCTGTCGAGGTAGTGCAGATGGCGGCGGTGCTCGACGCCCAAGGGCTCGAGCGGCGTTGCTCGATAGAAGGGTTCGGCCACCGGTGCGCGCCAATCGACGAGAAGCACATCGTCCGAGTCGGTCACACTCATGCGGCCGATGTACATGGGATCGTCGTCGTCTCCCGAGATCCGGCCGAATGCGAGCGCGTCCCCCGCCGCTTCGAGCTCGCGCACCCGCTTCCAGGCAAGCACGGCCCGTCCCGCGGCGGCGCGCGCGGTTCCGGCCTCGGCGGCGGCCTCGCCGTCTTCGTCGCCCGACTCGGCCTCGGTCTCACGCGGCCCCTCTTCCGAAAGGAACGAGGCTTCGTCGGCAAGGCCGGTGGCGTACCGACGAGCGGACGCGATGTGATCGCGATGGGCCGCGTCGATGCGCTCGGTCGCAGCTCGCTCGGCGGCCAGTTCGGCCGCAAACACATCGGTTTCCACCCAACAAGCAAAGCAGGTCGCGCGGTGGCAGAGTGTTACCCGCTCAACGGGAACGGTAAGGGAGAGATTCATGAAGATCGGGTTCATCGGTCTCGGCAACGTTGGCGGAAAGCTCGCCGGATCGCTCGTGCGCAACGGAATCGAGGTGGTCGTACGCGATCTCGACCGGAGCGCGGCCGAACACCTTTTGGAGGCCGGCGCCACGTGGGGTGAGAGCCCAAAGGAGATGGCCAAGGCTTGTGATGTCGTTATCACGTGCCTGCCCTCCCCCGCCGCATCAGCCGCTGTTCTCGAAGCGGACGATGGTCTCATCGCCGGATTCGGACCCGGAAAGATCTGGATGGAGATGTCGACCACCGACGAGGCTGAGGTGAACCGCCTGGGCGAGAAGGTGAAAGCCGTTGGCGCCGAGCCTGTGGACTGCCCGGTGTCGGGAGGATGTCATCGCGCCGCGACCGGCAACATCGCCATCTTCGCCGGCTGTTCGCGCGAAACCTTCGAACGAATCCAGCCGATCCTCACCACCATGGGGCGTCGCATCCTTCACACCGGCGATCTCGGTTCGGCGTCGGTACTCAAGGTGGTCACCAACTACCTGGCCACCGCCAACCTTCTTTCGATCAGCGAGGCCCTCGTCACCTCGGCCGCAGCTGGCATGGATCTCAACACGACCTACGAGGCGATCCGGATCTCGAGCGGCAACTCGTTCGTGCACGAGACCGAGAGCCAGGTGATTCTCAACGGCAGCCGCGACATCAACTTCACGATGGACCTCGTACAGAAGGACATCGGTCTGTTCCAGGCCATCGCCGACCGTCACGGCGTGCCGCTCGAGCTCAGCCCGGTACTCATCGACATCTTCGACGACGGGGCCACCCGATACGGGGCCCGCGAGTGGAGCCCGAACATCATCCGCCGTCTCGAAGACGTGACGGGCATGGATGTTCGAGCACCCGGCTTCCCCGACGAGATCCTCGACGACGAACCCGAAGAGCCCGGCTACGAGGTCGTTCCCCCGGGTCGCTCGGCCTGAACCGCGTCGTCAGCCGAGGGCGGCACGCATCGGGTTCCAATTACGTGGCTCAACGAAGCACCTGGAACACGGCCACATTCGCGCGATCGCCTGCGTGCTCACCGTCCATTGCCTCATAGATCGTCACGCTCACGAGCGTCGGGCTCGTGATGTCGCCCGCGGCCGATCGATCGGCGAACCAGCGGTCGAACCCACGCTCCACATAGTGCTGAGCGTTGATGCCGATGGCCGCGGCGGCGCTGGGGGCCGCGACCCGCACCAGTTCGTCGAGTGCATTGGGGCCGAGATGCCCGTGGGTGAACGTGCCCACGCTGATGATGCCCGAGTACATATCGTCGGCCAGGCCGAGATGGTCGGTGAGGTCGGCTTCGATCAGATTGCGGTACGCCGCCGTGCCGTGGCACGTGGTCTTGGTCGCCGCCACGTCGAGCATCTCGCGTGAGATGTCGACTCCATCGACAGTGGCCTCGCCCAGGTCTCCAAGCGCGACACCGACGACTCCGGTACCACAACCCACGTCGAGCACCGCTCCCCCTGCGCCGCCGCCCGCATCGAGAAAGATCCCGACCACGTTCTCGTGGTACACGTATCCATTCGCGTCGATGAAATCGGTGTCGTAGCTCCCCGCCCACTTCGCATAGAGGCGCCGATTGTCGTCGGGGGTCTCGACGGCGTATGCCTCATCGAGACCAAGCGGCTCGTCTTCGCTGTTCCCGCTGGAGGCCATGGGCGTAGGCTTGCACACGTGACCGCACCCGACACCACCGACCACTCGCCCATCCTCGGCACCGTGCCTCTGGGCGATCAGTGGCCCACGGTCGACCCCTTTCTCTTCTGCGCGCACCACAACGACGCCTATCCGGCCGGCGATGGCGCGATGGCACCAGCAGCGCCACTCGGCGGGCGGGCGATCGGCTCCGACTTCTCTGGACTCGACGGCTGGAGCATGTACCACGGCTCGTCGGTGCCCGGATTTCCGCAGCATCCCCACCGCGGCTTCGAGACCGTCACGTTCTGCCGCCGGGGGCTCATCGACCACGCCGACTCACTGGGTGCCACCGCCCGATTCGGTCGCGGCGACGTGCAGTGGATGACCGCGGGGTCCGGTGTTGTCCACTCGGAGATGTTCCCGCTCGTCGACACCGAGGCCGGCAATCACACCGAACTGTTTCAGGTGTGGCTCAATCTGCCTGCCTCCGACAAGTTCGTCGATCCATATTTCACCATGTTGTGGGCCGACGACATTCCCACGATCACCCTCGAGGACGGCGCCACGATCACCGTGATCGCGGGCGAACTCGATGGTGTGAAACCGCCGCCTCCGCCGCCGAACTCGTGGGCGGCGCGGCCAGAGGCCGACCTTGCGATCTGGCACATCGTCATGCCAGAAAATTCCAGCTGGACCCTGCCCGCGACCCACGCCAACACCCAACGTGTTCTTTATGCCTTCGACGGTGGCAGTGTGTCGGTCGCGGGCGAGGTCCACGGAGCCGGCACCGGGGTGGAGCTCGCCGCCGACCAAGCCGTCGATCTCGTGGGCGGCGCGGACGGAATCGAACTCGTGCTGCTCCAGGGTCGCCCGATCGCCGAGCCCGTGGCCCGTTACGGACCGTTCGTGATGAACACCGACGCCGAGATCCAGCAGGCGTTCGACGACTACAACCAGACCGGCTTCGGCGGATGGCCGTGGGATCGAGACGATCCGGTGCATCCTTCCGCCGAGGGTCGTTTTGCCATCCACGCCGATGGCCGGCGGGAGAACGCCACCTCCGACTGAGCCGGAGCTCGCGTCAGGGCAGCCACACCTCGGTGTCCGGGTGGAACTGCGACCATGCGAACCAGAACGCCTGATGGGCCACGACATCGGCACCTGTGGCGTCGATCGCCCGCAACCCCCCGCCGTCGAGCTCCAGCGTGATGTCGTCGAAAGCCACCGACTCGCCGCGACGAAGCGCATCAACGGCCACGTCGACCGGGAAGGCCACCGGCAGCCCCGCCCGGGTCGTGACCCCCACCACGTCCGCCTGCACCGCCAAGCGATCGTCGACGTCGCCCACCGGGAAGATCGGGCCATCAGCATCGCGACCGTTGCGGAAGTCAGGGTCCCGACCCAGCGCGAGATCCTCGATGAGAACGGTTGTCTCGGGGTGTGCCGCTTTCCAGTCGCTCCACGTCGACGTCACGACCGTGGCTTGCTCGAGAACAAGATCTCGCTCGGCGAGCGGACCCGTGACCGCGTTCCCGAGGAACGTGTCGAAAACCGATTGTGTCGTGATGTCGTACATCACCTTGTTCGACCGGATGAGAAGTCCCGAGGTCCGCAGAACCGGACGCTCCACGCCGTCAGGGAGTCGATCGGTGAAGTAGACCTGCGCCGATCCGCAGAGTGTGCAGTACGGCATAGCGATGTCGCGGCCGCCGAGTGTGTCATTCACCATCTCGCGTACTTCCATGACGCGACGCGGGTAGGCCCGCGACTCGCCGTTGATCGTCACGCCGAACACAATCGAATCGTCTGCGAGCCACCCGGCATCCTCAGCCGACGAAACCTCGGGATTGTCGGCGGCGGGGATGCAGTTGCACGGCTCGTCGGTTGTGTCGAACGGCCGATCGTCGATCGCCACCCCGCCCCAGGCAACGTGTCTCCAATCGATATCTCCCTCCACGAGCAGCGGCCCCCACGCGGGCAGCACGAGCGTGTACAACGAACGCTTGTGGTCGAGATAGCCGGGAGGCGCTGGTGTATCCCATGCGATCAGATGGTCGATTGTCTCCCCCCACACATTGAATCGGCTGACGTCCAGGCCGAGCAGGTCGCCGCTCGCCGTGGTGAGCGAGGCCACGACGTCTTCATCGCGAATGAACTGCAACAGATCGGCGATGAGCCAACCGACCCGGGGATCCTCTGAAGAGCCGAGCGTTCGAATCGCCGCGAAGTCGTCGCCCAGGAACAGGCCGTCGCTCAATGAGTCGCCGAACAGCTGGGCCAGTGCCTCTTCGGTCTCATCGGCGAGATCGCCGGTCGGTGTCGGAGGTGAGTCGGGAAACGATCGCACCTCGACAGGAGCAAGGGTAGGGCGCTCACCCGGGTCGTCCGGTGCCACGGCGTCGGGCGCCTCTGCCCCGGATGCGGGATCGTTCGCGGACGAGCACGCACCAGCGAGCATCGCAAGCAAAAGGATGCCGGCGGAAACGAACTGGGTGCGACGAAACATGTAACGAGTCAACACCTCCGACCCGCTCCCACGTCGGCGCGACGCCATCCGTTCCGCAAATTGTCATGCGGCAAAGCCACCTCCGTCGGTGACTACGATCGTCCGATGGAAACCTTCTTCGGCGTACCGGCGCATCCGATCTCCATCCACTTTCCAGCCGTTGCGATACCCGCACTCACGGCGATCGTGATCGCGCTGGTGGTTCGACCACGGTGGCGCAGCCAGTTCGGTTTGGCGGTCACCGCATTCGCCGTGGTGACCACGATCTCGACCTTCCTGGCAGCCGCCAGCGGCGAGGCGCTGGCGGATCTGCTCGAGGCCGGCGACTACATCGACACCCACCGGTCGCTCGGGCTCACCCTCCGGTGGTTCGTTCTCGGAATGTCGGTTGCCATCGCGGCGCTGGTTCTGCTCGGGCGCGGGGGCGAAAGGTCACGCATGCCGTCTGCGGTCACGAGCGGGATTTCAGCCGCGGCCGTGATCTTCGCGGTGCTCGCTGGCATCTGGGTGATTCGGACCGGTCACGAGGGCGCCACCCAGCACTGGTGCCAGGGCACACTCTGCGAGGACTCCGAGGACGATGCGAGTGCATCGGCTGCAGCGAGCACGACCTCATCCACAACCGGCGCTCCGTCCACGACTGCGGCGACCACAATCGACGCGGCAACCACCGCAGCTCCCGCGACCACTGCAGCCTCCACAACGACGATCGCCAGCGGCGAGATCACGACGGATGCGCCCAACGGCGCACTGATCTACGAGGCAAGGTGCCAAACCTGCCACGGCGACGACGGACGCGGTATTCGTGGACCCACACTCCAGGGGATTGCCGACAAGCAGCCCGATCCTGCGGCTGCCATCGAGCAGATCAACGGCGGCGGCGGCGGAATGCCGGCCTTTGCCGATCGTCTCACCCCCGACGAGATCCTGGCCGTGGTGATTCACATTCGTACGGCGTTTTCGACGCCTGGCGCCTAACGTCCGAGCATGCAGATCGGCACCATTCGCGCCAATGGCGAAACCCGAGCGGCACGCCTCGACGGCAACCGCCTCACCCTTCTCCCCTTCGCCGACGTCGGCGCAGTACTCCGGGCAGACGCACTCGACGCCGCCCATGCGGCTTCGGGCGAAAGCGTCCCGGTTGCCAACGCCGACTGGGCTCCACTTGTCACTCATCCCGAGAAGATCGTCTGCGTCGGTCTCAACTATCGCGAACACATCCGCGAGACCGGCTCCGACACGCCGGCGTATCCCACGTACTTCGCCAAGTACCGGCGGGCCCTCATAGGCGCCAACGACGAGATCCGTCTTCCGGCCGTGAGCACCAAGGTCGACTGGGAGATCGAGCTCTGCATCGTGATCGGTCGCGAAGGTCGCAACATCGACGCCGCCCAGGCGCTCGACCATGTTGCGGGCTATTCCATCCTCAACGACACCTCAATGCGCGACTTCCAGCGCCGCACCAAACAGTTCCTCGCCGG
>JBPCTR010000057.1:0-3845 GCA_051011575.1 Acidimicrobiales bacterium | reverse complement strand
GTCCTGATCACCGCGATGAGCTTCCAGCGTCGGACGAGGATATCTACGTAGTCCTGGAGCGACAGTTGGCGCTCGTGAGCAGCGGTCATCGTGCGATCACTCCGTGAACGATAGTGAGTAAACACGTGCGCCCGGAAAACAACCGTGCTCGAGTCTGCCGCCCACTCATCAACCAGATCGTGCCACAACTCGAATAGGCCGTTCGGGTACTTCTCGTCGGCATAGGTGGCGCCGAGTCGGCTGGGTCGCTGGGCCCCTTACCGCGCAGGGTCTGTTCGGTATCCTCGGGGCCAGGCGCGCGATGCGGAGAAGAAGGCCTATGGCGAGCGAAGCGTGGTGACATGGTCCTGACATTCCTCGTCGCGCTCGGTGTCACGGTTGCCGTCCTCCCACTTGTCATCTCGGGTCTTCGCCGCGCCGGGATGCTGGACGAACCGACCGACCGTTCGTTGCATGAGCAGCCGGTACTCCGCGGCGGGGGAGTGGCAACACTTCTGGGCACGTCGGTCGGGCTCGCACTGAGTCGCGAGATCGACGAAGTCATGGCACTGGGCCTGATCCTCGTGCCGATTGGTTACGCGCTGGTGGGGTTCGCCGATGACCATCGCAGTCGGTCGGTGCCATTCCGGCTGGTCGCGCAGTTCGGCCTGTCGCTGATCGGTGCCTCGTTGCTACTCGACACGTTCGAGACAGCGACGGTGGCGTGGCTCCTGGCTGCGGCCGTCACCGCCATGTGGATCGTGGCCTTCGTGAACGTTTTCAACTTCATGGACGGCATCAACGGGATCTCGGGTGTCACCGGTGCCGTGGTTGGGGTGACCCATATGGTCGCGGGCGCCCAGGTCGACAGCGGGCTCGTATCTGTCGGTGGAGCCGCGCTCGCGGCGGCGTCGATCGGGTTCCTTCCGTTCAACATGCCGCGTGCCCGCGTGTTCCTGGGCGACGTGGGCAGTTATCACCTGGGCTCATACATCGCTCTTCTCTCTGTGATCGCCATTCGCCACGACGTGTCGACCCTGACCGTGATCGCGCCGCTGGCCGTGTACGTCGTCGATGCATCGCTGACCCTCACCAAGCGAGCGGTACGAGGCGAGCAGTTCTGGCAGGCACATCGGGAGCACACGTACCAGCGGCTGGCCACCGGTCGGTTGGATCACATGAGCACCGCGCTGGTCGTGGGGGCGTTCACGGCCGCCGCCGCCGCGATCGGCCTCCTCGTGAACGAAGGCGGCGGCTTCGCGACCACAATGGGTTTCCTGGCCGTCGGTGCGCTCACCGTTCTGTATGTGGCGCTACCGGCTGCGCTGGCCTATGAGGCCCCGGTTGAACGAGCCGCACGATGACGCGTGTACTCGTCGTTTCGCAGTACTTCCCACCTGAGATCGGGGCGCCCCAGGCACGCCTGAGTGAGATGGCGCGCGTGTGGGCTGCCGAGGGCGACGACGTGACCGTGCTCACCGGGATGCCGAACCACCCGACCGGTGTAATCCCGGCCGAGTACCACAAGCGAGTTCGGGTCGAGGAATCCGTCGACGGCTATCGGGTGCTGCGCACGTGGCTCTTCGCCACGCCCAACAGCGGCTTCTCGAAGAAGACCCTCAGCCACCTCACATTCATGGTGACGAGCGTTGTGTTGGCGGCGCGCAAAGTCGGCCGCCCCGAGGTGGTGATCGTGAGCTCGCCCACCTTTTTCTCGATCTTCTCCGCCTGGCTGCTCTCCCGGCTAAAACGCAGCGCCTTCATCGTGGAGGTGCGTGACCTCTGGCCGGCGATCTTCGTCGACCTCGGGGTGCTCACGAACAAACCGCTCATCCGCGTCCTCGAGCGGTTGGAGCTGGCTGCGTACGGCGCCGCCGACCACGTGGTCGTCGTGACCGATGGTTTCCGCGACGATCTGATCGAGCGCGGCGTACCCGCCGAAAAGGTCACCACCATCACCAACGGCGCCGACCTGCGATCGTTCACGCCCGCGGTCGCCGACCCTGCGGATCGAGCGTGGTTGGGAGCCGACGCCGGCGACGTGCTCGTCCTGTACCTCGGCGCCCACGGAATCTCGCACGGTCTCGAAACGGTGGCCGAGGCTTGTGCGAGCCTCGACGGCAGCCGCGTGCACGTCGCCTTTGTTGGCGACGGAGCCGCGAAGCAGGACCTGGTCGACCGCGTGACCCAGCTGGGCGTTGGGCACATCAGCGTGCACGACAGCGTGCCCCGCGAACGGGTGCCGAGGCTGCTCGCTGCTGCTGACATCTGCCTCGTCCCGCTCCGCGACGTGAGCCTGTTCTCGAGCTTCATTCCGTCGAAGATCTTCGAATACCTGGCCTGCGGCCGGGCCGTCGTCGGATCGGTCGAAGGGGAGCCCGCCAACATTCTTCGTTCGGCTGGCGCAGTGGTCGTGCCGCCCGAAGACGTCCAGGCGTTGAGCGCGGCGATCGGTGCGCTGGTCGACGACGAAGAGAAGCGAGCCGAGATGGGGGCGCTCGGTCGCACCGCAGTCGAGACCACCTACGACCGCGAGCAGTTGGCCGTGACCTATCGCAAGGTCATGGCGCTGGCGATCGCGCAGCGGGGTGCATGACATGCGCGTCCTCGTCACGGGAGGCAGTGGGTTCACTGGAGGCTTCGTCGTTCGCGAACTGGTGGGCCGCGGCCACGATGTTGTGGCGTTGGCACGGTCGGGAGAAGCCGCTGACGTCGTTCGAGCGGCGGGTGCCGAGAATGTGTGGGGCGACCTCGACGATCCGCAGTCGATCGATGTGGCCTTCGCCGACTCCAAGGCAGATGCTCTCGTGAACGTCGCGTCGCTCGGCTTCGGTCACACCCCGGTAATCCTGGCTGCGGCGGAAAATGGGGGAATCCGGCGCGCCGTCTTCGTCTCGACCACCGCCATCTTCACCACGCTCCCCGCACCCTCGAAGGCCGTTCGCGTGGCTGCGGAAGATTCGATCATGGCCAGCGACCTCGACTGGACGATCATCCGACCCACGATGATCTATGGCGCGCCCGGTGACCGAAACGTCGAACGGCTGGTTCGCCTGGCCCGGCGTTCGCCAGCGCTCCCCCTTCCGGGTGGCGGCGCTCACCTGCAACAACCTGTGCACGTGGCCGATCTCGCGGCCGCGATCGTCACCGCGGTCGAACGAGACGTCGCAATCGGGAACGCGTACGACGTCGCGGGGCCCGTCGCGATCACGTTTCGCGAGATCGTCGAACAGACTCAGGAGGCCTGTGGTCGAGGCGCGCGTACGGTGGCGCTTCCGGTCGGGCCGGTTCGACGGCTCGTGGCGGCGCAGGAACGACTGCTCCCCCGCCCGCGCCTGAAGGTCGAACAGATGGACCGGCTGGAGGAGGACAAGGTGTTCGACATCGAGGCGGCTCGTCGCGATCTGGGCCACGACCCTCGCTCGTTCCGAGAGGGGTTGGCGGATCTGGTGGCGGCGCCATGAGCAGGCGCCTCGACGACACGGCGCGGCTGGTGCGGACGCTTCGCAACCTCCGGCCGGAGCAGGGGGTGCACCGCGCCCGGCTGCGGGCGCAGAAGTTCACCCTCGCCCGCCGGCCCGAGTTCTTCGAACAACGCTGGGCCCGCGCCGTGCCCTCGAGTGCAGGTTGGCCTCACGAATTCGTGCCGGTCGATGCGATCGCACCGCCGGTTGTGGGATCGATCGACGATCTCGCCAAGAGGGAGTTCGGCCTCGTCGGCGAGCAGCACTGCATCGACGACGAGGGCGGCTGGAGTCCGCAGGCGACCACGCAGCTGTTCCGGTACCACCTGCACTACACGGAGTGGGCGTGTTTGCTCGCCGAGGATCCCGATCGCGGTCGGGCGGTTTTCGACGAGTTGTGGA
>JBPCTR010000056.1:0-2658 GCA_051011575.1 Acidimicrobiales bacterium | reverse complement strand
GGCACAGACCGCGGCGCTTGGGCGCTTTGCTGCGAGCGACTACGAGTTCGACAGGCTCTTCTGTGGTCACGGGTGGAGTCATGACCTGCCCGCTGCCGACTTCCAACGCCATCTCGACGAGCTGGTGACGCGTATGCCGTCGATGTAGTTGTTGTCACTTGATGCTGATCTCGGTCATCGTTCGAATCCGGCGGCGTGGGTGGCGAACTGGCCGCCCAGCTGCATCTGATCGGTGGCCTCTTTCATCTCGGCGGGAACGTCGCCGAGGAAGAAGAACGGGCCGGGCGTTGCAATCGCCAACAGTTCGGGAAAGTGATCGCCGGCGGTGGTTCCAAGATGGAACCCCACCGCATTGGCATCGGCGAACTCGTCACGGACGAAGACGGCGTTGTCGTCCTCGGACACGTAGAGGTGTACAGCTTCGGCCCCGGGCTCGTTGCGCTCCATCGCATCCGTGACCCTTTTGTAGATGGCGGTGAGTTCATCGAGCTTCCCTGGCTGGGCGGTCCACCTGTAAACGACGGTGACGTGATTGCTGTCCATGATGTTGCTCCTTGGTCGGTGTCACCTTCGAGATCCGTCGGAAGGTAACTGATTAATTACTTGTGCAATAGATAACTGATTGGTTACCCTGCCGTCAAGGAGAACTTTCGAGGAGGTGCGATGGCCGGAGTGAAGCGATACGACAGAACCGAAATTCTCGAACGAGCAGTCGACCTCTTCCACCGGCAAGGGTTCAACGGCACGAGCACGGCTGAACTGGTCGCCGAGCTCGGCGTTAACCGCAAGAGCATGTACGCCGAATTCGGCTCGAAGCAGGAGCTCTTCGAAGCCGCGCTCGACCAGTACAACGCCAAGCATCTCTCGGCGGTTCTGGCGGCAGTCGAAGCCATCGATGCGGGCCCGGACTCGATCCGGTCCACGTTCGAGGGTTTTGCCTCCGCGAGCGAGGACTGGGCGCAAGGCCGAGGATGCCTACTCTGCAACACTGCCGTCGAGCGGTCTGCTCTCGCGGAGATTGGCGGCAACCATGTCGATGCATACTTCGAGCGCCTCACCACTGCCTTCCGGAATGCGGTCGCCAACGGCCAGGAGTGCGGACAGATCGACAGTGGCGCTGATGCCGACGAGCTCGCCGCGTTTTTCACGATGGCACTGATCGGTGTTGCGGCGTGTGCCAAGGGTCGAGCCGACCCCTTGCAGATCCACGCCGCCTGTCGAGTCGTCTTCAGCGTTCTTGAATCCCACCGTCCCCACTAGCAGAGCCTTCGCATCGGCGGGCGATTGCCGCCAGCCAGCTCCGACGGATCAGACCGCTGAATGGTCGGATGAGCATCCAATACGGACGGAACTTCCGGGTTGCGTCGGCGTCGGTGCCGTCAACTCTCGTCTCGGTGATCACGCGGGTCCTCGCGTGATCGATCGCCCTCGCTTCGAGGGTTGCGACCGTCTTGGCGAATCCTGGTTCCTCGAACGCGAGCAGCGCGCTGCTGTCGTCGAACGGGTGAGGGTGGTTGTTGGTGGGCGACCAGAACTTTCCAACTCCACCGAACACGACCGCTGCCTGATCGTCGACGGGTTCCGCGTCGCGTCGGATCACCACGAAACCACCGGCTTCGAACGTGTCTATCAGGGTCCGATGTTCGTGGGATGCGGGCAGGCTGCGGTCGCGGATCACCGACGGAAGCGAACGCAGCGCCATCAACGGCACGAGGGTCCGAAGCTCCCTCGAGTGGACATGAAGGCATGCCGGCCAAACCTCCGTGAGCGGGGCGTTCACGATCCGGGAGTGTCGCTCGGCGAACGGGGCGTCGGGGAGCAGCTCGCTCCAATCGATCGGCGGACTCGTCGTCGAGGTCATGCGACCAAGATGACACAACGTGTCAGTCCGAGTCAACGTGTCATCTGCCACCTATCATGAGGAAATGGCCACCCTCCAGGATCGTCGGCACGCACAGACGCGCAGCGAGATCGTCGACGCCGCTTTTGCGTTGTTCGACGAGCACGGGTTCGCGGCGGTCACGATGGAGGAGATCTCGCAGCGTGCCGGCGTCTCCCGCAGCACCGTTTATCGCCGGTTCCCGACCAAGGACGACGTGGTGCTCGAGATCCCCCGGCGATGGCTCGTGGCGTTTGACGATGCCGTCGCCGAGCTGCCGCCCGAACTTCCCCTCTTCGATGCCTTCACGGTCGCGTCCGATGCCGTCGCGGCACATATCGATGAAAACGACGAACTCGTTCGCGCCGCATATCGAGTACTCGCGATGGCGCCCCACCTCGGGGCTTCGGCCTCGGGCACGACCGAGTGGCTCCATCGCATTGGAGCCATGGTTCGCCGGCACTCCGAACTTGACGACGAGACCGCTGAGATCATCGCAGGCGCCTGCCTGGGTGCGCTCGACTCGATGATGAGCCGCTGGGCGCGAGGCGGCGGTCGTGAAACCGTGGCCTCGGCAACCGTCCGATTGGAGGAGTTGCTCCGACCGCTGCTCGGCTAAACGGTCGGACTCGGCCGCCCGTCGCCTACGGCAGGGTGCAACGAGGTGAGACCCGTACGCGCCATTCGGTGCTCGGTGCCCAGTGACGGAAACGGCTGAATTCACGAGGTCCGTCGCTGATCGTCTCCACGTCGTAGCCCAGGGCCACGCTGCACAGAAA
>JBPCTR010000055.1:0-40514 GCA_051011575.1 Acidimicrobiales bacterium | reverse complement strand
TTCGAACGGAACTGAGCGAGCGAGGAGCCCGGTTCGAGATTCGTGTGAACGAGAATCCGCCGTTGCTCGCGCGAGTCCGCCGACGCCTCGGTCTTCCGTTCCGAGCCCATGAAATGGCCGCGGACCTCTGGGAGGCGCACACATCACTTCGAATGCGGTATGACGCGCTTCAGGTGGCCCTGGAGGACCGCGAGAGCGCTGCCGCAGCCCTCCTCGAGAGCGAAACGCGTCTTCGCCTCACATTCGAGTCGATCGAGATGGCGGTCTGGGAATGGGACCTCACCACCGACGTGCTGTCCATGGACGAGATAGGTCTGAGGATGTTCGGCTTCGCGGAGTCGCCGATATTTTCCGCACTCGAGTCCTTCTTCGAGCGGATATTCGAGGATGACCGCTCGGAGGTCCGCGCCGAGATTCGCCAACTCCTCGAAGAAGGGACTCCGTACGCCCAGCAGTACCGAATCGTCCGTGATGGGGAAGTGCGAACCGTCGTCTCCCGTGGGCAGGCATTTTTCGATGAAGCAGGTGAGCCCGTTCGGTTGATCGGTGTTGCCCATGACCTCACCGACGACGTTCGACTGAACGAGCGCCATGCTCACCTCGGTAGAGTTCTGGCCCGGTCTCCGTTGGAGACCTACGTCATTGACCTGCAGTCGTTTCGAATCCTGGACGCCAACGACGTCGCACGGGAGAACCTCGGATACACGAACGCGGAGCTGCGCCAGCTGACAGTTCGGGATCTCGCGGTCCTGGAAGCCGGCGACGACGGCCCCGAGGTCATGTTGGCAGTCGTCGAGGGAAGAAGCGACCGCGCTTCCGGTTCCGTCAGCAACAGGCGAAAGGACGGATCGGTCTATCCGCTGGAGTTGAGTCTCCATACCTCCATGCTCGACTCCCGCGAAGTCTTGATAGGTATCGGGCTCGACATCACGCGTCGTGTAGAGGCAGAGAAGGATCGTCGCGACCTCGAGAGTCAGCTCTGGCGGACGCAGAAACTCGATGCTCTGGGCACGCTCGCGAGCGGCATCACCCACGACTTCAACAACGTGTTGATGGCGATCACCGGGCACACCGAGCTGGCGTCGCGGGAACTCCCAATTGAATCAGGTGCCGTCGACCATCTCGACCATGTGCTTCGTGCCGCCGATCACGGGAAAACGCTGGCGCAGCAGGTCCTGACCTTCAGTAGTTCCCGCGACCTGCCGCGAACGCCGATGGAGCTGGGTCCACCGGTCACCGAGGCGGTCGAACTGATGAGGGCAACGCTTCCCACCACGATTCGGGTGCTCTCGGACGTGGCTGAATCGGGGGCAATCATCGAGGGGGACCCCGGCCAGATCGGTCAGATCGTGACGAATCTCTGCACCAACGCCGCCAACGCGACCCCGGATTCCGTCGGAACGATCGAAGTGGCCTTGCGACCACGTGAACTCACGGAAGGCGAGGTCGAGCAGTTTCCCGGACTGAAGCCAGGAGCCTACGTCGAGCTGACAGTCGGTGATCACGGAGTTGGAATTGCTGCCGAGATCGTGGAACAGATCTTCGACCCGTTCTTCACGACCCGAGATCTGGAGGGCGGGACGGGTCTCGGTCTCGCTGTCGTCCACGGCATCGTCCGAACCCATGGTGGCGGGATTGGCGTTGATACCACCGTCGGTGTTGGTACGACGATGAGGGTTCTCCTACCGCGGCTCGAGCAGGTCGATCTTCGCGTCCCTCAGGTGGATCTCACGAGAACACAGGGGAGCGGGCGCGTCCTTCTCGTCGACGATGACGAGGTTGTCGCGTATGCGATGGCGTCGGGACTCGAGAGTGACGGCTACGAGGTCGTGACCCTTACGTCGAGCCTCGAGGCCGACGAAGCATTCTCCCGCGAGCCGAGTGCGTTCGATGTCGTGTTGACCGATCAGACAATGCCCGACATGACCGGCCTCGAGCTCGCTGCACGGATCCGAGCACAACGTCCCGACATTCCGATCGTGCTCATTTCGGGTCGCGGCACACCGTTCGAGGACGCTCATGTCATGCATCAGGCCGGTATCTCTGACACTTTGGCGAAGCCGATTGCGCTCGACGAGCTCGGCGCAGCGGTCGCACGCGCACTTGACCCTACGAGTCACGCCGCCGGGACGTAGGCGATGAACGAGTCGGCCAGCCCTCGCGGCGTGTCGAGTCCGACCCGGTCACCTGTCTCCACATCGATCGCCACGAAGTCATTTTCGAAACCCTCGTTCCGGCCGACGATCCACGACGTGCCGTCGATCCACGCGATGCCACGGTATGGCTCGATGTCGAGCTGACCCAGTGCGACTGTCGTTTTGTTGACGAGGTCCACGTAGGTGTAGTCGACACCGTATTGGT
Organism: Acidimicrobiales bacterium; assembly: GCA_051011575.1. GTDB lineage: Bacteria > Actinomycetota > Acidimicrobiia > Acidimicrobiales > SHLQ01 > SHLQ01. Next base: position 38,153 of record JBPCTR010000055.1, on the reverse strand, counting down.
CATACCTGTGGAGCAGCGCGCTGCTTCCGTCAGGCGAGAGGTCGATGTCGCCGAACCAGATCTCGCCGGCGGAGAGCCAGTCCACGACCTCGGGCCCGCTGCCCTGGTCGACAGTGACGCTGCATTCGAGGTCAGCGTTGCATGTCGTCGTGATGACGAGATCCGACGCGAATGCAAGGACCTGGCCCGGCAGGCGCTCAGAGGTGTCATTTCTCACGTCGTAGCGCCACCACCCATCGGGCGACTCGAGAATCATTTCGTCTCCGTCGGCCCAACGGACCATGAAAGGTGGAGGCGTCACGATCTGGCGTCTGATCGTTCCATCGAGGCCGACCTCGTAGGTGACGGCGGCTTCGTTGGGCTCGGCGTACGAGGCGAACCATGCAGAGTCCGGGCTGGCTTGACCCGCTGCATGGAGCTGGGAAGGCCGATCTCCGACGACGATCGGCTCGGGCTGTGCACCATCAGAGAGGTCCGTGATCGTCACCCTCGCGCCCCACGCCGAGACGAGCCGTCCGTCGATCACGAGGCTCTGGTCTGCCGACTCGGCGAGCACGCGGTGTTCGAGGGGAACCAAATCCACCTCGCCCGTTTCGAGGTCGATCGTCAGTAGGTTCATGCCGGAGAGCTGTACGAGAGTCCCCGTCACGTCAGCACCTAGGACGGGTCCACCCACGCCATTCACGAACTCCTGCTCCGTTGTGGTCGTCGGCTCTCTTGTGGTCGTCGGCTCTCTTGTGGTCGTCGGGTTGTCTTCGGCGGATGTCATTGGAGCGATCGACGATGTCGTCGACGAACCCGCAATCGCTCCGTCGCGATCGATTGGGGCAGGGGAGTCCGAACCGGCTGAGTCGAGGGTCCCGCTCAGTCCCCAGCCGATCAGCCCGATGAACACCGCCAACAGCGCGACCATGCCCACCTTCTGCCGTGGGTCCACGTCGGGCGCGGTCGCAACCGGTGAATCCTCGGTCGAGAACAGGACTGTGAGCGCTGGCATGAGGGGCGTTCCGCACTCGAGGCAGAACTTGGACTCGACCGGAACCGCTGTCTCGCACTGACGACATCGCGTCTGACCGGCCACGGAGCCCCTTCCTTGGAGAAAGCACGGCAATCCGTTGACCTGACGGTACGCCCGGAGCCTCGACCCGTCCAGATATGGCGCGCTGGGCCGCGGCGGAGCTAGGAAGTGGCTGTGCTCGTCTCGCGGAGCACCATCTCCACGGTCAGGACGCGTCCCAACATCGATGAATCGGTGAAGTCATCGTCGTGCGCATGCTGGATCAGATCCCCGACCCGCTCCTCATCGAAGAGATGCGCGGACTCGGCGAGGATTCCCTCGACTCCAGGTCCTCGTCGAAGCGAGTCCAGGCAGTTGCGCCTGGCCTCGACCTCGATTGGCGACGGCGTGCGGCCCGAGTGCTTGATGAGCGGGCGTCCGATCGCTCTTGTCGACAGTTTGTTGGTCGTTCGACGAGCAACGGAGGTCAGGTAGGGATGGAACCGGTGCAGATTTCCCGGGCGAACCGGGGTGGCTGGGCCTCCCATCGTGGTCGGCACCGCGGCGACGCTCGGGTCGAGGCGATGAATTGCTCGTCGCATCAACCCAACACCGATTCGATGGCGCCAGTTCACCGACGCTCCGAGCTCATAGAGCGGTCGAAAGAAGAAGGGCGACTGGATCAGCCCGTATGCGCCGAACGCCGGGCCATAGAGGCCGAAGTGGCCGGTATTCGAGTATGCGTAGATCATGTCGAGCTGCCACGTATTGAGCTCGGCTGCATGTGGCTCCGCCCATTGGACGTAGCGCGTGTGTAGATGTGCCCGAACTGCCTCGGTCGGGTCCTCGGCGAGAATGGACATATCGGCGGGCGCGAGCGTACGGGTCTTGAAGAGCGCGTCGTAGTCGACCCGCGTCGAGCGCCCCGCCCGGTGCCACTCGTGCCACCAGTTGTAACTCCGCAGTATTTCGGGCCCGCCTCCGTTCAGAAGAATTGGCTCCGTCCCAAGTTCGTCGGGCTGCCATAGCGCCGCCGAGAGGTCGAGCGCGTCGATGTGTCCGTCACCCCAGGCGAGTGCAGTCCGCAACATCTCGGGGTGGATGTCGGGCCAATCGGGCGGGCGATCGATGTGGAGCCACTCCCACCCGGTGATGTCGACGATCCTCTTCGCGTACGCAACGTCTTGGTGCTCCAATGGCCCCCGCGTGTTCGTGCGGAACGGAATGCCCGCCTCGCGCAACAGGAGATTCACGAGCCTGCTGTCGAATCCACCGGTCAGATTGGTGCAGTACTCGACGTCCGGGTCGAGGAACGTTCGGAACGTCTCGACCGCCACGCCGATCAGATGGTCGGCGGCCTCGTCCATTCCCATCGCCTCGACGTCGCGGTCCAGTTCCGGTCGCCAGTAGTTGACACGTTCGACCGAACGCCCGTCGAAGCGCAACAGGACGCCGGGCTCGACGCGTTCCACGCCCTGCCAATGGGTTAGGCCTCCCACATGTCGGCCCCGCCGCAGGAAATACTGCAGTCCGAAGTGGCTCGTTTGTGCACCGAGATGTTTCGCGAGCACGAGAGCCGACGTCGATACGTAGGTCTTGCCATCGCGATCTGCGACGTAGAGCGTCTGCAATCCGTACGGATCACCGACGACCAAGACCTCCGCCGAAGATTGGTCGTACGAGACGAGGGAGAACTGACCGTGGAGATTCTCGGGTCGTTCGCCGAGAACGTTGCCGCGAGCAAGCGGCATGCCGTAGGTGGCGACCCACGAAGCCCCATCGGTCTCGACGTGGCTTCGTCCATCGGCGGCCATTCGGATCACCCGAGCGAATGCTCCCGCAGAAATCGACTCGCGCCTGGACACTCCCCGGACGGACTCGAACGTTGACGCGAGGTCGGAGACTTCCGACTCGCCGACCGCTGCTGTCCGGTCGTGCGAGATGATCGCAATCAGACCGCGCATGAACCCTCCACTCGGTCGGCACAGTGAAAATCTCGAATTGTCGAGGTCGTCTGTCTGAAATGATGGTCGCTCATGGGCCTGCAGGGCACGAGGGTCGTTTGGCGAGCGCACGTGGGTAGGTCGGACCATTGGGCAGGAAACCCCTTGTTGTAGCCAGGATGGAGCGGTACCCATGGGTGTTCGACATCGAGTCGAAATTCGCGGACACGGGAGCGGTACGACGCGTGGGTGCACTGAACAAGAGGATCGCGGTCATCGGATGTGGGTACTGGGGTGCGAACCACGTACGCGTGCTTCATGCGCTCGATGGTGTCGACGTCGTTGCTGTGGACCCCGACACGAACCGACTTGCCGAACTCCACAACATCCATTCAGGGCTCGCGACGTCCACCGATCTGGAATCGATCCTGGGCGGTCTCGACGCCGCCGTGGTGTGTACGCCACCCCACACTCATGGTGGCATCGTCCGTAGAACCCTCCTTCAAGGCTGCGATGTCCTGGTGGAGAAGCCCCTCGTCACATCGAGCGCGGAGTGCCGCGAACTGATGGCCCTCGCCAGCGATCTCGGGAGGATCTTGATGGTCGGTCACACCTACGATTTTCATCCCGCCGTCGGTGAACTCCGCGCGGCGTACGCCCGAGGCGACCTCGGAAATATCCGATATCTCGATTCCGCACGCCTCAGCGTGGGCGGATACCGCGACGACGTGAATGTTCTGTGGGACATGGCTCCGCACGACATCGTGATCATGCGCCGTGTGCTCGACGCATGGCCGTCCCGCGTGAGCGCATGGGCGATCGATCACACCGACACTGGTGTGCCCGATGTGGGCATGATCCGTCTCGAGTTCACCGAACCCGAGACGGTCGGTTACATCCGTGTCAGTTGGCTCGATCCGGTGAAGGTACGTCGGTTCACCGTCGTCGGGTCCGATCAGACCGCGATCTTCAACGACGTGAGTGACCCACTCGCGCCGCTGCGTTTTGTCGACACGTCCTCGGATCCTCGCTTGGGCGAGGGTTCACTACACCCGCTTCCTCCCGGGTACAGCGACGATGCCATTTCGAGCCCCTCGATTGCGCCGGCCGAACCTCTCGCGGCCGAGATCGTCCACTTCCTCGAGTGCATGGAAACCCGCGAAGACCCGCTGTCGTCGGCAGCCGAGGGTCTCGGTGTGATCGCAGTGCTCGAAGCGGCCGACCTCTCGGCGTCCACGAACGAGCCGGTCGTCCTGCACCCCGAGGCGCTCTTCGAAAGATGTTCGCCATGAGTGCAGTCATCCCATTTCTCGACCTCACACCCTCACACGAGTCGATCAGACGCGATCTCGACGCGGCGTGGGCCCGAACGGTCGACGGAAACGCATTCACACTGGGTGAACATGTCGACCGATTCGAGTCCGAATGGGCCAACTACTGCGGTGTCGAACACTGCATCGGCGTGGCCAACGGAACCGATGCGCTCGAGTTGATCCTGCGTGCGCTCGACATCGGGCCGGGCGACGAGGTCGTCGTGCCGGCGAGCACGTTCGTGGCCACCGCTGCGGCGGTGGTAGCGGTCGGCGCCAATCCCGTGTTCGCGGACGTGGATCCCGACAGCATGCTCCTCACCGGTGATCAGCTCAGGAGTGCACTCACCGATCGGACCGCGGCTGTGATCCCCGTTCATCTCTACGGAAACCCAGTCGACATCGACGACCTGGCGGCGGTCGCCGGACCGGCGGGAATCGCGGTGATCGAGGATGCCGCGCAAGCGCACGGAGCATCCTCGCGGGGTCGCAGTGTCGGCTCGCTCGGCGATGCCGCCGGATTCAGCCACTACCCGACAAAGAACCTCGGCGCGTTCGGCGATGGAGGATCGATCACCACCGACGACGATGCCCTCGCGGGCCGTCTGCGCCGGCTCCGCAACCACGGCCGAGCCGCTCAGAGCGACCAGGAATACGTCGAGGTCGGCCGCACGAGCCGCCTCGACGCGCTCCAAGCTTCGGTCTTGTCGGAGAAACTTCCTCACTTGGATGGATGGACCGTGAGGCGCCGTGAAATCGCTGCGCTCTACGACCAACACCTGCCCGGGGGAGTGGTCAGGGTCGGCGCGGATCTCCTCGCCGAGTCGTCGCCGCACCTGTGTGTCGTCCGAGTGCCCGATCGAGACCGGATTCGGGCAGACCTTGGCGCCGCCAATATCGGAACCAGCATCCACTATCCCGATCCCGTTCCGCGCACGCCGGCCTATGGCGGCCATCGAGATGTCTTCCCGGTCGCCGAGGCCTCTGCAGATCAGGCGCTCTCGTTGCCGATATGGCCAGGGATCTCCGGAGCGCAGGTGCGCCGGGTATGTTCCGAGCTCCATGGAGCGCTGCTCCGCGCGTGCGCATGATGCTCGACCATCTTCAGAACACGTCGGGCATTCCACGGGGACCGATCACCGTCGCGGCCCGACGTGGACCCACGATGTTCGCGAAGCGCATCATCGACCTGGTCGGTGCGAGCGCCCTTCTGGTCCTCACCGCGCCGCTCCTCCTCATCGTCGCCGTTTCGATTCGCCTCACCAGCCCCGGACCCGTCGTGTTCTGTCAGGAACGAGTCGGTTTGTGCGGCCGTACGTTCGTACTGTTCAAGTTCCGGAGCATGTTCGACGGGGTGACCGACGCCACCCACCGAGCACAGAATCTGGCCGAACTTGCCGGTGAGGGAGAGATCGATGGCCGCGTGAGTTACAAGGATGCCGACGACCCCCGTATCACGCCGGTCGGCCGCATCCTGCGCCGTTTCAGCATCGACGAGCTGCCCCAGCTGATCAACGTGCTGAAAGGTGACATGTCGCTCGTCGGGCCCCGACCGAGCCTGGTCTGGGAGGTCGCTGAGTTTCCTCTCCACATCGATCGCCGATTCTCTGTTCGACCCGGCCTTACCGGTCTGTGGCAGGTGAGTGGCCGCAACAATTGGTCGCTGCGCGAAATGCTCGAGATCGACTGTGACTATGCCGATTCGCTCACCGTGTTGGGCGACATCGGCATCCTCCTGAGGACCGTGCCGGCGGCGGTCAGGGGCGACGGCGCGGCATGACCACGCTGCTGGTGTCGACAGTAGGTGGGCATCTGACGCAACTTCACGGATTGGTTCCGCGGTTCGATGGACTCGACACGTGTGATCGGTTGTGGGTCACCCATCGAACCGAGCAGAGCGAATCCCTACTCGCGCACGAGAACGTCATCTGGGTTCCCTATATCGAGGAACGCGATGTGACCGGAGTACTCAGAGCAATCGGACCGGCCCTGCGGCTGATCGAGGAGCGCAATGTCGACTCGGTGGTGAGCACCGGTTCGGCCATCGCCGTCGCCTACCTCGCGGCAGGGCGACTTCGGGGGCGGCGAGCCGTCTTCATCGAGTCGACCGCCTTCGTCCGGTCTCGATCGCGCACAGGGCAAATCGTTCGGCGAATCCCCGGAGTCGAGACCTTCACCCAGTCCCGCGCCATGAGCAACGGCCACTGGCAGTATCGGGGCTCGGTGCTCGACAACTACGAGTCCGAACGGGCCCAAACGCGAGATCCGAAGCGGCTGGTCGTCACCGTGGGCACGTCACGATCGTTCGGCTACCGCCGTCTGCTCGAACGACTTGTTTCCATTGTTCCCCACGACGTCGACGTGTTGTGGCAGACCGGGAGTACCGACACCGACGGGCTCGACATCGACTCTACGCCGTGGATGCCACACGCCCAGTTGGCCGCAGCCGCAGAAGGAGCGGATGTGGTGATCGCTCATGCCGGTGGCGGCTCCGCCCTCACCTCCCTCGATGCCGGCCGTCGGCCGCTGCTCGTTCCCCGCAAAGCCGCTTCGGGGGACTTCAACGACGATCATCAGCTCGAGATCGCAGAGCTGCTCGCCGAACGTCGGCTGGCGCTGGTACGCGACGTCGAGGATCTGTCGTGGTCCGACGTCGTCGAGGCGGCGAGATGGCGAGTGCATCGGGCCGGTGCCGCCGGACCGTTCGACCTCCATCCCGGTCGTCGATGATCGAACTCCACATCGATCCGACCGTCGACCCCCGTTGGGCAGACCTCAGCCGGCGGCGCGGAACCCTCTTCGACAGTCCACCTTGGCTGGCGGCAATTCGCGACGGATTCGGCATCGAGCCACACGCCCACATCTCCAAGGACGCCTCCTCCGGCTTCGTTGTCGGCTTTGTCGACGACGAGATCGGTCCCCGGACCGTCTCATATCCCTTTTCGGACTATTGCGGACCGCTCGGGGTCGCGACCGGAGACGCGTGGCAGGCGCTTGCCGGTACCAACCTCGACGGCGCGCTGCCCTTCCGAATCCGCTCACGCTCTCACCCGATCGTCGATGCCGACTCGCGCCTTTCGCCAGTCGGGCGGTACGCCTGGCACGGAATCGATCTCGAATCTGACGAGCACGCTCGCTGGAAGAAGCTGTCAGGCCCGGCGCGTCAGAACGTGCGCCGCGCCGAGCGAGAAAATGTGATCGTGACCGTTGACAGCAGTCGCCAGGCCCTCGCCGGGTTCGAAACACTCCACCGGCGGCTTCGCCGCGACAAGTATCGGATGCTCTCGCAGCCCCCCGAGTACTTCGATGCGCTCGAGCGTCACTTTGGCGATGATCTCGTGGTCCTCCACGCGCGCGTCGATGAAGAACTGGTGGCTGCGGTCGTCCTCCTACGATGGGCCGAGGCGGCGTACTACAAGTTCAACGCATCGGTGGCGGCGGCATCGTCCGTGCGTGGGAACGACGTTCTGATGTGGGAAGCCATGCAGCACGCGGCTGATGTTTGGGGTTGCAGTTCGCTCGATCTCGGGCTCAGCGATCTCGACCAGACCGGGCTGCTCCGCTACAAAGCAAAGTTCGCCACCCGAACCGACGAAATCATCGCTCACTCGATCTCTGTTTCCGAACCCGACGAGGCGGTGGTGGCGCGAGCCCGAGTGAATGCAACCGTGGACCAGGTGATCGCTTCGGGTTCGTCGGAGGCTGAGCTCATCGAAGTATCGAGGGATCTCTACCGGTTCTTCTGTTGAGCGTCGTCAGGTCGCACAAATGCGGCGAGCCCGCCCCGTCGTTCGACCCGGACGAAGTACTCGAGAGTCGCCCAAACGCCAGCCGTGTGCAGGATCGAACTCACGAACGTAGCGGCAACAGCGCCTTGCCAGCCGTGTTCCGGGATCAGGATGAGGTTGAGCACAACATTCACGACGGCAGCCGCCGAGATCAAGGCGACCCGGTAGCGATGTAGTCGAGCGGCGGTCAGCATCGTGCCGGCGAACGTCGACGCCGAGCTGATCACAGCCAACAACGCCAGCCACCGCAGCGCGGAGCTGGTGTCGGTGTACTCGTCGGGAAGAATCTTCACGATCAGATCTGCGGCAAGCAGGACGACGACGGCGGCGACTCCTGTGATCGCTGTTGTGGCCATCGTGGCCCGCAGGGCCATGTTGCGGCCCTCGCGAACCGATCTGGCGCCGGCCGCGTATAGACGGGCCGACGAGCCGAAGAGCAGCGCCCTCGCGGGAAGCCGGGTCATGCCGATGACCCGATTGGCGGCGCCATAGATGCCAGCGTCGAAGACCTGGTCGAGTCGGACCAGAAGAAACGAGTCCGCGCTCGCGCTGATCATCTGCACGCCGAAGCCGAGTGACAACGGGACCCCTTCGACGACGTCGCTTTTCGAAGGACCGGTCAAACGGGGGACCTGCCCAGCCATCCCGACCAGACCGATCATCGCGACCACGAATGCGGCAACCGTGGCGGCAACGGCCCACATCCAGAGCTCGACGGTGTGAACAAAAAGGAGGAGCACGAGGGCGGCGACCCCCCGGGCGATGCCATGCCCGACCCGGATCATGGCCATCGCTCGAAGCCGTTCCGCGGCGATCGCAGAGAACACGACGAGCTCCAACACACCCATCGCGATGAGCTCGCTGCCACTCAGAATCGCCAGCGACGCTCGATCGACCTGTGGGAGCACCGCCGGCTGGAGCAGGGTCACCGCCAGGGTGAGCAGTGCTCCTCCGACGAGAGAAATGGTCAGGCCTCGGCCGAGCGCTCGCTCGATCGTCCATCCGTCGCCGGCAACGCGCTGGAGAAGCAGGTGAGTGGCTCCGAGCCCCGCATATGGCTGCAGGAACATGAGCAGCCCAAGTGCGCCGACGAGCGCGCCGTACTCGGTGGGCGCAAATACGTACGTGAGAATTACGAACACGAAGATCTGGGTCGCAAGTCGACCCACCTCGCCCACCAGACTCCACCCGGTGTCTCGCACGAGTCCTCGCGAAGCCAGGCTTCGCGTGCGTTGGAGCAACGCTCTCATCTCAGAACCGACCGGTAGACCGAAAGGGTCTGATCAGCGATGCTTGCCCAACTCATGTCGCCTGTCGCTCGCTCTGCTTGGCTGGCCGACATCCGCTGGCGGAGAACCGGCTGATCGAGAAGTCGACCTATTGCTGCAGCGAGTTCCACGGGTTCATCCGGCGACACCAGGAGAGCGTCGACCTCAGGGCGAAGCGTCTCACCGATCCCGCCGACGTTGCTCGCGACGATCGGAACCCCGAGTCCGACCGCCAGCGCAGCGACGCCGCTCTGTGAGGCCTCTCGGTACGGCAAGCACACGATCGTGGCTCGCTCGAACAGGCGCAGGGTCGCCTCGTGGTCGACGAATCCCTCATGGACCTCGACATCCACGTGCGATGGCAGGCCCGCCGTGTACTCATCGATTGGTTCGCCCTTGCCGGCAATGATCAATCGTGTGGGCCGATCGGTGGCCGCGAGCGCGTGAATGAGCACGTCGAGACCCTTGTAGGGCCAGATGCGACCGAAGAACAACACGGTCGCATCTTCCCGTTCGGCGGCAGGATTCGTGACTCCATGTCGTCGGTAGCAGGATCCGAGCTCGCCATGGGGAACAACAGACCAACGGTCCCTCGGCACATCCCAGAAGCGGGTCAGATCGTGTCCAATTCCGTCGGTGTGGACGATGAACCGATCGACGTGCTCCCGCCAGCGTCGGGCGGTCCAGGACCCGGCTCTGGACGTTCGGCGATCGCCGGGGTGCCGGGTGACATCGTGCACGGTCTGCACGATCGACATCGGGAGCTCCGTCGACCCCATGGCCAGGTTGATCCACGGATTGTTGCTCGCCTGCACGTGAAGAACGTCGATAGGCAGCTCGGCCAGAGATCGCACCAGTCGACGTGCGCGAACTGCACTTCTGGGATCCCGCATTCGCGAACGGGGAAACGCGACCACGTTCGATGGTGGATCCTGCATTTGGGCGAGCTCGTCCCAACCAGCGGGTCGAATGACCGTAAGATCCACCCGCGGAGCGAGTTCAGCGGCGAGCTCGAGCGAGTAGTCGAGATAGGCATCGGCGAAGAAGGCGACACGGAGGTTTCGGGTCAACGCCTCGACCTCGACTCGCTGGTCGGACCCATGGAGGCCATTGTGGCACGTGGTCTCATGGGCCAATCGACCAGTTCCGGAGTTCATAGCCACGCGATACCGTCGTGTGGCGTGCGAGCCGGCGATGGACCGTTATGGCGCACCACCGACAGACGGAGTCATAGACCCACATGAATCCTCAAACAAGTCAGCCAAAGCTACCTCTTGGTGAGATGGTTCGAACGCTTCTTCGATGGGCCCCGGTTGTGCTTCTGGCGGCGGCGCTGGCCGGCGGCACGATCTACCTGACGACCCGCGAAGAGAGCTCCTCCCAAGCCTCCGCCCGAGTGGGCACCACCGACGACGTTCGCTGGCCTCGTGACGATGTCGTCCGTGATCTGTTGACCGGACACCTCGAGGACCCGGCGGTTGTCGATGAGGTTCGCAGCACACTCGACGATCCGGCGACGCTCGAGGAGATCTCGGTGGACATCCCGCCGAATCAGGCATACGTGGTCCTGGTGGCTGTCGCCGCCGACGACCGATCGGCGCTGCAGGCTGCAGATACCGCGGCAGAAGTGTTGGTTCGGCTCGAGAACCAACGCTTCGTGGACGACATCCTCGACGAGCAGGCCATGATCCAGACGCCGCTCGCCGAGTTGGAAGCCAAGGTGGTCGAACTCGGCGACGAGATCGAGCGGCTCGCGGCCATCGAAGGCTCCGCCTATGCCCGCTATATTGACGGCAACGCCGGCGTCGACCGTGCAGCATGGCGGGTCGCAGAGGCCGACCTCGGAGCCGCCGAAACGCTTCGGTCGCAGTCGACGTGGCGTATCAGCGATCTCAACCGTGATCTCGATCGAGTCGAACGCAACCTCGCGAACCCCGAGCTCGCCGTGGTCGTCTCGAGAACCGCACAACTCGACGACGGTACCGGTCAGGCAGGAGTTCTTCCGGCCGTTCTGGGCGCACTCGCTGCGGCGGTCGCCGCGGGGTTGGCGGCTCTCGCTGTCGATCGAGTCACTGGTCGAGCTCGCTCGTCCTCCCGCGTCGCTGCCGTCGTCGGACGCGATACATACGACCTGAGCGACACACAATCGACCGCTGACTTCGTTCTCGACGCCACCGTTCGTGCGCCGAACGCTCCGATCGGGGTGTTCTCGCCGGATCGTGCGGCTGGTGCCGCGTCGATCCTCGCGGCCGGGCTTCGGACTCCCGAACTCGTCTCCTTGACCGGAGAGACCGACAGTCTCGACGATCTCATGGACCGTCGCGGCGCCTTGCGGGAACGACTCTCCGAGGGTGGCGTGCTCCAGATCGGCAACGCGGCCGACCGTCCAGGAGACCTCATCCTCGCGGCCTCGCTCACCTCCGTCGCATACGTGGCAGTCGATGAGAACACGAGCATGCGGGCGATTTGGCGCCTGATCCGGGCCATCGAGTCCAGGGGCATGAACGTGGCCGGATTCACATTCGGGAGCACAGCTCGCGCATCGCAAGCTGGCGATGCAATCGGCATCGGTCGACCGGTCGCGGAGCCGGAGGATGTCGTCATCTGATGGCACAGCTGTCGGCCCGCCTCCTCCTTGCCCTCGTCGCGGTCGAGACGGTTCTGCAGTGGTCGAGACTCGGCGCCGTCGAAGCGGCGCGTTGGCCCACGTCCTTCACTCTCTGGGTCTTGTGTCTGCTCTTCGTGGTTCGCCAGCCATCGGTGTGGAGCGGCCTGCTCCGGCTTCCGACCGTGTTGTTTGTTGCATTCGGTGTCTGGGCATTTGCGTCTTCGAGATGGTCGTCGGTCCAGCCGTCGTCGTTCGCGTTGGGATTCGGACTTCTGGCGGTGCTTCTCTTCGGAGCGGCCTATGTTGACCGGTTTGGGTGGCAGAGCTTCAGTGCGGTTGTTGCTACGGCGCTCGCCTCGTTCATCGGTCTGGGGTGGCTGTACACCCTCGCCGCGACGGGCTCCGATTCGACGGCCGACGGCAATCGCCTGATCGGGTTGTCGAGCAATCCAACCGCGTTGGGATTCACGGCGGCGGTTATGGCGCTGTTGGCCTTTTCAGGATTCCGGGGTCGCCCGACAGCGATCGGAGCGATTCTGGCCTTCGCTGGTGTCGTGATATTCCTTGCCGACGCAAGGACTGCCACGATTTCGCTGGTGGTCGGTGTTCTCGTGATCGTGGCGGCCGAAGCGCGCGGCCTTCTCCGAGCGTTTGCTCTGAGCGGCATCATGATGTGCGCGTTCACGTTTCTGATCGTGGTGCTTGCCGGCGACACCGTCTCGCCATCGCTCGCGCGCAGCGACTTGCAGGGCGAGCTCGAGACCCTCACCGGGCGCACCGAGCTCTGGGATCTTGCCGATGGCTGGTACGCCGACCAGCCGGTTGTCGGACATGGCATCCAGGCGGCGACCGAGCTGTATGCCGGGGCCCAGGAAGACGGACGGATCACTTGGGAGGCGCGAGACGCCCACAACACCGTGATCCACACGCTGCTCGAGCTCGGTCTGGTCGGTGCTGTGCTGTTGGTGGGGTTCACGGCCGCGTATGTGGTGCGTCAGTTCGACTTGCCCGATCCCCGCGCGTCCGCTCCGGTGGTCGCCATCCATCTCGTGGGAATCACTGAAGCTCTCATGCACGAGGCCACGCTCGCCGTTCTCGTGCTGGCAGGGGCAGGAGCGGGCGTCGGCGTCCGTCCTCGGGCGTCGGCTGAGACGCTCCGCGTCCCGACCGGCGCAGGATAGGCCTCGTGCGATTCGTGAAGTCAGCTCGCTGGGGTCCCTCGGCCCGCCTCACATCAGAACGCGTCTGGCGGCGCAGACTTCATGCGGACGTGGCGCTGAGTGCCTCCCGGAAGCACGCCCATCAGGGCTCGACCGCGGTGGATGTCGGAGCTGAATCGGGGCTCTACTCTTTGGCGATGCGTCGGGCGGTTGGGCGCGGAGGTCGGGTGATTTCATTCGAACCAAATCCGGACTCCTTTCAGGAGTTGTCGCGTCGCACCTGGGCATCGGGCGTCGATCGCCGGCAGCTCGCTGTTTCTGAAGATGCCGGCCTGGCGACGCTCCATGTCCCGGTGGGCGCCATACACGATCGGGATCTTGCGGGTCTTGGGTCGCTGGCTTCGGTCGTACATGGCGCAGATGACTCGGTCGAGCTGACAACTCACGAGGTCAGGTCGATCATTCTCGACTCACTGCTCGAAGAGGAGCTGCCACCGACAAGTCTGGTCAAGATCGACGTGGAAGGCTGGGAACGAGAGGTGTTGGCGGGCTCGGAGAAACTCATCGAGACGTTTCACCCATCGCTCATCGTGGAGATCGAGTCGCGGCACCTCCAACCCCGCGGAATCGACCCGCGGGAACTGATCGAGTCGATTCTCGATCTCGACTATTCGGTCGTTGCGCTCAGCCCCCGCGGACCAATCAGTTGGCGCGACTTCCGGTTCGAGCTGCACCAACGAGTCGAGTATCTCGATTCTGCTTCCGACGAGTCCTACGTCAACAACTTCTTGTTCACGGCCACGGTGTAATGACACGTCCGTTGCTGTTCCTCGTGCCGCGGATCGGGGCTGCATCGGAGATGTTCGTCGCGACGCACCTGAATGAGCTCGCGCCCGATCGACGGTGTTCGGTGATCGCGCGCGAGGTCCTCGCCAACCCGTATTGGAGCCCCGATCCTCCGGTAACCGACCTCGGTGCCCGCGGTCTGGCCCCGTATCAGTCCCGCCGGTACCGAATGGCGAAGCGCGCCATGCCCAAAGCCCTGACCGCGCCCCCGCCGCGGGTGGATCCGGCGACGGTGTCGGCGGTCGATGCGGCGCTGTCCGAGGCTCCCGATACCGCCGTCCTGGCAGAATATCTGGACGCCTGGTCTGGAGTCCTGCTCGAGGTGTCGCTTGACGATCGACCCGTGGTGGTGCGATCACATGGATACGACGTCTCAGTGAGATTGAGGAACCGGCGGTGGATCGAGCGGTACAAGCGGTTGGCCGAGCGCGTTACGATCGCGACCTGTTCGGATTACAGCCGAGATCTGCTGGTCGATGCGGGGGTACCAGGCGGTCGGATTATCACCGTGGCGAACGGTGTCGATCCCGAAGTCTTCACGCCAACGTCCCGACGCCTTCGCGCAGTTGATGAACCCTTCCGTGTCTTGAGCGTCGGTCGACTCGTTGCCAAGAAGGACCCACGGCCAACGCTCGAATCGATCCGACGACTTCGCGATATCGGAATCGATGCGACGCTCACACTCGCTGGGGACGGGGGACTGCGTAGCCGGGTCGAGGGCCGCATCAGCGAGCTTGGCCTTTCACCTCATGTGTCGCTTCTCGGATCGATCACTCACGACCACGTGATCGACCTTCTCGGGAGCGCTGACGCCTTCGTCCAGCACAGTGTCACGACCTCGCATGGCGACGAGGAAGGCATGCCGATGAGTGTTCTCGAAGCGATGGCGAGTGGCCTCGCCGTCGTCGGCACTCGCCACGCCGGTATTCCGGAAGCGATCGATGATTGCGGATACATCATCGATCCCGGTGATACCGAAGGCCTCTACGACTCGCTACGTGCCATTGCGGATGACCCCAAGGGTGCTCATGATCTTGGTTGTCGAGGGCGAAGGAGGATTATCGAGAATTACTCCTGGGATCGTGAACGCACCGGTTTGCGCGAGCTCCTCGATCTGGATTGATCAGTACGGCTGGGCGCCGAGGCTGATCACGAACCGCGAGCGAGCCAGGCCCCTACCACCCTTAAGTAGGCGGCACTGAGGTGTCGCGCCGGCGACCACTTGCGGAAGCGCTGGGGGAATTCCTTCTCGATGTGATGCCAATTGCTTGCATTGGCGTGCTTGACCACGATCGAGATGCTGGGTGTCGCAGAACGAACCGTGTGCCACCACCCGCCCGGCACGAAAAGATGATCGCCGGGTTCGATGATGACGAGTGTTCCCACCGCCTGGTCGAACAGTGGAAACCGCTCGAGATCGGGGTCGTACACGTCGTCGAGGGCGGAGCGGTGATTTACGTTCGTTGCGCCGGGAACCGGGTACAGATAGCTGGTCTGGTCCGGATTGAAGATTGCGATCTCCTTCGTCCCGTGAATCATGAAGAAGTTGGCGTGTACGTGACTGCCGTCCCAGTGCAGGTAGGGGTACCGCATCTCGACCGGAGCGATGAACAGTTCGCCGCCAAAGCGTTCGGTCGGTAGAGCGGGAAGCAGCCGGCTTTGAAGCCAGTTGTCGATCGTCACCGTCTCGGGCATGGGCTGTACATCGGCCAGCAGCCTCGCGTCCAGCGAGCTCAGGTTGAGATTGCGGGCGTAATAACTCGAGTCGAGCGATTTGTCGTCGATGGCTTCGACCACCTCGGCGAGGGTTGGGCCGTCGTCGCCCGCAATGCGGAGATCTCCGTAGTTCGCCCCGAACCACTCGGGCGTCCATTTGTCGATTGCTGACCACGACGTGACGGCTCCTGGAACCACGACCGGTCGACTCTTCGCCACATACTCGTCGAGGAACTCCTCGGTATCGAGGTCGCGGCGCCGTTCGACTGGCGGAGCTGACCACCTGCGCTCGGCGCTCTTGTGTGTTTCCCCGGTCATCGTGGCTCCTGTGCTTCTCCGACCTGCTCCATGGGTACTGCGACGACGGCAGCCGTGTCCATAGGTCGTCGAGACTTGTGTCTCAGGGAAGGTCGAAACCGCCGATGTCGGTTCTCTCGATGTCGTGACGGCTTCCGTCGTAACGCAGTGAGTTGGAGAAGTCGCCGGCCGTATCCGGGCCGAGTGACTCGACGCTGAAGTCGATCACATCCTCGTCGCCGGTGTTTCGCCCCGCGATGGTCCATGCATTACGAACCGACACGGCAATCGTGCCGTCCGACATGGCCGCGGCATCGATGTCTTCCGCGCCGATTGCCAGGTCACTCCCATCGAAGAACAACTCCCAACTTCCGGCCGACGTCGAGCCGAGGCTGGTGGGGGTGAGCGCCACCAGGTCCTCGTCCCGAGCACGGACCCCGCCCGCAGCGAAGGCCCCCTTGGTCGAGACCACGATCGTGCCACCCTCGAGAATCTCGAGGGCATCGATGTCTTCGCCGTTGGTGGTCAGTCCTACATCGCTGCCATCGAGGTGAAGAGAGAACGTGCCCTCGGTTCGTCCGCCGAGCAACGTGGGGGAGAACCGCACGAGGTCGGAATCGTCGACAACGCCGGGAATTCCGGGGACCACGCCCGGTTGGGTGAACGACATGACGATGTCGCCATTCTCCAGGTGAGCGAACCCGTCGAGACGGAGCTGGCCCAGACCGACGTCGGAGCCATCGAAGTACCTCCGTGGCCCACGGTCGGTCACGACGGCGATGTCCTCGTTGGCGATACGCATGATGCCGTCGACCAGCGTGCGGTGATAGGTCGAGAAGTAGAGCAGACGTTCCGGCGGTGACGGTGGCGGTGCGAACGTCTGAGCCGTCATCTCGAAACTGTCGACGACCCGACCGTTCGCCTCCTTGAAAGTCCCCCGGCCCTTCGTCGGATCGCCATCGATGTTGAATTCGAGAAAGAGTGCCCCAAAATCGCCTCCGTTGGAGGAAGTGGAGATCGACGCCCACTCGCCGTTGCATCCATACGGCGGCGTCGCGGGAAGACAACGATCCTGGCCGCGTAGCGGTCGGCCGCCCGCTCCGGATACGACGGCGATGGTCGCGCCCGGAGCGATGCGAATGTCGTCGGGGTTCGGCCAGAGGGGATCGACGATCTGGTCGTCCATGTCGATGAGCGTTTTGGTTCGCGAGTACGAATGCTCGTGACCGGTGACGATGATCGCGCCCTGCTCTCGGCATGTCTCATACGCCGTCCATCCGACCTCGTCGGTTTTGCCGCCGGCCTGCATCGCTCTCTGATTCTTGTGCCATGCACACATCCGCCAGCGATGGTCGCTGCCGGCGAGCGAAGACTGGAGAAACTGCTCATGCCCGGTACCGGCCGTGCCCACGCCGGACAGTACGAAGCTGAGCCCGCGAAACGAGCAGACAGCGTTCACCCCATAGTCACCGGAACACGACGCCTCTGGAATTCGCGCCACCCGGTCCTCGAAGTTCTGTTGGTATGTCGACCACGCCTGGAGATCGTGGTTGCCCACCGTCACGAAATACGGAAAGTCCGACCCGAGCACGGAATCGATCCAGGACTCGAACGCCGCGGGGTCGTGTTCGTAGTCGAAGTCGCCGGTGTGGATCACCATGTCGGCCCCCTCGTCACTGATCAGCTGACGGACGGCCGTCGCCTCAGCACCGATTCCGGTATCACCGATCACCGCCACCTTCAGCCCGGGATTGGTGTCGATGGGGTCGGTGGCATCGGCCGCTGCCCACGGCAATGCGACGGTCGACAACGCAAGGAGGATGGCAACCAGGCCGGCCAAAGTTCCGAGTCTCAAGCCATGAACGGTAATACGTGTTCGGTTGGATGTTCGTGCAGAATGGGCCGGTGGCGGAGCCTCTGAAAAGCATGTTCGGTCCCGAGATGGTCCACCGCGCGGCGGTTGCGCTCGCCACCGTCGACTCAGACTTCGACATCGATGCGTTCACCGAGCAGGCCCTCGATGGCTTCGACGAACTGGAACTCACACCCCGTGCCCGCCAGATCGCCGACGCGATGGCCGACCACCTTCCCGATGACCGCCATCGAGCGATCGACATCGTGGTCGATTCCTTCGGCCCGGAACTCGAGAATTGCGACCCGGATGATGTGGTGTCGACCGAAGACCCCGCCGCCGACGACAACTCGATCGGGGGTTTCTACTACATGTCGTACGGCTTCTTCATCGCCGACCGCGGCAACGATCATTTCGATCAGGCGATGCGCGCCAATTACGAGCTCACCAAAAGATTCACCGCCGAGTTCAGCGTTCGACCATTCATCGAGGCGAACACCGACGGTGCGATGGCGCTGCTCGCCGAGTGGGCCACGGACGAGAACGTTCACGTGCGTCGGCTCGTGTCCGAAGGAACGCGTCCCCGCCTTCCGTGGGCCTCGCAGTTGAAGATGTTCGTGGTGGACCCAACGCCCATCCTGAGTTTGCTCGAGACCCTCAAGGACGATCCCGTCGAGTACGTCCGACGTTCGGTTGCGAACAATCTCAACGACATCGCGAAGGACCATCCCCAACTCGTGGTCGACATCACGAAACGGTGGTGGGCCGACGGTGATCGGAATCGTCGTCGTCTCGTTCGCCACGCGCTTCGCACCTTGATCAAGGCTGGTGACGCCGGAGCGCTCGACGTGCTGGGGTACGCCCCGAACTCACCAATTCGTGTCGCCGGGGTGGCGATCGATCCGGGGGAGGTGACGATCGGCGAGAAGGTCTCGATCGAGGTGACGCTCGAGAACCCGGCCAGCGCCGCGGCGGCAGCACTGGTCGACCTCGCGATCCACTTCGTCAAGGCCAACGGTTCCACGAGCGCGAAAGTGTTCAAGGGAGCCGAGGTCGAGATCGAGCCTGGAGCCGATGTTGTCGTGCGCAAGAAGGTCTCGGTCGCGCAGCACTCGACTCGCACCCACCACCCGGGTGAGCATGCCGTTGACGTTCTGATAAACGGGAGGACCGATCGCGTCGGCTCGTTCGAACTCACGACATGAATAGGCTCGGCTCGTGCGTCGCCTGCTCCTCCTGATCGTCTTCATCGCCGTCGGCGCCGTGGGTGCCCTCTTCGTCGTCGACTGGCAGGCTCGCCGCGCCGACGAGGTGCTGGTCGTCGAAGTTCCGTTCTCGGCCACCAGCCGCGATGCCGTCACAACCGGGCGGATCATCTTCGTCCAGCAGGACAAGGCGGACAATGCCGACCTGCTCGCCCATGAACTCGTTCACGTGTGCCAGTGGGAGGAACAGGGGATCGAATTTCTATGGAGCTACCTGAACGAATACCGTCAGAACCTGACCGAACTCCGTGACCTCGACGCCGCGTACGCCGAGATCAGCTTCGAGGAGGAAGCGCGGCTGGGTGAGGTCGACTGCGATCTCGGCCGGTACGTGATCATCGAGCCATAGGACGGAGCATTCAGCGCGCGTCATCGGCCGGAACGTAGGCGAGATGTGACTCGCCGCGACCTTGATCGAGATCGATCTCGACCTGCCCGCCAGTCTCGGTGTTCACTGCGACCAGGTGGTTCCTGGATGTCTGGTCGCGGCCGATGAACCATGGAGCGTCGGTGATCCAGACGAACCCCAGATACGGCTCCAATCGCAGACTGCCGAGGTCCACCGTCTCACCAGTCCTCAGATCGACGATGCTCGACTCCGGTCCTCGCTCGTGGAACGTCTGGAGCAGAGCCTGCGTTCCATCGGGCGACACGAACGGCATACTTCCGAACGAACTGAATGTGTCGAACCCCTTGACGACTCTCGGGCCGGTCCCGTGGTCGGCGAACACCTCGCACGTGAGGTCGGGGTAGCACGATGACGTGAGTAGGAGTTCGGGCCCGATTGCCAGAATCGTGTCGGGGGAACGAACTGCCTCACCGGTCGCTGCGTCGTAGAACCAGGAGCCGTCGACCGATTGCAGAAGCAGTTGATCGCCGCGTGCGCCTTGCAGCCAGAAGGACGGTGACAGCTCGATTTCTCGACCGATCGAACCGTCGAGCGTGATCTCGATCGCTAGCGGGTCACTGGCGCCCGGCCAGCTGGCCAGCCAGACCGAGTCATCACCCGCTCCAACGATGCGCGTACCGAACGAGGACTGGATCACCGGCGCGGCTCGCTGCGACCCATCGACGATGTTGGTGAAGAGGAGGCCGCCCTGGTGTGTGGTCGAGACATGCCAGTCGGCAACCATCGCGGCCGAGTCGGGACCCTGCCACACCACGGACTGGTCCAGATCCAGCGTCTCGACCGCTCCCGTATGGAGATCGATTCTCTGCATCGTCCGGCCGGCGATCTGCACCACAGTGCCGCGAACGCCTTCACCGATCACAGGTCCGGGAGCACCGTTTACGAAACCCTCGATCCGCGCCGCAGGTGTGTCGGCATTCCGAGTCGTGCTTACGTCCGACGTGGTCGTGAGCGGCGAACCCTCCTCGGAAACCGACTCGCTCTCGGACACATCGGCGGGCGGCTCGGAAGCAAGGCGGTCGCGCTCAGGCGAGCCGGTGCGCGCGACGCCCCAGAGCACGCCGAGAACAACCACCACGAGTCCAACGATGACGAGCAATCCTGTTCGCCGAGTCGTTTCGCCGGACGGGAGTGGGATCGACTCACCCGGGGCGTCGAGAAGATCGAACACCTCGGGCGTCGAGGGGGTCCCGCACTCCAGGCAATACTTCGCCTCAGCGCGAAGGTTCGCACCGCACTGATCGCATTGCGACCGATAGAGCACCGCTTCCTTTCGATCGCTCGATGATTTCGCCAAATCCGAGGCTACGCGCTTCCTGCCAGGGCATACAGTCGCATTCATGAAACGACGTCATCAGGTCATCACCGCCGATGGCAGCATCAGCGAAGGCGACTACGAGTGTGAACCCGATCTCGAACGGGTGGGGCTGCCGGCTTCTCTCGCCGGCGAGACGCTGCTCGACATCGGCTGTTCCGACGGCGGCCACAGCTTCGCGGCCGAAGCGAGGGGCGCGATCGTGACCGGCATCGACAGTCAGGAATCGCCGCGCAACGAGGGCCGCAACTTCTTCGAGCTGACGCGAGACGAGTTGGGATACAGCGCCACCTACGAAGGTGTGAGCCTGGCCGAATTCGTGGCCCGCGGTCCCCAATCCTTCGAGCACGTCCTCTACTTCAATGTGTTGTACCACGTCGAAGATGTGATCGGCGCCAGTCGCGACTTGTTCGCCGTCACACGTCCCGGTGGACGGGTCTACGTGAAGACCCTTGTCGACTCGCTGATCCCGGAGAGACTCCAGCGCCTGTTGCCCACCAGGTGGGGCGTGATGATGCCGCCCGCCTTTCGCTTCGAGGAAGGGGGCCTTGATGGCGACGCGACCTGCTACTTCACGCCCAACCCACCAGCGGTTCTCGCACTGCTTCGAAGCGCCGGATTCGTCGATGTCATGGTGAAGGCGCGCGACGTCAATCGGCTGTACGTGCAGGCCACGCGGCCCGGCGATCACTGACCATCGAGGTGTCCCTAGCCCCTCGGGGGGATCGGTGCGAGGTACAGCGCGTACGGGATGTCGTATCCGGCTCCGTTGAACCCCACCGTGTAGGCGACCGTGGCGTCACCGGAGAGTACGACGAGGTCGAGGACCACATCTGGTCCGCTCCCCTGCGAAATGGCGGTCGAGAACGATCTCACTTCGGGCTCGTGACTCACGGGCTGCAGTGTGTCGGCGGCCGGGTCGAACACGAACAACCGGACCGGGAGCAACGCCTCATCGATCACGGGCGGAGGATCTTCGCCGGGTGCAACTGCATCGGGGTTGCGTTGCCGCCAGGACTCGATCGGTTCGTCGCCATCCCACATTCCACGTAGCAGCACACGTCCGTCCGCCAACGCCACCGCCGGGTTGTTGAACGCGTTGAATCCCGCAGGTGTCGGTGCGTCGTCGGTGTACGTCCTGACCGGCCCAACGCGCTCACCGAGCGAGTCGAGGCCCGTGCCGCCGAGCGCGCGACCGAGCTGATCGACAACGCTCTCCTCGCAATCATCCGGGGGTTCGCAATACGAAAGCCGGTACACGAGTACAGCGCCATCCGCCCGAGTCTCGAAGTTCGCCCAGTTGCTGAACGAGCCGTTCAGCTCCTCGACCAGCAGAGGCTCGATCAGAACATCGTCGGTTGCCGATGCCGAGGAGGCCTCGCTACTCGAGCAACCGACGACCGCGAGAGCCAGAACCGCCACGCCGAACCGGAGAACTCCCATACCCGAAAACGGTACGTCATGGATCGTCGAGCAAAGTCGCGGCTGCTGCACGTAGGGTTCGGGCGTCCGCCGGCGAAAAGAGGGTGTCTTGAGCGACGACCACGAGCATCACGATCACGATCACCACCATGGACACCACAACGATCAGGGGATCGCAGGCGCGCTCCGCTACCTGCGATGGGCACCGAGTATGTGGCGGTCCGACATCAACAGTGCGGTGATCGATCTGGTCGACCCCAAGCCGGGGGAGCGGGTCGTCGATGTGGGCGCCGGAATGGGCGCGGGCACGGTTGTGGCTTCATCGGCCGGCGCCTCGGTCGTTGCCGTCGAGCCCACGCCGTTCCTCCGAGCGGTCCTGCAGATCCGACGGGGGCTCCGCCGAGACCGTAAACGCATCGAGGTCATCGATGCGACAGCGGAGGATCTGAGGCTCGACGATCGCAGCATCGATGCGATCTGGGCCGTGAACACAATGCATCACTGGACCGACCCCGAGCGCGGTGTCGCCGAGATCGCCCGCGTTCTCCGCCCCGGCGGGCGAGTGGTCCTCGTCGACGAAGACTTCACCGATCCCACGCACCCCGAATTCGACAAATGGGGTCCTGGTGAGGGCGACGGCGAGCATCATGGTTTCACCATGGTCGAAGCTCGGCGGATGGGGGAGTTGCTCACCGCCGCAGGACTTGAAGAGGTCGATGCCTCGAATCGCAAGATTGCCGGGCGTCCGGTGATCGCCATCGATGCGAAAGCGCCAACGGGGTGATCGACGACTTGTGTTGACTTAGGGAGGCGTCATGACGATGCCGTCGTCACCGTGGTCACGTTCTCCGTTCGATGAGCCGGTCTCCATCGACGCCTTCGGACCTTTTGCCGGCCCGTACATCGACCAGAGCACACCAACGGCGATACCGCCGACCAGGATGAGCAGCGGAGGCCAGGTGCCCAACGCCGCAAATCCCTGACCCACGGCGATGAGCATGAGGCCCAAGCCGAAGAGAACGCCGTAGAGCAGCCCTCTTATCGGATGACGAACGATCGTGACCGTATTCATCACACACCTCCGAACGTTCGAGCGGGTCGAGCATTGAACAACATGCCGACGGTGGCGAGCACGAGGAGTGCGGCGCCAGGTGCGGTCAGCGGAATTCCGCCTTCGAACTCGGCGAAACCGGCACCGACACAGAGGAACTCGACGCCATTCTGATCGCCCGACACCGTGCCGTTTCCGGTTCCGGGAGCCTCCATCTGTCCGTTCGCCGCCACGAGGCCACTTATCTTGGCCGCCTGCGGAAGATCCTCGTTGAAGTTGACCGCTCCCGCGTTGCGGTTCTCGTAGTTCGAGTTCGGATCACCGCCGGCATCGATGTTCGAGCCGGCGAACCCGAGGAAGTTCGCCGCGATGAACCAATCGTGTTCCCACGGCCCCGTCCCGTTCTCGAATCCACCGGCGATTCCGGTATAGATCACGGCGCCGTCGACATGAACCCGAAATGGATCGTCGGCGGTGAATGCCTGCACCAACGTGCCGTCGTCCTCGTAGCTGAACGGTGGCTGCGCCCGATTCCAATCGAATGCCACATCGAGTGGCTGCCCGTCGGCGTCGTAGCTCCACGCCTGACCCATACACGGCCCCTTCATTGCGGATCCGGAGCCGGCGATGAGACCCTGGTCGCCGCCGGCGCGGGCGATCTGGCCGAGCGTGTACTCGAGAGCCTCGGGCGTGGCGACGAAGACCGTCTCGCCCGTGTCCGCGTTCTCGAACTCGACATTGTTGATGTCTTCGGCCTCGAGTAGAACCTGATTTCGTTCGTCGTCCGGGAGCTGCAGCAGATCGCGATCGCCCGGCTCGCCCAGCAGCATGTCGAGACTCGAGAAGTCCGGTACTTCGTCACCGTTCTCGTCGAGCTTGCGAGGGATGTTGGGGAACCCGTCGGGTGCCTCACCAGGGTCGGTGACGTCGGGAAAGCGCTGGTACACATAATCGAGCACGATCGCGACCTGTTGCAGCGAGAGTTCCGTGGGAAGGGTGCCGCCTCGACCCTCCGGACAGACGAAGTCGGTCGAGTCGCCATCGGGTACTCCATCACCGTCGAAGTCGTCGGGGATGCAGTCGCCATCGAGGTCGTCGGCGAACCCGTCGAAGTCGAAGTCGTCGGCAACACCGTCGCCGTTGGTGTCCTGACCGTCCTGCGCGCCTGCCGATGTGGCGAGGACAGGCGCCAGCACAACGAGAGCGATCAGGAAAATAGCCGTCAGCGACCTGGCCGCAGAAGTACCTGATGGTGTCATCACACACCTCCTGTTCCTCTCCGTCGGACACTAACTCCGTCGGCTGAGGGGAACACGGATTTCGGCTTGCCTACCAGCTGTCTAGGCTCGGGCGATGACCAACATGACGTACCGCCGGCTCGGCCGGTCCGGACTCCAGCTCAGCGCTCTCTCCCTGGGATCGTGGGTGACCTTCGACAACCAGATGGGCCTCGACCCAGTGATCGAATCGATGCAGACGGCTCGTGACGCCGGCTGCAACTTCTTCGACAACGCCGAGGCCTACGCCGGCGGTCGGGCCGAGACGCTCATGGGCGAAGCGTTCCGCGAGTTGGGATGGGCCCGCGAGACCTATGTGGTCTCGACAAAGTTCTTCTGGGGGATCGTCGACGACCCGAACCTCAAGTTCACGTTGAACCGCAAATACCTGATGCAGGGGATCGATCGATCTCTCGAGCGTTTCGGGCTCGATTTCGTCGACCTCATCTACTGCCATCGCGCCGATCAGGACACCCCGATCGAGGAAACGGTGTGGGCGATGAGCGACATCATTTCATCGGGCAAGGCGCTGTATTGGGGTACGTCGGAGTGGACTGCCGACGAGATCCGCGCTGCATGGCACATCGCCGACAAGCACCATCTCCACAAACCGGTGATGGAACAACCTCAGTACAACATGTTGCACCGCGACCGAGTCGAGACCGAGTACGCCCGCGTATTCGAAGACCTCGGAATCGGCACGACTGTGTGGAGCCCCCTCGCGAGCGGCATCCTCACCGGCAAGTACGTCGACGAGATTCCTGTCGACAGCCGCGGAACGCTCGCCGGCTACGACTTCCTCAAGGACTCGATCGCCGACCCCGACACGAACGCCAAGGTGCGTCGCCTCATCCCGATCGCCGACGAGATCGGCTGCTCGATGGCCCAGATGGCGTTGGCGTGGTGTCTCACCAATCCGAACGTGTCGACGGTCATCACCGGCGCCAGTCGGCCGGCCCAGGTCGCAGAGAACATGGCAGCGATCGACGTGCTCGACGCCCTCACGCCCGACGTTCTCGAGCAGATCGGCGATGCTCTGGCTGCATCAGCCTGATCGGCGATCTCAGCGGATCATCGAGATCGTGCCCGAGTCCGGGAATGTGACCAGCCGGTCGTACCTGGGTGAGATGTCGAGGCGGCCGTTGCCGCCAACCTTCAACGTCAGTGCGATGAACTGGGCTGCAACCTGCTGTTGCGCACCATTGCCTTGATAGCGCACGTCCGCGAGCGGGGTGAAGAACACCCCTTCGAGCGCCATGGCTGCCTGGCCACCGAATTGGTGATCGGCCGTGGATTCGGACCACATCGCGAGGTTCGTGAACGGCCCCTGGGTTGGCGCCAGGATTTCGAGTGCTCCGCTTCCTCCTCCCAACGAGACCTCGGACGTGTCGGACACATAGACCAGCGTGTTGTGCAGGCGGAGAGAGGCCTGCCCCGACTTCGACAGCAGTCCGTTCCGTAGATAGACGAATGCGGCGCCGTCGCTGCTCTCGTGGGTCACGAGGACGTCGTCGGGCGGCTGATAGAAGGTGGTGCCGTTGGAGCCGTTGATGTCGAGCGTGCCCGATGATCCGACCGAAACGTCGCCGTCGAAGACGATGTTGCCGCCCTCGAAGACCAACGTCCGGTTGATCGACAGGTTGCAGTTGACCCTCCAGTTTCCCTCCGGCACGGTCACCACCGTCGATGGGCCGCCCGAGATGCTGCAGGGGTACGTCGGTGAGTAGTCGTTCCACTCGATCGCCGGGGTCGGGAGTCCTGAAGTGCCGATGGCGGCCACCAGCTGATCGATGTAGGCGGGAGTGGTGGCGGCGTCCTTGCAGCCCCGAATGTCGTACGCCACGGGATACGACGATTTGCAGTTGTAGATCCAGTCGATAGGGGCCCGGGTGAGCAGCGACCGAGCCCTGGTGGGCTCGGGGGCCACCGTGCCTGACGACACACATGCCGGTGGGTTGCAGCCCGGAGTACCTGGCGCGATCAGTTCGATCAGGCCGCAGCCCTCACCGGTTCCCGGCACGAGTTCGGTCGCGCACCCGGTCTCCCCGTTCGCCTGGACCACGCTGTTCGAACCAACGACGTCGATGGTGCCGGCCGACCCGCAGCCGGCTCCGGTTCCGTTGGAGTCGAGCGAGATCGTGCCCGGGAAGATCTCTCCGGTGGCGGGGTCGGTCACCGGGCCCACCGAGATTCCACCGGTGCCGCCGCCCGAGCCCGCGACCTCGAGAACATTGCAGTCGGCGCGTTCGAGGAGGAGGAGGTTGATAGCCCGACCTCCCGTGGCGGCGATGGTCGCTCGGGCGACGGAGTGAACGGTTGTGTCGACCTCGTCGGAGCCAAGGATCCCGGCGAAGAACGTGGCGTGTGTTGATTGCACCGACACGCCGAAGCGGTCGCAGGGACTTCCGTCAGCCGCGACCAACGCCTGCCCGCCGGCGCCGAGCGCAGACGGATTCATCATGAGATCGCCGTTGTCAACGGGATAGGTCAGCGTCACCAGAAACTCGGTGTCGGACATGGACGCAGAAGTGCTCGCGGTCGTGCCGTCGACACACGTCGTCGGGAACGTCGAGCAGTCGACCGGTGTGGTCGGCGTGGGGTTCACCCCATTCAACGCGAGGTAGTCGAGCGCAGCGGAGCAGGCTACCTGGGGGTCTGCATCGATGAGGCTGAGCGCCGCTGCGGCCGCCGCAGAGTCGCTGGCACGCTGACTGTTGGTTCGGTTGTTCCGAACGGCAGCGAAATCGACTGCGATCGCGCCCAGCCCCAACAGCACGGTCATCGCAATCGCCGAGATCACGAGGGCGGCTCCCCGATCGCGTTCGCTTTCGGTGCGCCGACGCGGCTGCTCGCTCCGCCGGCTCATCACTCAGCCCCGCTCGAACCGAGCCGCCGCTTCCGCGTCGATCGTGAAGTCACTCGAGAAGAAAGCGGCCTCAATGGATGCATCGCGCTGGATGACCACCTGAACACGGCGTTCAGAGTTGGGGCGGCCGTCGGCGAAGCAGGGTGCCGTTGTCTGGATCGGGCCCAGCGAGTCGACGTTGACCGAAAGCGTGCGGTCGTTTGTGTCGACACCATCTGGATACACATATGCGATGCAAACGGTGTGACTGGGCCTGGTGGTGTCGACGTCGCCGGTGGCAGCCGCTTCTGCCACCGCCGCCACATCCGTCAGCCATCCGGCGAGATCGCCCTCGACCGAGAGCGTGGCCCCGTATCGAGCTGCCTCTCGGGACGCATTGTTGATCGAGCTCGAGTGACCGTATGCCACCGACGATGACCCGATGCCGAGGAGCAAGGAGAGGAAGATCGGGATGATCAGGGCCGTCTCGACCACGGAGCCCCCGCGTTCGCGGTCGACCCTCCTTTTCTGAACATCTTTCCCTGTCCCGCTCATTGCGACCGTTTCCCACCTTCGAACCAGTGTTTGGTGAGTTGTCGCCAGAAGGCCCAGATTTCTTGAGCAATTTTTGAGGCATTCGGCCCACAGCCCCGTGCCAGGCGCCCTATTGGGCTCGCCTCGGCCGAGAGCGCTTCAGCTTTTGGCCACTCGCGCCGAGGACCTTTTGGTATCACGCGGGAACACTCCCTTATCGACACCTGGAGCGTTGATGATTTTCAAGATGATCCTTGGCCACAAGGTGGCCGCTGCTGTCTCGGCGGTGGCCCTCGGAACAACGGCAGTAGCTGCTGTGGACAATGTCCCGTTCCTCCAGGAGGAACCGGCTGTCGTCGAGGTCGAAGCGGTCGAGGAGCCAGTCGACGAAGAGGTCGATCCGGTCGAGCCCACCGAACTGGAGGCCGTGGAGGACGTCGTCGAAGACGAGGTGATCATCGAGGTGGCGGATCAGGATCTTGCTGACGAACAGGTCGTCGAGGACGAGGTTCTGCCACCGGAGAACGAGGACGGCGAACCGTATGGCGACGTGCTGTGTGACGACGCCGGAAACCACGGCGAATACGTGGCGGGCGTTGCCAAGGACGACTCGATCGAGGGTCCTCGCGGAAGGATCGTGAGCCAGGCCGCCCAGACGTCGTGTGGCAAGCACGCCGACGTCGACGAGGACGAGGAGAAGGAAGCCGAGCTCGAGGAAGCGGACGAGCTCGAAGAGGACCACGAAGATAAGGACCACGAAGACAACGACGGCGAGCCCAAGGAGAAGTCCGAGAAGGGAAAAGCCAAGGGCAAGAACAAGGACGCCTGACGTCGCTCTCGAGGCTCAGACAGACAAACCAAGGTCCATCAGCACGTCGGCGAGCACGTCGGCTGCGGTCGCGAGCTGGTCATGGGTCGCGATGAGCGGGGGGAGCATGCCGATCACGTTGCCGTGATGGCCCCCTGGATAGACGAGGAGCCCGCGGCGGGTCGTGGCGTCGCTGACCCTCCGAGCAATCGGAAGCGGCTCACGGGTCTCGCGATCACTCACGAGCTCGACGGCGGCCATCAATCCACGCCCGCGGATGTCACCCACCGCGGGATGATCACCGAGGGCACCCCTGAGGCTCTCGATCAGCTGGGCTCCGGCAGCGGCAGCGATGTTCGACATGTCGAGTCGGTCGTACACGTCGAGTGCCGCGACGGCGGCCGCGCACGACACGAGGTTGCCCGCATACGTGCTGGTCTCTACACCCGACGGGCCCTGTCGTGCCACCTCTTCGCTGATAAGACATCCGGCGAGCGGGAGGCCGGCCGAGAGCGACTTGCCGAGCACGATGATGTCGGGCCGAACATCGTCGTCGTGTTCGTAAGCGAACTGCCGTCCGGTTCGATGGAACCCGCTCATCACCTCGTCGGAAATCAGAAGCACTCCGTGTCGATCGCACACTTCCCGAAGCCCCGACATGAATCCGGGCGGTGCCGGGATCATGCCGCCATTGCCCTGCACCGGCTCGATGATGACGGCGGCGGTCTCGTCCCAGCCGCTCGCCGGATCACCCAATTGGTGGTCGAGCAGCGCAAGCGTGGCCTCGGCCACCTCTCGTTCGTCGCGGCCGAAGGGCGAGCGGTACGGATCGGGATAGGGGATATGGGTCACGGGTTGGCCCAGGTTGCCGAGCCCCTCGCGCTGACCCTTTCTCCCCATCAGTGCGAGTGCTCCGACCGTGCGGCCGTGAAAGCCGCCGGAGAAGCCCACGATGCCCACTCTCCCGGTTGCCCGTCGAGCCAACTTGAGCGCCGTCTCGACCGCCTCCGACCCCGACGCCGCGAGCAGAGCCCGATAGGACCCAACAGGCATTGCCACGAGTCGTTCGAGCAGAGCAACCCGAACCTCGGAGGTGAACGACATCGCCTGGGTGCCGCGACGCGCCTGCGCGGCCACGGCGTCGGCCACCTCGGGATGAGCGTGCCCGAGGTTGAGCGATCCGAAGCCGGCGACCATGTCCAGAAAGCGGTTTCCGTCTGGATCGGTGATCACCGCGCCATGCGCTTCGTCGAGCACCACCGGATCGTCCGCCATGCCGAACGTGAGCGCTGATCTCGCTTCGGAACCGCGGACACGCTCAATGATTTCCCGTGACTTCGGCCCCGGATGTGGTGTGGAGATCAGAGGAGCGTCCATGCGCTCGACACTACGCCCGCTCGAGGCTGCGGGTTATGAGAGCGACTGCCGCCACGAGCCCGAGCACGATCGGCGCCTGCGCGATCAGGGTCCGTTCCGCTGCCGCACCCGACCCCACCAATCCCGCCAGAGTGACGATGACCGCGAGAGCGACGACCGTCGCCACCTCGTTGACGCGGCGGCGATTGAACGCTGCCGTTCGCTCAGCCCCCTTTCGTTGCTCAATCGAGCTCCATCCGATCTCAATCGCTGCGTACCAAACGCATCCGATCACGATCGATCGAACCCACTCGGGATCCGTTGACGAAGTCGAGGCCAGCGCCGCCCCGAGCATGAGAATCGACGAGAGCCCCACCAGCCGCGCCGAACCGACGATGAGCACGATCCCGTAAAACACGAGCGCCGTCAGCGCCAGTCGCCCGCCGACCTCGGTCGCCAGAGGGGCGGCGGCCACGATGATCGCAGCCGTCGTCGCCGCGAGCACAAGTGACGCCATGCCCTGAAGGCCGCCCGGCCGTAGCGGTGACGTCATCATCGTCACCGCCGGGCCGATCGTGCGAGCGGGATTCGCCGGCGGCTGAGTTCACCGAGAACCATGTCGAGGTGTTCACCCGGCTGCCAGCTGGCAATCGCCACGCCATGATCAGCAAGATGGTCGCGGATGACCTGGCGTTCGGCCTCCCACAGATCCAGCGCGGCAGACCGCAGCTCGACCACATCAGGAGCGGTGTTGTCGCGAGAGGCAAGGGAGGATGGGCACTCGATCACCGCGACATCGTGGCCGCGACCTGACATCACGAACAGCGAGTCGATGAACCGTTCGTCGAGCAGCGGCGAGAGGGCGACGACGAATGATCGCGGCGGAAGGGCCCGCGGTGGGATGACGCCGAGATTCCGCTCGGAGGCGTTCGCGTAGAGACTTGTCGACAGCAACGCATCGGTCAGCCGCTGCAGCTGGAGGCGCCCGGTGCCGGGGCTGACCCACCGCACGACGCCACCAAGTTCCACGAGCCCGACTCGGTCGGAAACCGCCAGGTGGCTCTCGGCCAGTGCCACGGCGGCCTCGATCGCCAGCCCCACAACCGTCTTCACATCGTGTCCGGACTCGACGAACGAGTCGACGAGCAGGATCACATCTGAGGCGCGATCGGGATGACGTTGCGACACCCACAACTCGTTCGATCGGGCGCTGGCGCGCCAGTTGATCTCGCGAAGTGAATCTCCGGGTGTGTAGGGCCGGATGTCGGCATACTCGACACCTCGACCCACTTCCTTCGACCCGTGCGCGCCGCTGATCCGACGGACGAGCCACGGGGTGAGTAGGTCATGAAGGTCTGTCGGGGTCGGGTGGACCAGCAGATTCGTCGGTGCAGCGGTGCTCGCACCCGACCGGAAGAGACCGAAGGGATCAGTGATCTCAACATGGACTCTTCCGAGATCGTGCTGACCCCACTGGTGAGCGGCCAGCGACATCGTGACGTCCGCCCGTCCGAGGGCCATTGCCTCCTCGACCGGAACGGCTGTGGGGGAATCAGCTCGCCAGAATCCGTCGCTCGGCCGGCACGAGACGCGAACCGTGCCAGCCGATCCCACCAGCGTCGTGGTTAGCTCGACGTCGTCCCCCGCGAGCACCCGATCGGTCGACGTGCGTACGGTTATCTTCGGGGAGTGGTCACGTCTCCTCGATAGTCCCAGCGTCATCAGCACCAGCCACGGAGCGACGAGCACCGCCGCGTCGGGGCGTCCGCCGAGCACAGCCACAAGTGCCGCTGACACCGTGAGCACCACGGCCGTCAGGAATCGTTCTGTCGCCCGTCGGGTCACGCGTTGGTTCCGGGCGGCGGCGAGCCCGCGGGAAGGGTGGACGGTGTGGCGACCGCTTGGAGAACCTCGGCCACGACGGACGCAGAGTCTCCGCCTCGTACCCACAGCTCGGGTCGAAGAACGATCCGATGCCCAAGCGCGGGAAGCGCTACCGCTTTCACGTCATCGGGCGTGGTGTAGGTGCGGGCGTCGAGCAGTGCCCGCGCCCTCGCCAGCTTCACGAGCGCTTCCACGCCGCGTGGGCTGGCACCGGCACTGACCTGGGTGCTCGATCGAGTGGCATGAACCAGCGCGACGCAGTATTCGATCACCGGATCGGAAACGAGCACGTTCTCCGTCGATGCCTGCAACGCGAGCACGGTCTTTTGGTCGATCACTGCATTGAGGGTCGTATCGTCGGTCCCGCGCTCGAGCCGACGGCGGATGATCTCCGCATCGTCGGCTGCGCTCGGGTATCCGATCGACGTCTTCAGCATGAAGCGGTCGATCTGGGCTTCGGGCAGTGGATACGTCCCCTCGAACTCGATCGGATTCTGGGTGGCGAGCACGAGGAACGGTGCGGCGAGGCGGTGAGACTCACCATCCACTGTCACCTGGCGTTCCTGCATTGCCTCGAGAAGTGCGGCCTGGGTCTTCGGTGGCGCCCGATTGATCTCGTCACCCAGGACCACGTTGTTGAAGATTGGTCCCGGCCTGAAGTCGAAGTCCTGACTTCGCTGGTCGTAGAGGAGGGACCCGGTCACATCGGCGGGCATCAGGTCAGGCGTGAACTGGACGCGCCCCAGGGTCAGGCCCGTCACCTGGGCGAGCGACCGAGCGATGAGGGTCTTGCCCAGCCCGGGAAGATCCTCCAGCAACATGTGTCCGCCCGCGAGCAGGCCTCCCACGATCAGCTCGAGTTGGGCCCGTTTCCCCACGACAACCGTTTCGAGTGAATCGAGCACACGAGTGCATGCATCTGCCGCGTGTTCGGGGCTGAGCGTTTCGGGGCTCGGGCTGCTACTGCTCGTCATGGCGTGGATACCTCTTGTCGTCGTGTCGCCGAGTGACGCGTGCCGGCGACGATCCTCACGAATCGTTGGATTTCGTCGAGCGTCGGAGCATCTCGCGCCGGACGAGGGTCGATCAACCACGCGACGTCGCCGAGAACGACCGCTGCGGCCGCCGGGTCGACGTCCGGGTCGATGCCGTGGCTGATCGGGAGATAGTGCCGCGCAAGGTCGTGCAATCGGGGCCGAAGCTGGTGACCGAACGACCGCGGGTTGCGCGACGCTTCCCTCATCACGGATTCTGTCGCCCGCAAGCTCTTGATGCCGCCGTCGAACGATCGGCCCCGCGTTCGCCGGGGCTTCCACGCGGTGATCAGTCCAGCGGGTTCTACGCGGGCGGCCACGATGAGCCGTGACACCGCGGATGCAGTGATCCCCACCGCAGCAGCCGACAGCCAGACCCGAACGGAGATGAGCTCACCGCGCGAGAAGACGGTGGCGATGAGAAGGCCGGCTAGACCGGCTCTCACGACCGTGGAGAACGCTCGGCGCATCCTCATAGCGTGCCAAGCGAAGGTGTTTTGAGCTCGACCCGCGCGTGGTCGAGCGCAGTGGCGGCGCTCTCCTGATCGGTCGATGTGATCGTTGTGTCGGAGAATCGTGCCAGTTCGTACAGGCGACCGAGTTCGACGGCCGGCGCTTCGAGCGCCGGGATGAGGCCCAACACGACGCGAAGGTGCTCGGTGGGTGTCTGGGAGGCGGCGCGCCCTCGTCCCTGTAGAGCCAGAACCCCTTCCAAGGTCGCGTAGGCCGCCATCACCGCCTCTCGGGGGTCCGCCCCGTGCATAAGGAACTCCGTTGCCTCGTCGACCGCGTCCTGCAACAAGGGGTCGATGGGCGCGGGAGCGTCGGCAGGGACCTCGATAACCGGCATGTCGGGTGTGCCTCTCGTTGCGCTCAATCGCAGAACAGCAGCAGCCGCGGCGGCCAACAACACGAGTGTGAAGACGTCGGTTCGGTTGACCGTCGACTCCGTGGGCGCAGTCTCCGAGAGTTCTGCTGGTGCCCCGCCTACCGGCTCGGTCGATTCGGGCCGCGGCGGGCTGTCGTCCGGGTCGTCGTTGTAGAGAAGCACCGCCACGAGAACGATGACCGCCATGGCGATCATGGACCGCAGGGAAAACGCAGCCCGATTGCCGAGCCCGCCTTTGATCGTCGGGCGAAAGATGATGATGAACAGCAGGCCTCCGAGGGCCGCGACCACCAGGGTGGCGGCGAGGACGCCGGTGAGATTGGGGATGCCGAACCAGTCCGACTCATTTGACCCGCGGCCCGACGCCACGACGAGTACGGCGACCCAACCCAGCAGGGCGAAGACGATCGCGATGGAACGAGCGTCAGAACGTTCGACGTCGGGGCGGGTCCAGGCCATGGGAAACGCTAGCCCGATGTGGAGCGATTCATCGTGGCGTGCCGAGCTCGGCCAACGCACGGCGAACTCGACCGGAGCATTAGGGTGCCCCGCCATGGCTGGTGAGATCGACCTGTCGACGATCCTCCGGACGCTGCAGATCGTTCGACGTCCCGAGCCCTTCACGGTGGTGTCATTGCCCGAGCCGGTCGAGCTGGGTTCAGGTGTCGAGGCGGTCCTCGCGGAGAGCGAGGGCTATACAGCCGTCGCCACCGTCGCGGAGGCCGAGCGGCGTGGATGGCACGTCGACTTCGTGGCTGCGTGGCTCACGGTGAACGTGCACACATCACTCGAGGGCGTGGGTCTCACCGCGATGCTGTCCACCGCGCTCGCCGAACAGGCCATCCCCTGCAACATTCTTGCCGGCTACTTCCACGACCATCTCCTCGTCCCGTTGGATCGGGTCGAGGATGCGCTCGCTGTGCTCGAGGCACTCAGTTAGCGAAGGATGGCGTCGGTGGGGAGCGCCACGATGCCCGTGGCGCCCATCGCGCGGAGTTCACCGAGCTTGGCCCAGAGATTCTTACGCTGCACCACGATGTGCGCTGCCACCAGGTCCTCGCGACCTGCGAGGGGGAGCACGGTGGGAGCCGCGAGGCCGGGGAAGACTGTGCCGAGGAGCTCGACACGATCTGCGGGCAGATGAAGCATCACGTATTGGGTGAGTCGCGCGTCGAGCGCAGCCTGGATGCGAAGCTCAAGAGCGTCGACAGCGGCGTCTTTGCGAGCGGTTCGAGCGAAGGTCGCCTGACAGGATCGTCCATCTGCGAGGACGCGGAGACGATTCCGCTGGAGACTTCCGCCTGTTTCGCGGAGATCGACGATGGCATCGGCCATGCCCACGGTGCACACACCCTCGAGCGAGCCGCCCATCTCGACAACGTGGGCGTCGACCCCTTCGTCCGCGAGCCAACGACCGGTCCATCGGGGTAGGTGCGTGGCGACGATCGCACCAGCGAGATCGGCGATCGAGCGATAGGGAGCGTCCTCCTTGCAGGCAATCACCAGGTCGGAGCGAGAGAAACCCAAATCGATCGACGGCCAGGTCTCGATCTCGTTTTCCAGCGCAGTGTCCGTCGAGATGAACGCGGCGTCGAGCCGGCCCTCAGCCAGCCAGGCGGCGGCGTCGCGTGGCCGCATCTCGATGAATTCGATGTCCTCGACCATCGCCGACGCGTTCATTCGGTCGAACGACCGCCGGGAATAGCCGGCATGCGACAGTAGATCGAGCACTGAGTCGCGGAGACGGCCCTTCGACGGTATGGCAATCCTGGTCACGGCTCTGAAGGGTACGGGGGTCAGGCCGCAGTTTCGATTTCGACGTCGGATTCCGCCTCGTCGAAGTCCTCGCTCAGCACGTCGGGAACCTCGTCGCCGCGAAGATGCTCGGCGAAGAACGTCGTTGTGAAGAGCTGAATGAGACGGTGAGCTTCGTCGATGTCGAGCAGCTCGGGGACACACGCTGAGGCCTCGAAGCCTTCGAGTAGATCGAAGAAGAAGGCGGGCACGGTACCAAGTGACTCGAGGGCCTCGCGGTAATCGCACACGTCGTTGAAGGATTGGTGTCCTGCCAGTACGAGATCCACTCGCGCCAGCGGCCGTCCGGGAATCGTCGCAAGGGGACGCGGAAGGTTGTCGGCGACCGGGGTCGTGGTGTCCTCCGACGCCCCGACCAACAGTGTTGGAACATCAACGCTGGCGAGGTCGGCGTCGTCGATGAGCGTGGTCACCGGCGCGAGCGAAACGATCGCGTCGACGCGATCGTTTCCGACGCGATCCGTCGCCGTCATGATCGCCGTGTATCCACCGAACGAATGGCCCACCACGCCAACCGTCTAGGCGTCGGCGATCGCCGTGACTTCGTCGAAGGCGTCGACACCCGTGGGTGACGCGGCGCTCTCGATCAGGAAGTCGACATCCTGCGGTCGGAGAACGGCGAGCTCCTCGAATGGAAGGCGGCTGTCGCCGATGCTTTCGAGGAGGGTGTCGCCGGCGTGGTCGGCTGCGATCACGACGAATCCATGGCTCGCGAGATGCTCGGTGAGGTGCGTGGTGATCCAGCGGGTGCCACCAGCGCCGTGTGAATACACCACGATGGGAAAGCTCCCCGCGGCCGGCGAGGCATCGGCGATCGCCACCGAGCTCGCGAGCTCGATGGTCGGGATGAACTGGTAGATCGACGGCTCGCCCGTCGCCCCGGCCGCGGTCGGATACACGATGTCGACGCTCAGCGTGCGCTCCCGCGCGGTATCGACGAGCTGCACCTCGCGTCGGCCCACGCCGAACTCTCCCAGCTGGTCGAAGCCCATCGCATCGTCGACTGCGACCGGAGCCGCCGCCGTCGTGGTTGTTGTGGTGCTCGGAACAGCTGTCGTCGGCGCCGCGGTCGTGGTCTCGGCGGTCGTCGGTGTGGGCGACGTCGTGGGCGATACTCCCTCGGCTTCGGCGGTGGGGCTCGAGGAGCCTCCGCACGCGGCCGCGACGAGTGCGAGCGCCGTCAGCGGGCCCGCGAACCGCCCCGAAATCACTCGCCGTCGCCGCCTTCATGCGAGCTCATGCCCACGAAAGCCTGCTGGAGCTGGCCGCGAGCCTGCTGAAGCGTGGGCTCGTTCTCGCCCAATCGACCCTGCAGCTTGTCGAGGATGGCGCCGAGCGCGTCGATTGCAAGCGAGGCCTCGCCGAGGTTGGGCGGGTTCTGACGCAGGTGAATCGCGGCCAGTTCGTATATGCCCATCGCGTGATTCGCGATGACGACGTCGGCAGGGGTGGTGGCCAACTGTCGCTCGGTCTCGGCCATCTGGGTGACGGCGGCTTCGAGCTGGGCGCGCTCCTCATCACTCAGTTCGTCGAGTGACGGAATGCCGAGCGCCTCGGCGAGTGCCGCATCGTCCATGTCGGCCATGCTTCCGCCACCGGCCGGAGCCTGGGCCTGGGGCCCTGCTGCCGGTTGCTGTTGGGGCTGATCGCGGGGCACCTCGTGCTCACCGCCGGGGGTCCACAAGCTCATGTGAAATCGTCCATTTCCGTGGGGGTTCGCCCCATCCCTTGGGGTTTTACGGGCGTCAGCCTATGCTTCAACAAAACGAAATCGTTCTGGAAAGCGGACCTGGTGTCGAGAGTCGACCTCGGGACCCGCCCAGCCACTCGAGGGTGCGCTGGGTCAGCGAAGCGCAGCGGCGCTCTGTCGAGACATCTTCGACATGGCGCGTGCCGTGCCCGTCGACCCCGTTCCGTCGTGGCCCGGAGCCCGATGAAAGGATCTGCCATTGCGCAGTGAGCAGTCATAGCTGAGAAGCCCGAAGCCCGGATCAATGACCGAATTCGCGCCCGTGAGGTGCTGTTGGTCGGACCCGATGGTGAAAAGTTGGGTGTACGCCCCACGCCGGAAGCTCTCCGGATGGCGGCCGACATGGATCTCGACCTCGTAGAGGTCGCCAGCAAGGCCAACCCTCCTGTGTGTCGAATCATGGACTACGGGAAGTGGAAGTACGAACAATCTCAGCGCGACAAAGAGTCACGCAAGAAGAGCACCAACGTCACCGTCAAGGAGATGAAGTACCGGCCCAAGATCGGGCAGGGTGACTTCGACACCAAGACCAAGAAGGTCGAGAAGTTCCTTGGTGAGGGCTCGAAGGTGAAGGTGACCATCATGTTTCGTGGGCGCGAAATGCAGCACCCCGAACTAGGCCGCCGCATCCTCGACGACGTCGCAGAGCGGGTCGACTACCTCGGAAACGTGGAATTCGGACCCAACCTCGAAGGCCGCAACATGGTCATGGTG
>JBPCTR010000054.1:0-2952 GCA_051011575.1 Acidimicrobiales bacterium | reverse complement strand
GGCTTGTCCCGTCGGGGAAGAAGACGACGGGCAAACGTCGGTGTCCGTCGCCGTCGCCGGTGGCGGCATCGACTTCGGCGCTGGCGTCCGCGTCGCGTTCGATGTCAAGCCAGCGGTAGGGCACCTGCGATCGGGCGAGAAAGTCCTTCACGTGGTGCGAGTCGGGAGACCAAAGGGTGCCAGCAACCCGGATGCCGTCGTAGGGATGCTCGACGCTGTGTTCCCAATCGTCGAGCAGCTCGTCGAGGATCGGATAGAGGTTTTCTTCAGCCGGGCCCCAGGGCTTCATGAGATAGTGGTCGAGCCCGATCTCGTTGATCGCAGTTATCGCCGCGGGAGTGTCAGCGTACGCGGTGAGCAAGACCCGCCGCGCGTCCGGGTACAGCGTCATGGCTTCGAGGAGGAACTCGGTGCCCTCCATCTCGGGCATGCGCTGATCGATGAGCAGCAGTGAGACCTCTTCGTCCCGTTCTTTGAGCCGGTTGAGGATTTCGAGGGCTTCGGCTGGCGCGGTCGACTTGAGAATCCGGTAGTCCCTACCGAAGTGCGTGCGCAGGTCTCGCTCGACCGCGTCGGAAACCTGCACTTCGTCGTCGAGGGTCAGAATTACAGGCTTCGCCATCAGGTGACCGCGCTCTCTTCGTGGGTTGTGGGCTGCTGCTCGGGCGGAACTTCGATATCGGGAAGCGCGACGGGAAGGTCGACTCGAAACCGGGCGCCGGCATCGGTCGAGGTCACAGCGATCCGACCTCCGTGTTTCTCGGTGACGATGTTGTGCGCGATGTTCAGCCCGAGCCCGGTGCCTTCGCCCGGAGGCTTCGACGTGACGAACGGGTCGAAGATCGTCTCGAGTATCTCGGGGTGGATCCCGGGACCGTCGTCGGAGATCTCGACGCTCACGTATGCGCCGTCGAACATCGTGGCGATCTCGATCGTGCCTTCACCGTGCATCGCATCGATCGCGTTGTCGAGAATGTTCGTCCAGACCTGATTGAGCTCGGTGCCGTTTGCCTCGATGGCGACAACACCCTCTCCGTAGGAACGACGAACCTCGACGCCTCCCTTCAGCTGGTGTTGCAGCATCACGAGCGTGCTGTCGAGTCCCTCGTGTACGTCTATGAGTTGCCGAGGGGCCTGGTCGAGGTAGGTATAGGTCTTGAGCGCGCCGACGAGATCGATGATTCGGGTCGTGCTCTCGTCGAGCCCGCCAATGAGGTGCTGGCGGGTGTAGCGCACCGAGATCAACGTGAGCACGTCGACCAGTTTCTCGGGTCGAAGCCGGGTTCGCATGTGGGCCACTTCAGATGCGTCCATGCCGAGGCTGGCGAGCGCGGGGGCCACGTCCCACGGCTCAGCGACGCCAATCTCCTCCAGAACCTCCTGCAATTCCGCCTCTCGGTCGCTCCGCTCCAGTGGGTCGCTGACCTGCGGTTTGCCAACGGTGTCGCTCACACGTTCGGAGAACGATTCGAGGGCAAGCTGCTCGGCGTCGTTCAGGTCGAGGCCGGCGCGCTCAACGGTTCGAAGCCGAGCGCTTTGCAGGAGATCACCCAGCTGCTTCGACGCTTGCTGCGCGGCCGCCGCGGGATTGTTCAGCTCGTGCGCCATCCCCGCACTGAGCCGGCCGAGCGTGGCGAGCTTGTCGCTCTGTCGCAGGCTGACTTCCTGAGCGAGGTAGGCCGACTCGAGCTCCCGATTGCGTCGCATGACGTCGATGAGAGAGTCCATCTGCCTGACGTAGAAGGCAATGAGCGCCGCGAGAACTCCGCACACCATCCCGATGTTCATCACGAAGAAGATGGTGACGAGACCGTCAGGAAGGTTGTTGCTCTCACGCAGAAGCGGGTCGACGAGCCCGGACGCAACGGAAGCGATCAGGAAGGCCGAAATCCAGGCCGCCGCCTCTCTCGACTGCCCACCCCACAACGCGCCGATCGGAGCCAGGATCGCCCAGATCATCACCGCACTCCCGGGGATGAACCCGCCGAGGCTCCACATCAGCGAGAACGGGAGGACGAAGATGAGAAAGAGCTGGCTGAGTCGAAACCAGTTCCAGGAGTCCGATCGGCGGAGCTGAGCGAAGCTGGCGTAGGTGATGAATCCGTAGATGAGAGGAATGAGGCCGGGCCCGAGTTCGTCGAACGCGATGTACATCGCGCCCCAGATGGGCCCGGCGATGCCTACGAACAGGGACGCGCCACAGAAGATTCGACGGATTGTCTTCTCGTCCTCGTCACATGCCTCGGTGCAGCCCGACGCGATCACGTCCGCCAACAGCGTCTTGAAGCGGCCCATCAGGGATAGGAGGGTGCGGCGGGAGCGTCGGGCCTCTCGAAGGTGACGTCATCCAGGTAGCAGTACCACCAGTTCTCTCCGGGCTCGAATGACCGGATCAGCGGATGATCGGCGAGGTTGAAGTGTGCGGTGCCGTGCTTTCCGGGTGAGTTGTCGCAACATCCGATGTGACCACAGGTCTGACACATGCGGAGATGCACCCAATCTCGATGGCCCACCGCAATGCACTCCGCGCAACCGTCGAGCGGCCACGGCGCGGCAATGAGCGCATAATCGTCGGGAATATGCGCACATCCGTCTGCGGGCGTGGCGGCGAGCGCGACCGGTGAGCGCGACCGTTTGTAGGCCCGAAGCGCCTCACGATCGACCAGGTCGGCGTAGTCGGGATGACGGCGAATCCACGACCCCACGAACGGACAGGTCGGCACGATCGTGCCGCCCTCGGCGCGGATCTGATCGAGCGTCGAGCGCACGAGGAACGACCCCACTCCCATGCCTTCTCGCGCCGGATCGATCTCGGTGTGGATCAGCCACGTTGCGCCCGGGCGCAACTCGTCCTGGATGCAGGCGACTACCCCGTCGTCGTCCAGTCCCTCCTAGCGAAAGATCTCAAGGTGGTTCCGCACGTATACCGGGCAAGTTTGTCCCCGCTCAACA
>JBPCTR010000053.1:0-2657 GCA_051011575.1 Acidimicrobiales bacterium | reverse complement strand
GTCGGCGAGGGCGGGTGAGTTCTGGGATGTTTTGGCCCGGCTCTCCGAGGACCAGCGAGTCGCCGTGGTGCTGCGGTACTACGGCGGCTACCGGGCTTCGGAGATCGCGGCCCTCATGGACATGCCGGCCCCGACCGTTCGATCCCATGTTCGCCGCGGCCTGGCCGCTCTCAGAGAGGAACTCGAGCGATGAGTCGACTCGCAGAGCGGGCCACAGAGGATCTTGGCGAAATCGCGAGCCACGCATCTCCATCGTCCACGGCCTGGGAGACGATCCGTTCGCGGTTCGATGAGCAGGCCGACAAATCCGACGTGGAGGTCATCATGGTGTCAACCCAGGAAACCATTCAGAAGAACCGTTCGGCCCGGTGGGGCACGCTCATTGCGGCCGCAGCTGCGATCGTGGTTGTCGTCGGGGTCGTCCTCGCAGCGAACAACGACGACTCGAATACGGCGTCGGCGCCGATGTCCGAGATTGCCTTGACTACGGCCGACGACTACTTCGACGCATACAACGCGGGAGATGCCGACGCACTGCTCGGACTTCTCACCGAGGACGCCGTCATCGACGACAACTTCAGCATCCAGCCCGACGACCGCGCCGAGTGGGAGCTGTTGATGGTCTGGTTCCTCGCGCAGGGATCGGAGCTGACGACGCCGGAGTGCAGGGTGACCGACGAGGTGCCGGGAACGTCGGCCACGGTGTCGTGTCGGACTACAGAAATCAACGCAGTGATTCGGGCGTCTCAATCGCCGCCTGTGAAGGCGATCATCACCTTGGACGTGACACCAGCAGGCATCACCCGACGAGATATCACCTACGGGGCGGACGACTTCGGTGAGTTGGATGTCCGGTTCGATCAACTCCAGGCCGCCGGGACCGCCGATGATCCGGTTGTCGACTTCAGGCATTCGAGCGCGCGGTTCGAGAATTGGCTGACGCTTGAGCGTCCCGAGGCGGTCGACGCGCGCTTCGGCTTTGCGGCAAACCGAGAAGAGGCCGAGCGAACCGGCATTGCGCGGGCCGCGCTCGCCCAGGAGTGGGCGGACTTCCTCGAAGCGAACGGTTGCACATACCTCGACAACTGCTAGGGCGA
Organism: Acidimicrobiales bacterium; assembly: GCA_051011575.1. Taxonomy (GTDB): domain Bacteria; phylum Actinomycetota; class Acidimicrobiia; order Acidimicrobiales; family SHLQ01; genus SHLQ01. The sequence goes on along the minus strand of JBPCTR010000053.1, from coordinate 1,560 downwards.
GTCGCCGTCTCGGCCTCATGTCACGACGGTTGGTCGACCGAAACGATGAACGGGGTTCGCACCGAGTTGGTGCGAACCCCGTTCTTCAGCCCGAGGAGGGGGTGTGGTCTAGTTGCCGATGCAGGTGATGTCGAAGCGGTCGACGACGACGCCGTCTTCCTTGGCCACGAACACGCCCTTCACCCGGAACTTCGAACCGTCTGCGTGTCGCCACTGGTCGGTGAAGTGGGCACGAAAGACGTTCTTGTTACCGGTGATGGTCTCGACGCCGTGATTCATCACATATCCGTCGTCGGTCGTGCCGGTACGCGACAGGTGGACCACAAAGTTGTTCTTGTGGCCCTGGTGTTCACGGATTTCGAAGTTCAGCGTGATTTCGTGTTCGTCGCCGCTACATGGGTTGATGTCGTGGAATGTGACCGAATCGCTGAACGTCGCCGGTGGGTCGGCGGCGGCGGCCGAGATGCCCACGGCCGTTGTGGCCGAGATCGCGAGCGTTGCCGCTACGAGCAGCCGCCCGATGATGCCCTTTTTGCTGGTGGTTCTCATGTCTGCTCCCTGATTTGATTGCCGCCCCGGAGTGGGCGTGAATGCAAGATGGTCGTGGAACATCACAGGGGGATAACAGCTCACACTTCACAGCTCCCGGCGTCTCCCCGGCCATCCAATTGGTTCAACGTTTCGTGGCCGAAAAACCCCTTACGGGGCCCTACCTTTTCCGCTCAGGTCTCCGACGCGTCGACCGCGCCGAAGACCTGCCACCACAGTCGGGAAGCCTCGGTCCGGCCGTACTCGTCGACCAGGGACTGAAACAACGCTCGGAGCTCCTCGTCGTCGCGGGCCGCAGCGACTCGGGCGGCCAACTCGGCGAGGTCGGGTGTGGTGGTCACCGCATCATCCTCGCATCGGAAGCGCGCCTCGTGACACTCGTCATATTGACGATAAAGGGATTTATCGTCAATATGATTATTAATCATCAGTATGACGAGAAAGGGTATGCACATGGCAACCATCACGAAACGACCGATCGTTCGGCACCTCCAGTCGAGCAGCACCAGCTACGTGCGCCGTATGCGCCACGGGAAGGTGGTGAACGAGGGGACCGGGTTGTCGTTCTGGTTCCGGCCCCGCATCTCGTCGATCAGTGAGCTGCCGGTCGACGAGCGAGAGCTGCCGCTGATGTTCCGCGATCGCACGATCGACTATCAGGAGGTGGCGGTGCAGGCGAGCATCACGTACCGCATCGCCCAGCCGGCGGTGGCGGCCGAGCGGATCGACTTCACGATCGACAACGAGTTGGGTCTGTGGGAGCAGACACCGCTCGAGCAGGTGGGTGGTCTGCTCACCGAGCTGGCCCAGCAGCATTCGGCGAGTGTGTTGAGGAGCATGCGGCTCACCCAGGTAATGGTCGAGGGCATCTCCACGCTGCGCGCTGCGATCGCTACGGGGCTGCGGTCCGACGATCGACTGGAGGAGACCGGCATCGAGGTGGTCGACGTGCGGGTGGTGGCGGTGCGGCCCGAGCCCGAGATGGAGAAGGCGCTGCAGACACCGGTGCGC